>JAEULH010000043.1 GCA_016793925.1 Rhodospirillales bacterium | reverse complement strand
CGTCGCGCTTGTCGCCGCCGGCGCGGACTTTACCTGCCCCGGGTTGTTCGGCAAAGCCGCGATTGCGGTCCTCGCGGAGGCCGCGTGATTTCGCGAAAGTCAGCCGCTAGTATGGCCTCCGGGCCGACGGCAAGATCGCGGTCACAGAGTCGCGGCGCAATATGTTCGAATTCCACGCCTACGACCGGCGCTCGCATGCGCAACTGCCTGCGGAGCTCTGCCCGCAAGGCGGCCTGCCGCCCCCCGCCGGCGATGTCGTTGCGGCGTCTTTCCTGTTTTGGAGCGAGCACTGCGTCGAATGCGCGGCGCCGGCGTGCTACGCCTCTTGCGCGCTCTATCGGTCGCGCGCCGACGGCCGCTGTCGCCGCTTCGCCTTCGGCTTGTTCCGCAACACCCGCTTCGACGGGATGCGAGGCTACGGCGCCGAGCTGGCCTTCGGCCGCTGGGGCAAGTTGAAAGCCAACGGCAACACCTGGATGGAGCCGCTGGGCGCCGTCATCCGGAAGGAGCGGCTGCTGGACCTGACAACGCCGTTGAGGCGGATCCTCGGGCGGATCGGGGGCGCCTTGGGCCATCCCAACGTGTGGTCCGACCCGAGCCGGGATCTCGACCGGCGGGCGCGTCGGCTGCACCGCCGCGTCGGCCAGGAGGCAGGCGACCGTGGCCGCCGGGCGGCGCTCCGGCCGGATGCCTTCCTGATCGAGGTGTACAATCCGGAGCCGGCGCCTGTGTCCATGGAGCTGGAAATGCGCATCGCCGCCGATCTCGTGGACGCCGCGGCGGCGCGTCGGGCGCCGCCGTTTCGCGCCGTCGTCCACCTTGAGCCGGGGCACGGCCGCCGCATCATCCCCCGCGCCGCATTCGCGGCTGTCAGCGAGTCCGGCTTGCCGTTCAAGCTTTCGTTCGCGCCGATCGGCGAAGCGACGCCGCGCCTGGTCGTCCTTGCCCTGGATTTCGTCACGTGGCGGCCGCCGCCCGCCGCCACGGCTGGGCCGTCCCTTGTCGTTGCCGAGCCGCCGGCGATCAAGTGCGTCGTCTTCGACCTCGACAACACTCTGTGGCGGGGGACTTTGCTCGAAGCCGGCGGGACGGAGGTTGCGCCGCCGACGCGCCGGGTTCTGGAGTCGCTCGACAGACGCGGCATCCTCCTTGCCATTGCCAGCAAAAACGACCGCGGCCCGGCGCTCGATCGTCTGCGCGACTTCGGTCTCGACGGGATGTTCGTCGCGACGAAAATCGACTGGCGAGCGAAGAGCCAGGGCATTGCAGAAATCGCCGCGGAGCTCAATCTCGGTCTCGACACCTTCGCCTTTGTCGACGACAGCGCCTTCGAGCGGGCCGAGGTTGCCGCGGCCCTGCCTTCGGTCGCCTGCTTCGATGCTGCCGATCTGACGGCGCTGCCGGACCATCCGCGGCTTCGCGGCGGCGCCAGCGATGTGTCCCGCGACCGCCGCCGGCTTTACCGGGAGGCCGCCGCACGGGCGGCCGTCAAGCGGCGCTTTGCCGGCGACGAGGACGCCTTCCTGCGCGCGTGCCGATTGCGCCTTGAGATCGCGCCATGCCGGCCGGAAGATAGCGCGCGCGTCGTCGAACTGGTGCAGCGCACCAACCAGCTCAACGCGTCGGGAACGAAGCATGGAGAGGATGCGTGTGCCGCCTTTCTCGCCGAGCCGATGCTCGAAAAGTTCGTCCTGCGCTGCGGCGACGTCCATGGCGACTACGGCCTCGTCGGTTTTGCGCTGGTTCGCATCGACGAAGAGCCGAGGCCGACCGGCTCCGGGCGTGCGCGGCGGATCCGCATCGAGGAATTCGTGCTATCGTGCCGTATGCAGGGGCGGCGGCTCGAGCGTGCCTTTTTTCACTACCTGGCGACGTCGGAACGCGGATCCGCCGCGGCGTCGTTATGGATCAACTTTCGTCCGAGCGGACGCAACGGACCGCTCGGCCAGGTTCTGGATGACTTGATGTTCTCTCCATGCGCCGGCGGCGGCTACGCGCTCGACCTGCCGGCGGCGCACCTCGCCTGCGACCTTGTCGAGGTCGTTGACGTCGCGCGGTCTGGCGGCGGCGCTGCCGAAGCGCCAGCGCGCCCCGCGGTGGCCTGACCGGGGCATGATCGGGGCATGATGAGGACGTCCCAGCCGAGCCCTTCCGACGCTCCCGCAGCCGACAATGGCGAGATGGAGCCGACGCTCTTCAAGTTCATTTTCCGCTATAGCTGGCGCCAACAGGTCTGGCTCCTGACGCTGACCGCATTTTCCTTCCCGACGCTCTACCTCTCCCTCGAGCTTCCAAAGCTCATCATCAACAAGGCTATCGGTTCCCAGGATTTTCCCAAGACGTACTGGGGGGTGGAGCTTGGCCAGATCCAGTACCTGGCCGCGCTCTCTTTTGTTTTTCTCGGCCTGGTCGTGATCAACGGCAGCTTCAAGTACTATATTAATGTCTACAAGGGGCAGGTCAGCGAACGCATGCTCCGCCGGCTGCGGTATCAGATGTTTACGCGGATCCTGCGCTTTCCTATTCCGCACTTTCGCCGGGCATCGCAGGGCGAACTGATCGCCATGATCACCGCCGAAGTCGAGCCGGTCGGCGGCTTTGTCGGCGACTCGCTCGCCGTCCCCGCCTTCGAAGGGCGGACTCTGGTCACGAGCATCGCCTTCATGCTGGTTCAGGACCCGATCCTCGGCGCCGCAGCCCTGGCCCTGTACCCGCTGCAGATGTACCTCATCCCGAAGTTGCAGCGGCAAGTCAACGCCTTGTCCAAGCAGCGCGTCCGCACGGTGCGCAAGCTTTCCGAGAGGATCGGCGAAGTCGTAACGGGCGTAGAGGAAGTGCACGCCAACGGGACGGCTGAGTGGGAGAGGGCCGATATTTCCCGCTGGCTGGGAGTAATCTATTGGCTGCGCTATGACATTTATCGAAAGAAGTTTTTCATAAAGTTCCTGAATACCTTCCTTGGCCAGCTTACTCCTTTCTTCTTCTACCTGTTCGGTGGATACCTTGTGATCAACGGCGAGCTGACGATCGGCGCCCTGGTCGCGGTGCTTGCAGCCTACAAGGACATGTCGGACCCGTGGAAAGAACTTCTTTCCTGGTACCAGCAAAAGGAGGATACCCGGGTCAAGTACGACCAGATCGTCGAACAATTCGACCCGGCCGGAATGCTTGCCGCAAATCTGCAGGATCCGCCGCAGGGAGACATCCCGCACCTGTCCGGACCTGTCGTCTGCAGCAACCTGATCCTCGAGGAAGAGGGCGGGATCAAGACGCTCGACGGCGTCAGCTTTCAATTCGATCTGGGTGAGCGCGTGGCGCTGGTCGGTACCGCCGGCTCCGGCGCCGATATCGTCGCCAAGCTCGTCGCGCGACTGGTTGCGCCGACCGGCGGCAGCATCCGCTTCGGCGAGAGCAGCCTGGCGACGCTGTCCCAGGCGGTGACCGGCCAGCGGATCGGATACGTCGGCCAGAGCGTCGCACTTTTCAGCGGGAACATTCGCGACAACCTGCTTTACGGGCTGAAGCATCGGCCGCTGGAGTCGGCGCCGGTAGACGACGAGGAGAAGGCGGAGCAGGACAAATACATCACCGAGGCCCTCGCCGCCGGCAATACCGCGAGCGACGTCGCCGCGGTGTGGATCGACATCGGCGCGCTCAACATTTCCGGCCCCTCCGCGCTGAGCGAAAATGTGGCCGCGGCCCTTGCCACCGTCGACATGGAGCGCGACGTGCTTGGCCTGGGCCTGCAGGGCGCCGTGTCCGAGTCCGATTGCCCCAACCTCGCGCAGCGGGTGCTGGAAGCGCGGGCTGAGCTCCGCAGCAAGCTCGCCGAGCCGGAATACGAGGGGCTGGTCGTGCCGTTCGACCGCGATGTCTACAACGGTCAGATGTCCGTGGCCGAAAACATCCTCTTCGGCACGCCGGTCGGCCCCACGTTCAGCCTCGCCCACATCGCCGAAAACGATTACATGCTGAGCGTCCTCGACACGGTCGGGATCCGGGAGCAGTTTCTCGACGTCGGCATCCGGACCGCTCGGATCATGACCGAAGTGTTCCAGGAATTGTCATCCGGTCATGACTTCTTCGCCCGCTTCAGCTTCATCAGCGCCGACGACCTGCCTGCGTACGAGGCCGCTCTCCGGCGCGTGGATTCCCTTGAGACGAAGGCGCTGAGCGAGGACGACAGGTCGCTTTTCATGGCCCTGCCGTTCAAGCTGATCACCGAGCGCCATCGTCTGGGCCTTCTCGACGCCGAGGCGCAAGCGAAGCTTCTTGAGGCGCGCCGCGCGTTCGCAGACGGCTTGCCGGAGGCCTATCGCGACGCGGTCGCTTTCTTCGTCGCCGACCAGTACAACCCGCCAGCCTCCGTGCTCGACAATATCCTGTTCGGGAAGCCCGACCTCGATCGTCCGCGCGCGCACGAACGGCTGACCGCCCTTGTCCTCGACGTCGTCGACAGCCTCGGGCTGCGTCCGACCCTGATCGACGTCGGCCTTGATTTCGAGATCGGGATCGGCGGCGGCCGGCTCTCGATCGCGCAGCGTCAGAAGTTGGCGATCGCACGCGCCGTGTTGAAATGCCCGGATTTGATGATCATCGACCAGGCGACGGCGGTGCTCGATCCGGCGGGGCGGGCGGCGATGCGCGAAGCGCTGCTGACGGCGTGCAACGGGCGCGGTTTGCTCTGGGTGCTGCCGGAGATCGGCGACGCCGCCGGCTTCGACCGCGTGATCATGATGGAGAACGGCCGCGTCGTCGCGCAGGCGATGCCGGACGCGGTGCTGGAGGGCAGCGTGATGTCATCTCCGGCAGGGAGTTGACGCAGGTCATCTGGGATAATTTGGCTGCGCAACGCGGCATGGGAGGAGAGGAGAACCGTGGCCCAGTATTCGGATCTCGTCGCGTTGTTGCGCGCAGTCCCGCTGTTTGCCGGCCTGGATCCCGGTAAGCTCAAGCTGCTTGCGTTCTCGAGCTCCACCGTCACCCTGGCCGACGGCGAGACGCTCATCTTCGAGGGCGATGCCGCCGATGCCGTCTACATCATAGAGGCCGGCGAGGCCGAAATTCTCGTCAACGTGGACCAGCAAGACGTGCGCATCGGGGTTTTCGGAAAGAACTGGCTGGTTGGAGAGCTCGCAGCCTTCCTCAACGAGCCGCGCACGGCAACGGTCCGCGCCGTGGGCACGCTCAAGGTGCTGAAGATCGATGCCGAGGTCTTCCTGCGTATCGTCAGCGAGAGCCCGGATGTCGCCCTTAACGTCATGCGCATCTTGAGCAAGAAGCTTGCGCGAATGACGGCAAGCGTCGAACGCTCCGATGATGTCGGTCGTCCGGACATATCCGCCAGGAGCGGGAACTGCTAGCAGGGACAAGTTCGCGCAGCGCGGCACGCCGGCCTGCGGCGGGGCGGCACCGCTCCCTACAGCCAGCCCCGGTACTTGAACAGGGCGTAGGGAAGGATTGCCGAGATGACCATCATCGTCAGCGCCAGCGGGTAGCCCCAGGGCCAGTGTAACTCCGGCATGATGTCGTAGTTCATCCCATAGATGCTCGCGATGAGCGTCGGCGGCATGAACACCACGGCGACGACCGAGAACAACTTGATGATGTTCGTCTGCTCGATGTTGATCGCGCCGAGCGTCGCTTCGAGGAGAAATTCGAGCCGCTCGGAGAGCCGCGACGCGTAACCGGACAGAGACTGGACGTCGCGCTGCAGGCTCTTGATTCGAATCCGGATATGCTTGGCGCCGTTCTGGCGCATGTTGCTGTCAAAGAAGCTGAGAACGCGGGCCAGACTGATGAGACTTTCGTCGGCCTTGGAGCAGCGCACCTGGTTCTGCCCGATCTGGCGAAGCTCGTCCCGGTGATCCTTGGACGGCCGGGCCTCGCTCTTGCCGAGCGAGAGGATCGACTTGGCCATCCTGTTCACGTTTGCGTCGACGATCTCCAACGCGTCGGCGATGCGGTCGATCATCGCGTCGAGCAGGCCGACCAGCGTCGACTCGGCGCTTTCGATGAGAGGAGGGTGCTGGAGAACGCGGGCGCGGAAGGTCTCGAAGGAGTGCGGCGTCGAGTAGCGGATCGAGACCATGAGCCCGCCGACAATGACGAAGGTCATCGCCCGCGTTTCCGCCTCTTCGCTGTCCGACCGGTGGAGCACGCTCGCCGTCATGAACAGGGCACCCTCCGCTTCATACAGCCGGCTTGACGGTTCGATTTCGTGCATCTGCTCGGGCGTCGGGATGGCGATCCCGGTTATCGCGCCGACCCGCGCTTTCTCCTCCGGCGTCGGTTCCAGAACGTCGATCCAGACCATGCCTGTCGGCGGCGAAGCCGCGGCGGCGGGAAGCGGCCCGGCAGAGATGGCGCCGTTCATGCGGCTGTAGGCCGTGATCATGGCTCGGGCTCCGTCGCAGGCTTCCTTCGATGATGCCGCGCCGCGCTGCAGCGTGGCCCTGCCGTCACCGCGGGCGCACCTTGAGCACGCGCTTCAGCCGCTTTTTCAAACTGAGCCGCTTGTCCTGGGTCGGCGCAGCCCGCTTCGGGCGGACGTAATACATCTGCAGCGACCGCCGCTCCCCGGCGTAGGGCTTGAACCCGTGGTATGACCGTTCGGACCTCTTGAAAATCAGGAGGTTGCCGCCGGCCGGCTCGACCTCTGCGCCGTAGTCGTCGATGTTCTGCGGATTGCGAACGAGACGAAGGCGGCCCCCCGCAGCCGTCCAGACCGGGTCGAAGTAGATGAGCGCCGTGATGACTTTCAGCTTGGAATCGTTGTGCACATTGCCGTCCGATTCCTCGCAGTATTTGCGCACGGTGAGCTGCAGCGGAAAGCCACTGAGGTTCATCGAGAACTTATCGGCGATTACCTCTTTCAGTTCATCGCTTCCCAGTTCATCCAGCATCTCTCCGAAAACCGGCCCGAACCTGAGCGACTCGGGCGGGTAGTTCCCGGGGTCGTCGATGTCGGGAAAATCTCGATTGATCGGTTCAAGCATCTCGGGGCGGATGAAGCGGGGGACAACCATGTACTCGCATGGATCTGAACCGAGGCCGGCTTCACGAATCTTGTCGATATCGAGAATACGCATCATTTTCCCGGCAGGGCTGTTGCCCAACTCTTGACCGAACCAGCCGCCAATAATTCTCATAACTAGGTAGCACAGCGCCCCCGGGAGCGCAAATGGCGCTTCATGAAGAGGGCGCTGCTACGGTCATCGGCTGAAGCGCCGCGTCGCGGTCGACCCGTCGGGTTCGCGACGGTCGATGACGAGGTCGAAAACCGCCGGCTACCGCCGGCAGCGCCGTACCTACCAGCGCTGGGCTGTCGGCTCCGAGACCGCCCAGCGCCACTCGCCGTCCGAGTGGCGGCAGATCACGCCAACGAAGAAGCTCGCCTCGCCGCTGCTCTTCACGCTGTAGAGCACCTCCCGGCAGGCGATCTGGCCGTTCAGGCTGCGCGTCGTTTGCACCTGCCCGTGAGCATGTCCTGGCGGAAAATCGATCTCCACCGACCAGTCAACGATCTGGTCCTCGTCGGCCGCGCCGGCCGACGTCGCGATTGCCTTGTGGATCTCCGCCTGCCGGCGTCGGTCCAGGTAGGCGCCGGCCTCGCTGGCGCCAAAGCGTGTGGCCATGCCGGTCGCGACGGCGATAAAGGGATTGGCCGTCAACAGCCCGGCGGCGCTGCCGGCCGCGAAGCCGGCGATTTCGCTGCCCGCCCCGTCGCCGCCGGCGCACCCCGCCGTCGTCGAAAGGCAGACCAGTGCGATGATGACGGCCCGCGTCCAGCGGGCGCGAGGTTGCTCTCTCGCTCCTTGCCTGCCCGCGCATTTCAAGCTTTCCATTCGTGGCATCATAGGGTTGCGAAGCGAACGAAACCAGCGGCGGCGGCCACGCCAAACCGTTGTGTCGACGCTGCGGCGGCGCCGGTGCAACTGCCGGCCGGCGTGCGTTCGCCACCGGCAGACGCGAAGCGTCGGAGGCTAGGCGACGAGCGCCGCAAACAGGGCGATCAACGCCGAGTTGATGATATCGATGAAGATACCGCAGGCCAGGGGCACGATGACGAATGGGGCGTGAGAGCGGCCGTACTTGCTGCACACCGCGGTCATGATCGCCAGGGTCGTTGCCGTCGAGCCCAGAGCGATGCCGACAAAGCCGGCAGAGATAATGGCGGCGTCGTAGCTGCGCCCCAGGGCACGGAAGACGACCGCGTAGGAGAATGCGGCGGCCAGAGCCGCCTGAACGACGATGTTGACCGTTATGAAGGAGAAGAAAGCGCCCGCAGTCCACAACTGCAGGTTCATAATAGTCATGGTGTAGAACAGCCCGAGGCTGATGTAGGCGATCAGGGTCAGCCAGGCATCGCTCTTCGGCCAATCGACGCTTGGTGCGAGCCGGAATTTGGCGTTGCCGAGCAGGATGCCCGCCAGCAGGCAGGTCACGTAGAGCGGCATGTGAATGCCCAGCGCGAGCAGACCTTTGCCGAGCACTTCGCCGATGATGATGGCGATGTGCAGGCGCAACAGCGCCAGCAGGAAGGCATGGTGGTCGAGTATCGACGTCTCTGCCTCGGCCGGCGCATCCACATCGATGATTGCCGAAGCGCGAGGCGAAGCGAGGCCGTGGCGGCGGATCAAGACGCGGGCGAGCGGGCCGCCGAGGGCGCATGCGGCGATCAGGCCGCTCATATTCGCGGCAAGGCCGAGCCGCGAGACGTGTTCGAGGTCGAAGCGGGTTTGAAAGAAGGGCGCCCAGGCGATGGTGGTTCCGGACCGCCCGATCAGGGCCATCGACCCGGTAATGATCCCATGTGCCGGCGACAGGCCGAACCCATCGGCGATGGTGATGCCGACGAGGTTCTGGAGGAGGATGAATACGCTGGCGAGGGCGACCAGAATGAACAGCGGTCGCCCGTACGAGATGACTTCGCGAATATTGGTACGCATGCCGAGCGCGGCGAAGAAGTAAACCAGCAGGACGTCTCGCCGGAGATGATCGAAAATGATCTTGACGTCGGTCAACCAGTAGAGGACCGCGATCAGGATGGCAAAGGCGAAACCGCCGACGATCGGTTCGGGGATCGCGTAGTCGCGGAGCACGGCGAAGCGTCGAACGAGTGCGTAGCCGAGGAAGAACACGCACATGGCGATCGTCGTCGTGCCGAAAACTTCGATTTCGAGAACCATGACGACCGTTCGCTTGGGCGGTGCCACCGGCGCGCCGCTGCAGCGGGCGGCCGGTAACGGGAGACACAGGACAGAAAAGCGGGCGGTGGATCGCGCAAATCGAACCTTCGGCGCGGCCGCGATCATGTTTTACAGCGGCAGAGTGCTCGGCGACAACCGCTGCCGGAGGGAGGGCCCTCCGGGCGCTGCAGGCGGGCTTTGAGCGCGCAATCGGCGCCGAGCCGGGAGGGTCTTGAAGGCCGCAGGACGGGCTCAGCAGCCTTTTTTCCGTTTGCGTAAGGCTGGCCTCCAACGATATCATGATATCATTTGCGTACGGAGGCTCTAGTGGCTCAGCTCGTTGTCCGCAACCTCGAAGACGACGTAAAGATCAAGTTGCGGGCTCTGGCCCGGCGACATGGTCGAAGCACCGAAGAGGAGGTGCGCCAGATTCTGCGCAATGCCGTGATCGGCAAGCCCGAGGCGGAGGTTCCGCTCGGTCGGCGCTGGCGCATGCTGTTCGAGGCCATCGGCCTCGACGAGGACATCCCAGAGTGGCGCGGTTACCCCGCCGCGCCGGCCGATGTCGAATGATCCTTCTCGACACCAACGTCGTATCCGCGATGATGCGCTTGGCGAACGAGTCGGCCGTCGAACATTGGCTCGACACCCTGCGACCGGACACGGTCTGGACCACGACGGTCACGCTCTTCGAGGTCGGCTTCGGCCTGAAAATCTTAAGCGCCGGCCGACGCCGGACGCTCTTGGAGGCGGCGTTTGCCGAAGCCATAAATGATGTGCTCGGCGGTCGGGTGATGCCGTTCGATCATGCGGCAGCAGGCGCTGCGGCAGCGATGGCGGCCGACTGCCGGCGAGAGGGGCGAACGACCGAGATACGCGACCTCCTGATTGCCGGCATCGCCGCGGCGCAGAAGGCAACGCTTGCAACGCGCAATCTCCGTCACTTCGAGACCTTCGGGATTGCACTTGTCGACCCGTGGAACGCCTAGGCTCGACCTGCATCCCCCTTCCGGTCTCATTTCCGGCTTGCCAGCACCGCCGCGGCGAGGCCGCCGGCTGATGCGGCGGCGGCCATGGCGAAGTAGGCGCCGCCGGCGATGGCCTGGTAGAGCGGGCCCGAGACCAGCAGCATGACCCCGAGGGCGAACCCCATGACCAGGGCGGCGTAAAGGCTCTGCGCCGTCGCCGACAGTCCCGGCGCCACGCTCGCGGCGATGATGTGGATCGCCGCCAGGTGCGCGGCCGCGTAGGAGAAGGCATGCAGGCTTTGCGCGGCGATGACCGCCGGCAGGACCGTCGTCGCGCCGAGCGTCAGCCACCGTACGGCCGCCAGCCCTCCCGCCAGGGCCAGCAGGCGCGGGGCGTCGACACGGCACAAAAGGGCCCGGCCGAACGCGAACAGCACGATTTCGCAGACCACGCCCAGCGCCCAGAGCAGGCCGATGACGTCGTCGCCGTAGCCTGCCGCCTCCCAGTGCAACGTGCCGAAGGCGTAGTAGACCGCGTGGCTGCCCTGGATCAATCCGGCGGCGGCCAGCATCAGCAGGAGCCGGCGATCGGCCATGACCAGGGCGATCGGCAGCCCCGCGGCGACGGGCGCGGCGTCGCTGCGGAGATCGGGAAGGATGAGGCAGGCGGCGCCGGTCAGAGCGACCGTGGCCAGCACCAGCCACAAAATCGCCTGGGGCGGCGCTTCGACGAGGACATGCCCGGACAGGGTCGCGGTCACGATGAAGCTGAGCGACCCCCACAGGCGTACCCGCCCGTAGTCGATGCCGATGCGAGCCACGCCGCTCATGGTCAGGCTTTCGCCAAGAGCCATCATCGGCGGAAACAGCATCGACGAGAGAACGCTGACCGCGAGGATTGTCCAGAAGCCGTCGGTGAAGGCGAAGAGGCCGTAGGCGGCAAGGGAGAGCGCCGACAGGGCCAGCATCGGCCGGCGCCGCTCGCCGCTGCGATCGGCGATATGGGCGGCGAGCGGATTGCCGATCATCCGGGCGCCGACGGTGACCGCGACGATGAGGCCGATGTCGGTCGGGGTCAGGCCCTTGCCCTCGAGCCAGACCGGCCAGAAGGGGATCTGGACCCCGTAGACGGCAAGGAAGGCGGCGTAGAACGAACCGAGGCGGGCGCCGAAGCTCACCCCGCGCTCACGACGCAGCCGCGCCGCCGGGCCCGCTCCGGGCCCACTCCGGGCCCACGCCCCGCCCGGTCAGTAGCGCGCGTCGGAGCGGAACAGCCACTCCGTCAGGTTTTCCGCATCGAGCGCGGTCTGGCTGTAGAGAAACTCGAGCGCGTCGCGCCGAGCGATCAGGCCGGAGAGCTTCCCGCCCTCGACCACTGGCGTATGGCGGATGCCGCGATCGGCCATCGTCTGCAGGACGCTTTCGAGGTCGTCGTCGGGGCTGCAGCTGATGACGTCGCGGCTCATCGCGTCACGCACGAGCATGCCTGCCGCCTTGTCCTCGTGCTGACCCAGCGCATGGCTCAGATCGCCGAGCGAGATCACGCCCAGTACATGCTCCTCGCCGTCGCAGACCACCGCCAGCGAAAACTTCCGGCCGCCGACCGTTTGCGCAAAGCGCCGCGCCGCCTGGGCCAAAGTCATCTCCGGATGCAGCGTAAGAACGAGCATTCCGTGCAACTTCAAGAGCTTGGAAACCTTCATGGACCTGTCCCCTGTCCACCATGAGAGTCGGGGCGGAGTTTAGCCTCATCGAAGGTGGTTGGCGATGGCGCTCACGCGGCGGAGGGGCCGGAGTCGAGCCGCCGGTCTTATCTCAACTTCTCGAAGCCGCGCGAGCCGGTCTGTCAGGCCGCACGGTCGCGGGCGAAGGCGGCCAGGTAGCGCAGGCCGGCGATGGCGCGGCTGCCGTACCACGAGGTCATCTCGCCGTCGACGAGGACGGCCTTGTGAGCGTGCGCCGGATGGGCGGCGCGGAACGCCTGCAGGTGGCGTTCGGCGAAAGGGAACGGTTCGGTGCTGAACAGAACCAGATCGGTGGCGTCGAGGAGGCGGTCATCGAGGGTGACCTCCGGGTAGCGGGCAACGCCGTCGCCCCCGATCACCTGCCAATGCACCCGGGCGAGCAGGCGCGCGATGTAGGTTGCGGGCGAGACGGTCATCCACGGGTCTTGCCAGATCAGGTAGAGAACCCGGCGCTCGGGCAGGGCCGAGGCCGCGGCAGCCAGGCTGGCCGCGGCAACGTCGAAGCGCCTGCGAAGATCGTCCGCCTGAGCCTCGCGGCCGAACAAGGCGCCGAGGAGGCGGTAGAGCCCGCGGTTGTCGTCGACCTCCACCGGGTGGGTGACGACGACGCAGTAGCCGGCGCCGGCCAACTGCTCGGCCATGGCTCGTGGCGTCTCGTCGATGTTGACGATGACGTGGGTCGGCGCCAGGGCATGGAGCTTTGCGGCGTTGATGCGCTTGGTCCCGCCGACGCTCTGCACCCTCTCGACCTGCCCTCGTGGATGAACGCAGAAGGCGGTGCGCCCGACGACAACGGGTCCGAGATCGAGGGCGAACAGGGTCTCGGTGATGCTCGGCACCAGGGAGACGATCCGCGCGTTTGCGCCGGCGGGCTGGTGGACGCGACCGGCCGCATCGACGAGCGCGCCGGGCGCCGCGGTTCGATCGGCGCCGGCGGGCGGATCCTCGCTCATCGCCTCACATCTCCTGACAGGCCATGTCGGACAAGAAAATTCACGCAATGTGATCCGCATCACAGTGTTTGGGCGGCCCGCGACGCAAACTGCTCAACGGATGGCTTTTCATCCGGAGTTCTCCCTTCCCTCAAGAGCACGCCTCGGGCCGGCAAACCGCCGGCCCCTTTCTTTTTCGCCCCGGTCGCCGCCCGCGATGCTCCACGCGGGGCGCCGCCGCGCGCTTGACTTCCCCATGATGCCGCCGCACGATTGAGCCCATGATCATCTGCCGCGGGCCGCATGTGAAGCTTCTGTTCCGGGTCTGTCCCATCGCGGGATCCTGACCCCCCGGCCCGGCGCCTGTGCGCTCCGGGTCGCGGGGCGCGCCTTTCTTCCCGATCACGAGCGTGGCCGCGGGCGGCGCTGATTGGCCGCGGCGCCGGTGGCCGCGGCAGGATCCGGGAATTCGAATTCGCCAGATGGAAATGGAACGGACGACCGCCGCTCGCGGTTGAGCGGTTGGGGCGGATGCAGGATCGACGAGGACATGGAACGCAAGACCAGGACAACGGAAAAACCCAAGATCGTCGTGCGCCAGAGCGACTACGACAGGTTGCAGGGGCTGGCCAGTGCGGCGCAGTCGAGCAGCCCGGAGGTTGCCGAAGAGCTCGTTGACGAGCTGGACCGGGCCGGGATTGTCGAAGACGCCGGTATTGGCGCGGACGTCGTGCGGATGGGTTCGACGGTGGAGTACCGATCCGATGTCGAGGGCGGGCGGACGGTGACGCTGGTCTTCCCCGGAGAGGCCGACATCGCGCAGGGCCGGGTTTCGATCCTCACCCCGATCGGCGCGGCGCTGCTCGGCCTGTCGCCCGGCCAATCGATCGGCTGGACCGCTCGCGACGGCCGCCGGCACCGGTTGACCATTGTCTCGGTCCATCAGGAGACACCGGCTTCGGCGGCGTAGGCGACGGCGCCGCAGGCGGCGGGAGAGAGCGATGGACGCCGCCGCGCTGCTGGCCGGCGCCGCCTTCCTCGCCGGCGCGCTGAACACGGTCGCGGGCGGCGGCACCTTCCTGACCTTCCCGGCGCTGGTCTCCGTCGGGATCCCGCCGGTCGCGGCCAACGCCACGAGCTCCGTCGCCGTCTTCCCCGGTTATCTCGGCGGCGCGCTCGGCTTCCGCCGCGAGCTCCGCGCCTTCGATCGCCGCCTGCTGCTCCGCGCCACGGCGCTGACCGTGATCGGCGGTCTCGCCGCCTCGCTCCTGCTCCTGGTCTCGTCGGACGCGGCCTTTTCGGCGGTCGTTCCGTTCCTCCTCGCAGGGGCGACCGCGATCTTCGCTTTTTCCAACCGGATCCAGCGCTGGGCGCGGCGACGCTCCCGCATGGTGGCCCCCGGCTGCGCGTCTTCGACGCTCGCCGTCGCGATCTACGGCGGCTACTTCAACGGCGGTCTCGGGATCGTCCTGCTGGCGCTGTTCGCCCTCTGGGGTCTGCGCGAGATCCACGCCATGAACGGCCTGAAGAGCGTCCTGTCGTTCGTGCTTTCCGCCGTTTCCGTCCTGACCTTCTCGTCCGCCGGCCTGGTCGCGTGGCCGGAGGCGCTGATCATGATGGCGGCGGCGGTCGCCGGCGGCTACCTGGGTGCGCCCCTGGCCCGCGCCCTGCCGGAGCGTGCGGTTCGCGGCGTCGTTATCGGCGTCGGCGCGACCATGAGCGCCATTTTCTTCTACCGACTGGTTGATGGCGGCTGAGGTCGCCCTTCGGCGCCGCTCTCAGCTCCCAGGCCGGCCGGTCGTTTCGGCGGGGCAGCCGGCCTCCCCCGGCGCGCCGGCGGCGGCCATCATCGCGCGCGGACGATCCGGCAGCAGGGCGAGGGGATCGACCGCTTTTGCATCGCGACGAAGTTCGAAGTGAAGCTGCGGGCAGAGGACGCTGCCGCTCTGCCCGACAGTGGCGATGACGGCACCCTTCGCGACCCGCTGGTTGCGCTTGACCCTCACCGCCTCGGTATGGGCGTAGGTCGACGACCAGCCGGCGGCGTGGCGGATCAGGATAAGGTTGCCGAAGCTGCGCAACTCGTTGCCGGTGTAGATAACGACACCGTCGGCAGCGGCGTGGATCGGCGTGCCCGCGGGCGCGGCGATATTGACCCCGTCATTGTAGCGATTGTCGGGCTTCGGCCCGTAGGTGGAGACAATGACGCCGTCCACGGGCCAGATGAAGTCGTTGCCGCCGTCGGACATGCGCCTCGGCGTCGTGCACGCGGCGAGGCCCAGCGCCAGGGCGACGACCAGGGCAACGAGCGCAGACCTCGGTGGCAGGGGGCGTCCTCGCGTCATCGTGCCGGAAGAAAAAGCAGCCGCATGCCCCGTGCATGAACCGGCAGGCGGATCGAGTCAACCCGGGCGAAGCGTCCGACCTCGACGATGGAACACCGTCTCGCCGGGGCCGGACGCCAATGCCTCTTCCGGTCTGAGCAACTGACGCTTTTGGCCCGCTGTCAGAAGTCCATCCCGACCGCGAACACGACCTTGGCGTCGCCCTGGTTGTTGCCGATGTCGCGGGCGCGGTAGTTGGTGTCGGTATAGGCGACCGACAGGTCGACGCCCTTGACGGTGACGGTGGCGCCGAGGCGCCAGTCGATGCCGTTGTAGTCGTCCTCGATGTACTGGTAGCCGACGCCGGTGAAGAGCTGCAGGCCGACATACGGCACCGGGATGTCGTAGTAGACATTGCCGGTGACGTAATTGGCGAGCCCGGTGTCGAACTGGTTCTCCCAGGCGAAAATGTTGACCACCTCCAGGCCTAGTTGCTCGGTCGCCTGGTAGGTCAGGACCACCGGGATCTCCCAGTAGTTGAAATTGTCGGCGCTGCGGGTGCCGGGATAGTAAAGATAGGTGCCGCCCACGTCCCAGCCGAAATCGCCGACCTCGCCGCGAAGGCCGAACATCGCATCGATCTCGACGTGGGCGGTACTGTTGTCGCCCTCCAGATCGACGCTGGAGGACCAGAACCCGACATAGCCCTTCGTGTCGCCGATACCCGTGGGTACGGCATAATCGAGAGAGCCCTGGATGGCGGGATCGTTGGAGGAATTGGTAAGGCCGCGATCGACGTAGTTCGAGGTCAGGGCGACGCTGCCGGTGACCTCCCCCGGCAGCCAGTCGTCGCTTTCCGCTTCCGTCGTCTCGTTCTCGTTCTCTCCGGCATCGACGGCGCCCGGCGGCGGCGCCGGAGCTTGCGACTTCGTGTCCTGCGCGCAGACGGCTACGGGGAGCAGAAGCGCCGCGAAAAAGGCGGCGGCGCCCGCCAGGCGGCTCTCTGGCGCCTCCGATCCCGTCGCACCCGCATTGACATTGCGTGTTCCGCTCTCAACCTTCTTCATTGCAGACCTCGTCTGTGTGAATGGTGCCGATCGTTCACGGGGGGACCCGGGGATCCGCCAAGACGCCGGGTCCCCCCAATTTCGAGTAGAGCGGTGAAGTTTCAGGCCGGGCCGACGACGACCCGGCCGAGAACGTTTCGCTCGCTCGCACCTCCCGCGGCCGCATCACCGCGGATCGCGGTCCGGCCGCGTTTTCATGTGACGAATTTCGCGATCCAGTAGGTCGCGCCCGCGGCGATGTAGGCGAGGGCGAACAGGTATCCGAACATGAAGAGCGGCCAGCGCCAGGAATTCGTTTCGCGCTTGGCGACCGCCAGTGTCGAGAGACACTGCGGGGCGAACACATACCAGGCGAGGAAGGCGAGCGCCGTCGGCAGCGACCAGGCGCCTTGCAGCGTCGCCACCAGGCTGTCGACGACCGCATCCTCCGAGCCCGACAGCGCATAGACCGTGCCGAGCGCCGCGACGGCGACCTCGCGCGCGGCCAGACCCGGGATCAACGCGATCGAGATTTCCCAGGTGAAGCCGATCGGGGCGAAGACAACGTTGAGCGCTCGGCCGATCGTGCCGGCGAAGCTGTAGCGGATGGCCGCTTCGGTGGCGTCCGGCGGCGGCGGCGGGAAGCTGGCCAATACCCAGATCACGAGCATGCTGATAAGGATGATGGTGCCGGCGCGGCGCAGGAAGATGCGCGCGCGGTCGACCAGGCCCAGCGCAACATCGCGCAGCACCGGTATCTGGTACTTCGGCAACTCCATCAGGAAGGGCTGGCTCAGGCCCCTGGTGACGGTCAGCTTGAGGACGGCGGCGACGCCGAGCGCGCTGACGATGCCGGCCAGGTAAAGCCCGAACATGACCAGCCCCTGCAAGCCGATCCCCGGTCCGACGGTGGTGTTGGGGATGAAGGCGGCGATGATCAGCGTGTAGACCGGCAAGCGCGCCGAGCAGGTCATCAGCGGCGCGATCAGGATGGTCGTCAGGCGATCTCGCGGCGTATCGATTGCCCGGGCGGCCATGATCCCGGGAATGGCGCAGGCGAAGCTGGAGAGGAGGGGTATGAACGCGCGGCCGTTGAGACCGACGCCGGCCATCAGCCGGTCCATCAGAAACGCGGCGCGGACCATATAGCCGCTCTGCTCGAGCACGAGAACGAACGCGAACAGGATCAGGATCTGCGGCAGGAAAACAATGACGCTGCCGACCCCGGCGAGAACGCCGTCGCTGATCAGGCTGGCCAGCCAGCCTTCAGGCAGGGCGGAGACCGTCGCCGCCTGCAGCCAGACGACGCCGCTGTCGATCCAGTCCATCGGAACTTCCGCCCAGGCGAAGACCGCCTGGAACATCAAGAACAGCAGCCCGAAGAGAATAATCGGGCCGGCTACGCGATGCAGAACGACCTCGTCGATCGCCTTGGTCAGGCGGAAGGATGCACCTTCATGAACCAGCGCGGCGCGCGCAATCCGCCGCGCCTCTTCCTGAAGGGCTCGGACATCCTCGACGCTCCTCGGCTTGTGGCCCGCATCGATCGCCGCGGTGGGGCGGACGGCGATGTCGAAGAGTTCGCTCGGCAGCCGACGCAGCAGTTCCTCCAGCCCGCTTCTGCGCACCGCGACCGTCGGCACCACCGGCGCGCCCAGCTCGCGCGCAAGGCGTTCGACATCGATCTCGATCCCATGATGCCTGGCGAGATCCATCATGTTCAGGGCGACGATGATCGGATAGCCGAGTTGCTTCAGTTCCAGAGCAAAGCGCAGGTGGACCCGCAGATTGGTTGCATCGACGACGCACAGGATGGCGTCCGGGCTGCTTTCTCCGGCCTGCCGGCCCAGGAGAACGTCGCGGGTCACCTCCTGATCGGGGCTGGCCGGGTCGAGGCTGTAGGTGCCGGGCAGGTCGACCACGTCGATCTGCCGTCCGTCGCCGGTGACGAAGTGGCCCCACCGGCGCTCAACCGTCACGCCGGGATAGTTGCCGGTTTTCTGGCGGGTCCCGGTCAGGGCGTTGAACAATGCGCTCTTGCCGCAATTCGGGACGCCGACGAGGGCGAGGCGGAGGGTTGCGGCACTCATGTCTCGGGCGTCTCGACAGGCTCGTCCGGTCGCGGCGCTACCAGAACGAAGGCGGCTTCTCCTCGGCGCAGGGCGATATTCAGCCTGTCGACACGCACCGCGATCGGGTCGCCCCCGAACGGCGAGACATGCCTGACTTCCACTTCCCGGCCCTCCTCGAAGCCGATCTCGAGAAGACGGCGCTCCAGCATGCCGTCGGCACGGCCATCCAATGTCCGGCCGACGACCTTGATCATCGCCTGACGCCCGGGACCAAGCCTAGCCAGGCTCGTCAGGCCCTGGGTCGAGGCCGCTGCTTTTTCTGTCCTCAGAGCTGTGTCCATTGGCTCAGGCCTCCCCAAATGCGGCGAGCGTGCCCGGCTGGCGCAGCATCTTGTCGACCTCGCCGGCGTGAAGTTCCTCCTCGGCGACCATTCGCCGGGCGTACTCCTCAAGCATGACGGAACGGCCGACCACGCATTCGAGGAGCTGGGCGTAAAGGTCGCGGGCGCGCCCCTCATGTTCGAGGGATTCGCGCAGAATGTCGCCGATGTCATGCTTGGAGGTTTCCAACAGCTCGCCGATGGCGAGGGAGGGATGACCGCCGAGATGCGTGATCAGTTCGCCGGCTTCCTGCGCGTGGTTCAGCCCCTCATCGGCCTGTTGGCGCAACCACTTGACGATGGGGATCCGCCCGAAGCCGAAGACCATCAGGGAGTAGTGCGTGTAGCGGACAACGCCGGCCAGCTCCGCTTCGAGAACCTTGTTCAGGATGTCGATGGCGCGCTGTTTGTCTTGTTCAGGGAGGTTCATGATGGTTCCACTCCTATGGCCGCAGGGGCGCCTTCCCCGTCGTTATTCCCGGTGCGGCACGAACGCGGAGGCCGCGAGGGGGTGTCGCCGGGTATTGCTCGCGACCCTGGCCTGAAGGGCCGGCGATCTCGTCGGCAAGCCGTGCCGGGGTGTGGATGAGCGCATCGGCCGCCTTGGCCAGCAGCGCGCCGAGTTGCCTGCGGTCCAGAGCCCGCCAGATCATCATCGCTTGTTCCTTCCGCCTTCGATCGCCTGGCGCCTTGCCGAGCCGGCAGGCAAGGGCCGTCGGGATCCACATTTTGCGACCTGCGAACGGTCGCTTCGTAGCCCCACCGGGTGCAGCATTGCGCGCGCTTCCGCGAGCCTGAAGCCGGCGACTCACGGGTCCGGCTTCCGTAGTGAGAACGATTATCATTTTCATCACCCTTAGTCGGAATCTCCCGACTCTGCAAGCGGGAATTGCGGCGCCGCGGCCGCTTGGCCGGGCGGATGGAATTGCGACGCCATGGGCCGCAATCAGGGCGAGCCGCGTCTGCGAACCTGAGGCCGTTGCCACGCCAGCCTCCCGCGCAGGCTTAATCGCCGAAAATTTCGTGCCAGTCGGCGGTTCGTCTCCCAGCTTAAGCCTAGTGCCGCGCTCGCTCGACCACGGGGGCAGGGGCGCCGGCGCGCGAGCGCAGGATCGGGCCCGACATGGCGGCGCAGCCGGTACGCAACCTAAACATCGTTCTCGGCGATCAGCTCGACCGGGCGTCGACGGCGCTCGCCGATGTCCATCCGCAGACGGACGTCGTGGTGATGATGGAGGTGGACGAGGAGGCCTCCTACGTCCCCCAGCACAGGCTCAGGATCGCGTTCTTTCTCGCCGCGATGCGCCACCACCGCGACGCAATGCGCCGCCGCGGTCTGACGGTGCTGTACTCGGAGATGGACGACCCGGCCAACCGCGGTTCGTTCGCCAGCGAGTTGACGAGGCGGGTGGCGGAGGTCGGCTGCGAGCGACTGATCGTGACCAAGCCTGGCGACCACCGGGTCGAGACGGCATTGCGCGAGACCGCGGCCGGCCTCGGCAAGCCGCTCGAAGTCCGCGACGACCACCATTTCATTGTCCAGCCGAAGGAATTCGAGGCGTTCGCGGCCGGGCGCAAATCGTTGCTGATGGAGACGTTCTACCGCCAGGTGCGCAGCCGCATCGGCGCGCTGATGGACGGCGACGAGCCGGTCGGCGGCGCCTGGAACCTGGATCGGGAAAACCGGGCCTCGTTCGGCAAGGGCGGTCCGCCGGAGATTGCGCCGCCGCTCGGGTTCGCGCCGGACGCGACCACGCAAGGCGCAATCGATCTGGTCCGCAAGCGGTTCGCGAACAGTCCCGGTTCTCTCGATCGCTTCGATTACCCCGTTACCCGCGACCAGGCCCGCGCGGCGCTGGCCGATTTCGTCGACCACCGCCTGGAACATTTCGACCGCTTCCAGGACGCGATGGCCCTGGGCCGCCCCTTCCTCTACCACGGGCGGCTGTCGTGCGTGCTCAACCTGCACCTGCTTGACCCGCGCGAAGCGGTCGCCGCGGCAGAAGAGGCCTGCCTCGCGGGCCGCGCACCGCTCAACTCGGCGGAAGGCTTCGTCCGCCAGATCATCGGCTGGCGCGAGTACATCCGCGGCGTCTACTGGCGGGAGATGCCGGGCTACGCCGAGCGCAACGCGCTCGACGCCGACCTTCCGGCGCCGAAGTTCCTTTGGACTGGTGAGACGGACATGGCCTGCGTGCGCGCCGCCGTCGGTCAACTTGTCGACCATGCCTACGCCCATCACATCCAGCGGCTGATGGTCCTGGGCCTGCTCAACCTGCTGCTCGGCGTCAACCCCTACGCCGTCCATCGCTGGCACATGTCGATGTTCGCGGACGCGGTCGACTGGGTCTCGCTGCCCAACGTCCTCGGGATGAGCCAGTACGGCGACGGCGGACTGGTCGGGACCAAGCCCTACTGCGCGTCGGGCAACTACATCGACCGGATGAGCGACTACTGCCGGTCCTGCAGGTACGATCCGAAGCGCGCCACCGGCGCGAACGCCTGTCCCTTCACCTCGCTCTACTGGGACTTTCTTGCCCGCCACAAGGGCCGCTTCGCCGCAAATCGGCGAATGGGGATGCAGCTTCGCAATCTGGAACGCAAACCGGAAAGCGAAGTCCGCGCGATCCGCCGCCACGCCGAGCGGTTGAGGGCGGCGATGACCGCGGAGACCTGGAGCGGAACGGTACGATGATCGAGAACGAACGCATCCGCAGGCTGAACGAGCGGCCGGATCGCGACGGCGCCTACGTCCTCTATTGGATGCAGCAGTCGCAGCGGGCC
The DNA here is from genome assembly GCA_016793925.1 of Rhodospirillales bacterium. Classification (GTDB taxonomy): domain Bacteria; phylum Pseudomonadota; class Alphaproteobacteria; order Rhodospirillales; family Defluviicoccaceae; genus JAEULH01. The sequence continues at coordinate 21,445 of JAEULH010000043.1, read as the reverse complement.
GGCTTCAACCAGGCGCTGGAGCTGGCCGCCGGCTGCGCCAACGACCGCCGGCTGCCGCTCGTCGCAGGCTTCGGCCTGATGGACGACTACCCCGAGGCCAACGCCCGCCACTATGCCTTCATGCTGCAGGGGCTGCGGGAGGTCGCGTCCGCATTGGCGGCGCGCGGCATCGCCTTCGTCATCCGCCGCGGCGCCCCGGATGCGGTGGCTCTGGACCTTGCCGCCGACGCCGCCATCGTCGTTTGCGACGCGGGCTACCTTCGCCATCAGCGGGCCTGGCGGCAGCGGCTGGGCGATGAGGCCGCATGTCCCGTCATCCGCGTCGAGGCCGATGTGGTCGTACCGGTCGGCCTGGTCTCGGCCAGGCACGAGTACGCCGCGCGGACCATTCGACCGAAGATCCTCAGGCACCGCGACCGTTTTCTGCGGCCGCTCGAGACCTGCGACCTCGTCCGCGACGCCGGCAGCGTGCAGCTGGAGAGCGACATCGACCTCTCCGACGTCGCCGCGGCGCTTGCCACTTCGAAGCTCGACCGCACGGTCGGGCCGGTAGGGCGCCTGACCGGCGGCGCAAGCGAGGCGCGTCGGCGGCTCGCGGCCTTTCTCGATGACGGCCTTGCCGGCTACGCCGACGGGCGCAACCAGCCGGCCGACTGGCGCTGTTCGTTCATGAGCCCCTACCTGCACTTCGGCCAGATCTCGCCGGTCGAACTCGCGCTGGCGGTGCGGGAAAGCGGGTCCGGCGGCGACGAGGACCGGGCAGCCTACCTGGAAGAGCTTGTCGTCCGCCGCGAGCTCTCGATGAACAATGTCGTCTACAACCCCGCCTACGATCGTTACGACGGCCTGCCCGAGTGGGCGCGGCGCACGCTCGGCGCGCATGCCGGCGACGCCCGCGACCATATCTACGACATCGATGCGCTGGCGCGGGGCGAAACCCACGACCGTTACTGGAACGCGGCCATGCGCGAGATGACCGCGACGGGGTTCATGCACAACTGCATGCGGATGTACTGGGGCAAGAAGATCCTCGAATGGTCGCCGGATCCGGAGACCGCCTTCCGCACCGCACTGACGCTCAACAACCGCTATTTTATCGACGGGCGCGACGCCAACTCCTACACCAACGTGTCGTGGTGCTTCGGCATGCACGACCGGGCTTGGACCGAACGGCCGATCTTCGGCAAAATCCGCTACATGAGCGCCGGTGGGCTGGAGCGGAAGTTCGATATCGGCCGCTACATCGATGCGGTCGATCGTCTCGCCGCGGCCGAGGCGCGCGGCGACGAGGTCGCGCCGCCGGTCTGAGGGGCGCGGTCGGCAGCGGCGATCATAACGGCGTCAGGATAGCGCCATGGGGGTAAGCAGATGGCGAATGCGGTCGAGGCGAGCCGAGACGGGACGCTTCAGGATCTGGTCTCGGCTCTCGGCGGCCGTGGCGACGGCGAGGCCATCGTCGCCTTCCGCCGGACCGGCGCGCAGCGGCTGAGTTTCACCGAGTTCGGCCATACCGTCGACAGGCTCGCGTGGGGCTTGGCTGCGCGCGGACTTGGCCGCGGCGATCGGATCCTGATTTGCGCCACCAACCGGCCGGAGTGGATTTTCGCCGCCCTCGCCACAATCCGTGCCGGCGCAACGGTGGTGCCGGTGGATGCGCAAATGGGCGAGCAGGCGCTGCGCCATGTCTTCGCCGACAGCGAAACCCGGCTGATCTTCGCCACCGCGAGCGAGGCCGAGCGCCTGGCTGCGGTTCCGCCCCCCGAAGGCGTCGAGATGGTGCTGCTCGCCGACCGGGGCGAGGATCGAGCGGTCTGGTCGTCGCTCCTGCGTGACGAGCCGCACCCGCTGGCAGCGGCCTGCGAAGACGACGTCGCGGCGTTGTTCTACACTTCGGGCACCACGGGGATACCGAAGGGCGTCCCGCTCACCCACCGCAACATCCGCTTCGAAATCGACACCCTGGTGCGCTCGGGGATCGTTCACGCCGGCGATCGGGTGCTGCTGCCGTTGCCCTTCCACCACGTTTATCCCTTCGTCGTCGGCATGCTGACCGGGCTTGCGGCGGGTCTGCCGCTGATCCTGCCCCGGGCTTTGACCGGGCCGCAGATCGTCGAGGCGATCAGGGAGGGGCGGGTCAGCCTGATCATCGGCGTGCCCCGGCTCTATACCGCGATGTTTACCGGCATCTCCGGCCGGGTGAGCGCGCGCGGTTCGCTGGCCGCGAAATCCTTCCGCACGCTTTTGTGGCTGTCGACGACGCTGCGCCGCTCTTTCAAGGTCAACATCGGACGCAGGCTGTTTGCGAAGTTGCACGAGACGGTGGGGCCGGAGCTCCGCCTGCTCGTCTCCGGCGGCGCCGCGCTGAAGACGGAGCTGGCCTGGCAACTCCAGGGGCTGGGCTGGAGCGTCGCCACCGGTTACGGCCTGACCGAGACAGCGCCGATGCTGACCATCAACATGCCCGAGACGGGTCGGCTGGAGAGCGCCGGGCGGGTGATCGACGGGGTCGAGGTCCGCATCGACCGCGACGCCGTCGCCGAGCGCGGCGGCGATACGGACGCGGCCGCTGATGGCGGCGGCGAAGGAAGCTTCGGCGAGATCGTCGTCCGCGGGCCCAACGTCTTTGCCGGCTATCTCAACATGCCGGAGGAAACCGAGAAGGCCTTCACCGGCGACGGCTGGTTCCGCACCGGCGATCTCGGCGCGCTCGACGACGCCGGCTTTCTCTCCCTCAGCGGCCGGCTCTCGACGATGATCGTCACCGAGGGCGGCAAGAACGTCCATCCCGAGGACGTCGAGGATGCCTATCTGGCGAGCCCGCTCATCCGCGAGATCGCGGTCCTGGAGCGGAACGGCAAGCTGGTGGCCCTGATCGTTCCCGAAACGAAAGCGCTGCCGGCGGCCGGCGGCGCACACGAGCAAACGGCCGGCGGCGCCGGTGCGGGGGACCAGCGCGAGGCCATCGCCGGCGCTCTGCGGGAGATCTCGCGCAAGCTGCCCACCTATCAGCGCATCGGCGATTTCGTCCTCACCGGCGAGACGCTGCCCAGGACCCGCCTCGGCAAGCCTCGCCGACACCTTCTTCCCGAGCGCTTCGACCGGGCCCAGCGGGGGGAAACGCAGGCTGTCGGGCAGAAGGGGCCGATTGCGATCGACGACATGGCGGCCGAGGATCGCACGCTGCTCGAGGACGATGCGGCCCGCAGCGCCTGGGCCTACCTCGCCGAGAAGTACGCCGAGGAGCCGCTCACGCCGGACAGCAACCTCCAGCTGGACCTTGGCGTCGATTCGATGGAGTGGTTGAACCTGACCCTGGAGATCGCGCAGCGTACCGGGGTTGAGCTGGACGAAGGCGCCATCGGCCGCATCGAATCGATCCGCGACCTGCTCGTCGAGGTGGGTCAGGCCGGCGCGGCGGCGCCCGGCGGCGTCGCGCCGTTGCTGGACGATCCGGAGGCGGCGCTGGCCGAGGCGGATCGGAAGTGGATCGCGCCGCTGTCGGCGGGGCAGGCGCGGATGACCCGGGCCTTGTTCGTGGTCAACCGCTTCCTCATCACCCGGCTGTTCCGCCTGGAGACGCGGGGTCGAGAGCACCTGCCGCAGGAGGGGCCGTACCTGATGGCCCCGACCCACGCCAGCCTGCTCGACCCGTTCGCCATCGGCGCGGCGCTCGACTACGAGCGGTTGCGAAGGACGTACTGGGCGGGATGGACCGGCATCGTCTTCAACACGCCGCTCAGGCGCTGGTTCAGCCGAACCTGCCAGGTGGTGCCGATCGACCCCGACCGCGCCGTCGTCTCCAGCCTGGCCCTGGGCGGCGCCGTCCTCAAACGCGGCGACAACCTCATCTGGTTTCCGGAGGGCGAACGCTCGCCAAGCGGAAAGCTTCAGGCCTTCCGCGCCGGCGTCGGCCTGCTGCTCAGCCACATTCCGGTGCCGGTGGTTCCGGTCGTGATCGAGGGCGCCTACGACGCCTGGCCACGGGACAGGAAGTTTCCGCGCTTGCGACCGATCCGGGTGACGTTTTATCCGCCGGTGGATCCGGCAACGTTTCGCGAGCAGGGCGACGGGGCGACACCGCAAGCCCGCATCGCCTCGGCGCTGCACGATCATTTCACCGGCCTGGTTGCGAAGGCCTCCCCGCCGGCGGTCGAGGATCGGACGGGGGCCGGCGGCTAGGCGAACGGCTCTTGTCCTTGCGCGCGTGTCGTACGGACGGAGGCGCGCTGCCCACCTATCGGCCCCGCAGGCCAAGTTCAACCGCGGCGCGGCGGCCAGAGGTTTCCTCGGCGAACTCGAGGCAAAGGCCGTCGGCGCATACTCCTGATTGCCTGGGGACGACGAGCGTCCGCTCCATCGTCCAGGACGAGATCCTTGGCCGCTCCGGAACGCAATTTTCGGTCACCGTTGCAGGCGTCACGAGCGATCTCAATCCCCCACGCGCGCTTCGGGCTTGAGTACGCGGTAAGCGGCAGGAAGCTTGAACGCACGGCCGAGCGCCGGCGGCGCGGCCAGGAGCATGTACTTGTTCCTGCCACTCGCCAGCGCATGGCAGAAGTGGAGCGCTATGAGAGCGCTGCGAAAATATATTCCGCCTCATACAGGGTACTGCACCGGAATCTGGTGGAAAGACTAGTTAGCGGCGTCAACGATGGCTAGGAAGATGATGACCCGAACGAGGTTGTATACGATTTTCGTGTGGTATAACCGGCTATCTGGAATATGCTGGAGAGATAACAACTGGGGCTGGAATAGGGGCTCCTGAGGAGAAGGCCAATGAGATCATTGTGTTTTCGTCATGTGTTCGGTGCATTGGCAGTAGCACTGGCACTGATGCTCGTCGCGCCGACCAGTGCATCAGCGACAGGCATCTGTGGTATCCGGCAAGTATCCACGCTGTGGGCCGGTCAGACCATCAATGCCGGTACCGTTACCGTCTCGAACGATGCAGATAAACTGTCCGTCAAGTACACAACGCAAAATGGTTGGGTGCTAAAAGCAGTCCACCTGTACGTTCTCGACGGAACCGACGAAGCGGCTGCCACCGGGACAGGCCCCGTACAAAAGCGTCACGCCGATGAACGCGACAACGTACAAATTCAAGGTGCCGCTTACCGGCGCAACCTGCGGTAAAACGACGAAGTGGCTGCAGGCACACGCTTCGGTCGTAAAGCTCGACAGCGCTGGCAACGTCATCGATAGCCAGACAGCCTACGGCGGTACCGTCACGAAGCCAGATAAAGGCGCTTGGTACGGCAACATCGCATATACGATCCAGTGCTGCGAACCGCATGGTGGAGAAGCATGTCTGAAGCATGAGACTGCTTTTGGCGGAGAAACACGAGGCACGGACTTTCAGCCATGGTGGTACTACTTTGATCTCTCCAAAGGGACTTCGCAGACCGTTTGGTCTGGTCAGACCATCAACGTCGGCGACGTAACGGTCTCGTGCACTGGTGACACGAGTACTGATATGTGCACCATCACGACCTTCCTGACCGGTGGCTGGGGCCTACAGGCAGTTGATGAGTCCGTAAAGATCCAGGGCTACGACGCGACGGATCTGCCGACTGAACGCCCCATTGCTGGCCAGTTTGACACCTACAAGGGCACTGATCTGAATGTCACGGTTCCTTACTTCCCGTACTACGTGATCCATCTGGATGTCGGTCAGCCGGCTGGATGTGATCCCTCTCTGGCCCCGTAAAGTTCAGGCGTCAGTTTGGCTTAGCATCGAGAACTCCCGGTGGAACCCCACCGGGAGTTTTCTTGTGTGCCAGGCATGGCGCTGATTTTGGAGGCGGAGTGGCTTCTTCGGGCGGATGGCGACGACGAAGCCTACGCTCGCCGGCGGCGGGTACGCGCTGGGCCCGGCCTGCGATCAGATCGCCCGCTGGCTAGGCCCGGCGACAGCCGCGTTTCATTGTCCTGCTGGCGCTGTGGTGTGCCTGGCGCCGACCGGGTCCAGGCGCCGGCGGTCGCCGCGCGCCCGATGTCGCCCGGTGCCTTGCGAAGGATCAGGCGTATCCGAGATCCTGAGGCAGATCGCCGAAGCGGTCATAGAACCGTTTGGTGATTTCCTCGTCGAAGTGGTTCTTCCAGTCTCCGGGCACGCCTTTGCGGTACTTGTGGGTCTTGTCCTCCTCGCCGCGCGTCCTGCCGCCGGAGATTCGGGCGAATGAGTACGTGTCGAGCACGCGGCGCAGCACGTTCTCCGGCACGGGGATGTCGCACCCGGTCAGGATTTCGCTCCACACCCGCAGCGATTCGGCGCCGGTGAGATCCTCGTAGCGGACGATGCGCACGCCCGGCGCGTCTGCATACGCCTGCCACGAGCGGAGCATGCCGGCAATCTCGTCGAACTCGTCGATTGTCGCGAGAATCCCGTCATGTTCCGAAAGGCCGACCAAAGCCTGACGGCGGTCGTTTACCGTCACCATCGGGCGATGCGAATAGCGGTTGGAAAAGAACCAGGAAATCAGGACATCGCGCGGGTCGCGCTTCACAAAAAATACGGAATACGGCTCCGGCTTGTTTATCTGCAGGAAATGTTCATAGCTGCAGTACAAATCCGGGACGATCCGCCGCTTGGGGATCACGAGCAGCTCAGGGTTGAACCACCAGATGTCACTGCCGATCGGGATGTGGACCTTCAGCCCCGAATACATGTAGATCCGCGGATCGGAAAGGACAACCCGGATCCACTGGCTCGCCGTCTTCCACACGCAGGCATGTAAAACGGTCGTGTATTTCGAGCGGTGGCGTACCGGAAGGAGAGACGTGCATGCATTTCGAAGCTCATATTCAGCTTCTACAGGCACAAGTTGCCGAAGTTTCCGCAACTGGTTCATTTATATTTTGTCCCGCACTTCTGCCTAGCCCAAGGGAGGCAGCCCTTTCCGGCTATAGATTGAATGCAGTGTAACACATCAAGGGGAGGTGGCGAGCGGTTTCGGGAGCGCCTAGCTTGGGAGCGCCTGGCGCAGGCTCATAGCAGAAACTGTTCCTTGATGACACGCTCCTCAAGATTGTGCTCGGGGTCAAACAGCAGGGTCAGCACGATGCTGCGGTCCTCGCAGATCGAGACCTGTACGACGTCGCGAACCTCGGTGTAGTCGGCGACGGCGCTGACCGGGCGTTCGTCGGGCGACAGGACCTTGACGCCGACCGTGACTTCATGGGGCAGGATCGCCCCGCGCCACTGTCGCGGGCGAAAGACGCTGATCGGGGTCAATGCCAGGACGTGGGCGCCGAGCGGCAGGATCGGGCCGTTCAGCGAGACGTTGTAGGCGGTGCTCCCCGCCGGGGTCGAGACCAGAACGCCGTCGCAGATCATCTCCGGCATGCGAACGATTCCGTCGATCTCGATGGTCAACTTGGCGGCGAAGCGCGTCTCGCGCAGCAGCGAGACCTCGTTGATCGCGAGCGCCTCGTGCTTATCGCCGCGGATGTCCGTCGCCGTCATGCGCAGGGGGTTGAGGCCGATCGGCTCGGCCTTGGTGACGCGCTCGATGAGGTCGTCTTCGCTGAAGGTGTTCATCAGGAACCCGACGGAGCCGCGGTTCATGCCAAAGATCGGAACGTTGCGGCTCATGTAGCGGTGCAGCGTTTCGAGCATGAAGCCGTCGCCCCCGAGCGCGACGATGATGTCGGCGCGTTCCGGCGCGACCGCCGCGTACCGTTTGATCAGTCTCTCCATGGCCTCGTTGGCGCGCGGGTGTTCGGAGGCGACGAAGGCTATGGAGGGGAAGGACATGATCAGCCGGGCGCAGGGCAAGACGAAAAAGCGGCAGTCGCCACGGCAGTATAGCCAAGCCGGCCGCAACCGCTAGCACCGAGACCGGGCGCCCTTCGGTCGGCTCTCCGTCGGCCCGATCGGGCCCCGGCCTTCCCGCGGCCGGTCCTGTGAGCGGCGAGGCAATGGCGCGCTTGACTCCCATCGCGAGCGGTGCGAGCACGCGGTCATGAAATCCGCGCTCGTCATCCGCCACGTGGCCTTCGAGGACCTGGGAGCCTTCGCGCCGGCGCTTGCCGCCGCCGGGTACGAGATCCGCTACTGCGACGCCGCTGACGGCATTGACGACCTTGTCGGTTCCGCCACGGACTGGGACCTGCTGGTCGTCCTTGGCGGTCCCATCGGCGCCTACGAGGAGCGGGTCTATCCGTTCCTCGTCTCCGAACTCAGGCTTATCGAGGCCCAGATCGCCGCCGGCCGCCGAACCCTCGGCATCTGCCTTGGCGCCCAGCTCATCGCCCGGTCGCTGGGCGCGCGCGTCTATCCCGGTCCGGTGAAGGAGATCGGCTGGGCGCCCGTCCGCCTCAGCGCCGCCGGCCAGACCTCCTGCCTGCGCCATCTCGACGGCGGCGTGCCGGTCCTGCATTGGCACGGCGACACCTTCGACCTGCCGCCGGGCGCGGTCCGGCTGGCGTCGAGCGCGGCCTACGAGAATCAGGCGTTCTCGCGCGGTCCAGGGACGCTGGCGATGCAGTTCCACGTGGAGGCGACGGCGCCGCGGCTGGAGCACTGGTTCGTCGGCCACGCGGCCGAGATCGCGGCCGTGCCCGGCCTCGATGTCGCTTCCCTTCGTCGCGACAGCAGGGATCGCGCCGGACAGACGGCGGCGATCGCCGGCGAGATCCTTGCCGAGTGGCTTCGCGACTAGATGAACCTGCTTTCGGATGAGTTCGTACAAACGCAAAGGCTGAACAATTGCGGCAGGATCGCCCATCGCATCTGCTGCGAGACGGGCGGAAGGGGTGCTCGCAGCCGGCGATCTCGATGACGCGGCTCGAGCCGGTGTAGGAAGCGCGAACATACGGATGGGGCATTGGCGCAGGGTTCTTTGTCTCGTCATCGCCGCTCTCTCCTGCCTCGGTGCGCCCGCGTGCGCGGTCTTCGAGGGCTCCGACGGCGCCCCGTCGACGCGGGAACAAGGCCCCGGCGGCGGCGGGCCGGAAAGCGCGACCCTCGGCTACAAGGCCGAAATCGTCGCCGCCCCCGACACCAGTCTGGATCGCCGCACGCGCGCTCTTCTTGAGAAGAGCTCGCAACTCCTTGCCCTCAGCGACCGGCCGCCGTTCACCCAGCTCGGTCTGCAGCGACGGATCGACGCCGATATGGAGCGCTTCCGCGACGTGCTGCGGTCGGAGGGCTACTACCGTTCGACGACCTCGGCGAACATCGATCGCGATGTGAAGCCGTTGCGGGTCCGGCTCGTCATCGACCCTGGCCCGGCGTTCCGGTTCGGCGCCTTCACCGTTCGTTATGTCGATGCGACCGGAGGCACGGCAACCGCACCGAAACCGGAGCTCAAGGATCTCGGAATCAAGCTCGGCGAAATCGCCCGAGCGCCGGACGTGGTCGCGGGCGAGCGCCGGGCGCTGCGCTTTTTGGCCGACCGCGGCCATCCGCTGGCGCAGGTTCGCGATCGCAAGGTCGTTGTCGATCACGCGACGGACAGCATGCGGGTCGCGCTCGAGATCGACCCGGGCATGGAAGCGCGCTTCGGCCCGGTGAGTATCGCCGGTCTCAGCGGGGTCCAGGAGGATTACGTCCGGGTTCTCGTCCCGTGGCGCGAAGGCGACCTTTACGACGAACGCCTCGTCGATCTCTACCGCGCGCGGCTGCTGCGAACGGGGCTGTTCTCGGCGGTCACGACAAACCCGGCGAACAAGGCCACCGACGAGGGCGAAATCCCGGTTCGCACCCGTCTCGTCGAAGGCAAGCACCGCTCCGTCGGCTTCGGCGTCAAGTACGCCACCAGCGAAGGCCCCGCGGTCAAGGTCTTCTGGGAGCATCGCAACCTGTTCCAGCGCAACGAGGACCTGGATCTGGCCGTGGAGGTTGGAGAAATCACCCAGTCGGCCGAGGTTCGCTTCGTCCGGCCGGATTTCCGCCTGCCCGAGCAGGATCTGTTTTTCGACACGATCGGCACCCACACCAACAGCACCGCCTTCAACGAACTGAGCGTCGAGACATCCGCCGGCCTGCAGCGACCGCTCAGCGAACGATGGACCGGTTCGCTTGCCGGGTCCCTTGAATGGGCGCAACTGGAAGACCAGGAAGGCACGCGTACGTCGACCCTCGTCGGCGCGCCGCTGTGGCTGTACTGGGACGGCGCCAACAACCGCCTCAATCCCACCAAGGGCGCGCGGCTGCGCCTGGAGACGACGCCTTACGCCGGGTGGTTCGACAAGGGTGTGAAATTCCTGGTCAATGAAGTGACCGGCTCGGGGTACATACCGTTCGATTCGGATCGCCGCTTCGTGCTCGCCGGCCGCTTGCGGGTCGGATCAATCGTCGGCCAGTCCCGGTCCGATATTCCCGCCAACAAGCGATTCTACGCCGGCGGCGGCGACTCGATTCGCGGCTATGGGTTCCAGGAGGTCGGGCCGCTGGACGACGACAACGATCCCCTCGGCGGGCGTTCCCTTCTCGAGACCAGCGTCGAACTGAGAACGCGCGTATGGGGCAACTTCGGCGTCGTTTCGTTCGTCGACGGCGGCAACGTCTTCGACCAGTCCTATCCGTCATTCGAGCGGCAGCTCCGCTGGGCGGCAGGCGGTGGGCTGCGCTATTTCACCCCGATCGGACCGCTGCGCCTGGATCTCGCCTTCCCGCTGAACCCGCGCAGCGGCACCGACGACCCGTTCCAGCTCTACATCGCGCTCGGCGAGGCGTTTTGATGCTGCGGCGCGCGCTCCTGGCTGTCGGCGGCGTGATCGCGGTGCTGGTGGTGGTCCTCGGCGGCGGCCTTCTCTTCCTCCAGACCGCCGCGGGCGGCCGCATTGCGGCGCAGGCGCTGACCCGCCTCGTCTCCGTGCCGGGCGAAGCCGAGCTAAATATCGCGACGCTCGAGCCGGGTCTCCCTGCACACCTGGCGCTGCGCGGGATCGTGCTGCGCGACGCGAGCGGGGAATGGCTGGCCGTCGACAGGATCGTCGTCGACTGGCGACCGCTGGCGCTCCTGCGCGGCAGCATATCGGTGCGCGAGGCGGTTGCCGATGGCGTCCGCCTGAGCCGTCTGCCCGAGGCCGGGGCGAATGCCGAGGGCGCGAGCGAAAGCCGGGGCCTGCCGACCCTGCCGCTCGCCTTGCAGGTCGACGGCTTCAGGATCGACAATGTCGAGATCGGCCCGGCCGTCGCGGGCGAAAAGGTCGCCCTCCGCGCCGGTGGCCGGCTCGCCGCCGAACGCGCCGGCAGGATCGAAACCACGGTGAGCGTCATCAGGACCGATGGCGTCGGCGGCGAAGCCAACCTCGCCGCAACCTGGCTGCCGGCGACGCGGGCGCTTTCGCTGGACGCGCGCCTTGACGAGCCGAAGGGCGGCTTGCTCGGGACCGCGATTGGCCTCGCCGGGCAGCCGCCGGTTCGCCTTTCGGTGTCCGGCGGCGGGCCGATCGGGGCTTGGCGGGGCCTGGTCAACGGCGCCATCGGCGAGGATGTGCGCCTCGACGCGGACGTCCGCAGCGAGACCGATGCCTCCGGCGTCATTGCCCGGACGACGGGTCGCGCCGAGATCGCAGCAATGCTCGATGACGCCTGGCGGCCGCTGACGGAAGGCGGGGTCACCTTTGCGCTGGCCTTGCGCCGACCCGACGGCGACGGCCTTCGCATCGAGGCGCTGGAGGCGGCGGCCGCCGGCGCCCGCCTGACCGGCAACGGTATTGTCGACCCGGAAGCCGGCCGGATCGAGACCGCGAACCTTCGCCTCGCTGTCGCCGACGGGTCGGTGCTGGGGCCGCTGCTGGGGCCGGCCAGCCTCCGATCGCTCGACGCCCAGGCGGATCTGTCCGGGTCGTGGGCGGCTCCCACGATTGTCGCCTCGGGAGCCGTCAACGGCGTCCGGTTGCCCGACGCATCGGTGGACCGCGCCGATTGGACCGCGCGATATGACCCTGCGCAATCAGCGGGCGGGCGCGACGCGCTGCATGCGACCATCACCCTTGCGGACGCTCGCGCGGGCGGAATGGATTTGGCCGCGTTGCTGGGCGGGGGTCCGCGCCTCGATATCGATGCGACGCTCGACCGGGACGGCAAAAAGCTGGCGGTAGACGCGGTGAAGTTTGAGGCGCCGGCGCTCGCGCTTGAGGGCGAGGGCAGCATCGACCTCGCCGGCGGCGACGGCGAGGGCGCGCTTCGTGGCCGCGCCGATTCCCTGGCCGCCTTCGCCACGGTCACGGGACTTCCCCTCGAAGGACGAGCCGATTTTACCGCCAATGCGTCCCGCCACGACGGCCGGATCGAAGCCGTCTTCAGCATCGCGACGGACGCCCTGAAAACGAGCCTTGCGCCTCTCGACGTTCTGCTCGGCGCAAGACCGACGCTGAACGGCCGGTTCGCGGCGGATCCGGCCGGGCGCTCGCTTCGCCTCGACGATGTCGCGCTTGAAGGCGAGGGCATCCGCGCCGAGGCGTCCGCGGCCGTGGCCGACGACGCCCTGAGCGGCACCTACCGGGTCCGCATTGCCGACATCGCGCCGTCGGCGGCCGCCGCCGGTCTGGCCGCGCAGGGTGGGCTTCGCCTCGACGGCGATCTCTCGGGGGCCCCGGCCGATCCGCGGACGCAGGCGACGCTGAGCCTCGACGACGGGCGCGTGGCCGGCGTCACGGTGTCGCCGGCGCGCGCCGAGCTCACGGCGGAGGGGCTCTTGTCGTCGCCGCGCGGAACGCTGCGCATTGCCGCGGGCGTCGAAGGCGATCCGCTCAACGTCAATGCGCCCTTCGCCCGCGCCGCGGATGGAGGCTTCCATCTCGGTCCGTTCAGCGCCTCAGCGCCCGGCGTCGTCGCCTCCGGCACACTGGACCTGCCGCCCGCGGCGGGTCCGATCGTCGGCGAGGTGACGCTGCGCACGGGTACGGGCGGACAAGCAGCCGCGTTCGCCGGCTACAGGCTCGCCGGAGAGACGGACGCGACGATCAAACTGGGCGGCGATGGGGGCGAACAGTCGGTCGACGTCGCGCTCAACGGCCGTTCGCCCGCCCTGACGACTTCCGACGGGCTCGCCGGCGGCGCAAAGACCGCGTCGCTTCACGCGCACCTCGCGGGACCGCCCGATCGCATGCGCGGAGAGATCGAGGTTTCGGCCGACGCACTGTCTGTGGGCGGCGCAAGTCTCGACGCGCTCCAGGCCACCTTCGCCGGCTCCGTCGCCGGGGGCAAGGTCAGGATGGTCGCCCGTGTGCCGGGCGCCGGCGGCGGCGAGGTCCGCGCCGCGGCCACGGTGAGCCGCAACGAGCGAAGCACGCGCATCGTCGTCGACTCGGTCGACGGCGAGCTCGGCGGCGAGGCCGTGGCTTTGCGCCGCTCGTCAATCGTCACCGTCGACGACGCCGGGGTGCGCGTCGAGGATCTCGATCTTGCCGTCGGCGACGGCGGCGTTTCGCTCTCCGGGCGGACCGGAGGCAAAGGGACCGAAGGCGACCTCATTGTCCGGGATCTGCCGCTGGCGCTGGCCAAGGCGGTTCGCCCGGACCTCGATCTCGGCGGATCGCTTGACGCGCGGGGCTCCGTGCGTACGCGGGGCGCCGGTCTGGTGGGGGATCTCGATATTGACCTGAAAGCGGTGCGCATCGGCGCCATGGCGCCGGCTCGCGCCGTCGACGGTACCGCATCGGTTCATCTTGGCGATGGCGTTGTGGCGATGGAAGCGCGCAGCGAGATTGCGGGGCGGCCACTCCAGGTCGCAACGCGCCTCGCCGCCAACGTCGATGCGCGCACCCTCGCCCTGCAGCATTCGCCACAGGCGCCACTCAGCGGCCGGTTGACCTGGGCCGGACCGATCGGCGAGTTGTGGGAGCTGTTGCCGCTGCCCGATCAGAGGCTGACGGGGGAAACCGACGTCGATCTGAGGCTCGGCGGAACCGTAGCCGACCCTCGAATCGACGGCGCCGTCACCTTGAAGGACGGTCGCTACGAGAACTTCGTCACCGCCTCGGTCATCGAGGATCTGGCTGTCACCGCCCAGGCCGACGGCGCCGGCGGAATCGCGCTCGCTCTCCACGGCACCGACGGCGAGCACGGCACCGTGACCGGCAACGGCAGCCTCGCGTTCGCCGGCGGCGGCCGACCGCTGGTCGACCTGACCGTCACGTTCACTGAAGCGACCCTGGTACGGCGCGACGATGTCACCGCGACGTTGAGCGGCTTCATCACCGTCCGCGAAAACGCAGGCCGGACCACCATCTCCGGCACCATCACCTCAGACAAGATGGAGGTGCGCCTGGTCGACCGATTGCCGCCGTCGGTGGTCGTCCTCGACGTCAAGGAGATCAACCTGCCGCCGGGCCCGCCGCGGCCGCAGAAGGTCGAACCGGCGGCGCCTGCTTTTGTCGCCGGCCTCGACATCGCCGTCACCATGCCCCAGCGCGTCTTCGTTCGTGGGCGCGGACTGGAGTCGGAATGGCAGGGCCATCTCCGCGTCACGGGCACCACGGCGAACCCGGTACTCATCGGCGTCGTCGCCGTGCGTACCGGCGTGTTCGATTTCGCCGGCAGGCGTTTCACCATCGAGAAGGGCGACATCGGCTTTACCGGCGGCAAGCGCATCGACCCGACCCTCAACGTCGTCGCCACCCGTCAGGCAAGCGACCTGACCGCGCGCATCACGGTAACCGGCACGGCCTCGGCGCCGCACATCGAGCTGTCATCGCAACCGGCCCTTCCCGACAGCGAGATCCTGGCCCGCATCCTGTTCGGCAAGGATGTGTCCAAGCTCGGTCCCGTGGAGCTTGCTCAGCTTGGCCTCGCGCTCGACACCCTCGCCAGCGGCGAAAGCCTCTCGGAGGACGCCCTGAGCTACCTCCGCAACCTGCTCGGCCTGGACGTGCTTACGGTCGAAACGGGCGACGAGAACGGCGGCGGCCCGTCGGTCGGCGTCGGCCGCTACGTCGCCGAGGGCGTCTACGTGGGCGCCCGCCAGGGGGTCGAGGACGACTCTACCGCCGGAACCGTCGAAGTCGAAATCCTGCCCGGGCTTTCGGTCGAGAGCGAGGTCAGCGACACCGCGAACGGGCCGACGGGCGCGCTGGGACTACGCTGGAGATGGGACTACTAGGGGTTCGCCGTAATCTACACGCAGAGCGAGTATTTGGAAATTTGAATTAATCCTTTACGGGTTATTGGGATAGTGGCATCCTGAAGTTGTTATGAGACCTACATACAGCCGAAGGTCGAAAAATGCCGCTCCCCGCCGCCGTCGGATCTCAGGTCGCAGCCTCGATGCCGGTCATGAACGCCCGGGTGGAGGAGGGGGCGGGGGATGAGGGGCGGGCCGGCATCTCGAGCGGCCTCGCCGGAGGGGATCTCCGGCTGGCGCAGCTTCTTTGCTCGCGCCTGTGCCATGACCTGATCGGCGCCGCCGGCGCGATCAGCAACGGCGTCGAGCTTCTCGCCGACAAGGCCGCCGATGCGGCCGACATTCACGACCTGATCGGGCTCAGCGGCCGTCAGCTCAATCGGCGGCTGGCGTTCTATCGTCAAGCCTTCGCCATGAGCGGGACGAAAGGCGCGGGGTCGTCGATCGAGGAGGCCCGCCGGCTGGCGGCAGCCTTCCTGGACGGCGGCCGCGTGGCGCTTCTCTGGAGCGATGGCGGCCGATTGGGCGCCGGCGACGGCATGCCCGCCAGCCTGGTGCGGGTGCTGCTGTGCGCGATCCTCGTCGCCTCCGAAGGGCTCGGCCGGGGCGGCACCATCAGCGTGCGGATCGAGGGTGCGCCGTCGGCTTCGACGTTCGTGATCGACGGCGAAGGTCGGGGGGCGGAGGTTCCGGCGGCGGTCGCTGCTGCGCTCGATCCGAGGGCGGCGGCGGAGGCGATTACGGCGCGGACGGCGCCAGCCTACTACCTTGGCCAGCTTGTACGACACCTGAATGCGCGGATCGACCTGGTGCACCGGGACGGAGGCTTTTGCCTGCACATTGCCTAGAACTGCGGCGGTTTATTGCGAGACGGAATAAACGACTGCTTTATGGGCATGAATTGCAAGCATAGAAGAAATACAGAAACGTCGACGATCTCAACGTTAACTTATTCGCCGCTTCGGCTTATACTTTAGAAGCGCTGGATCACCTAGGTATGGAAGGCTGCCAGGGCCCTCCGTCAGGTGTCGCGGCGTCAAATCGACGCCACCGGACCAACCGGGGCAAGCAGAACGGGAAGCTTCCGCGCCTTCGAGACGCAGCGTTTTAGGGTTGAGCCGGTCGGCCTGCCCGTGAGGGGGCGCCGGCGTGGGACGGAGGCGGCAATGGGTACTTACACGGGAACTTCGGGATCCGACACGATCCGGCCCGGCTTCGTGTCTGCGGGCGTTACGGCGAATCCCCTTCACTCGACGCCGTCGGCGGCGGCCGACGTCATCAACGGGATGGGCGGCAAGGATGATCTCGACGGCGGCGGCAGCGGGGACGCCATCAACGGCGGCGGGGGTGATGACTTCGTTCGTGGCTCCGGAAGCGGCAACACCCTGCACGGCAATGCCGGCAACGACTGGCTTTATGTCGGGCAGGACAACTCCGGCGGGCCGAACCCGGCGAACAACGTTCTCTGGGGTGACGATGGCAACGACCGGATCGGCATAGGGTATGGCAGCGATCGGTACGAGGGCGATCCCTTCACGGGCACATCGGTCTTGCACGGCGGCGCCGGCGACGACCTGCTGAGCATCTCCGCCGGTTCCGAAGAATCTATAGTCGACGTGCATGCGACGAAGGCGTTCCTGTACGGCGAGGACGGCAACGACACGCTGAAGGCGACGGCGCGGGACGACTTCGGTGACGGCACCTACTCCGGGACGGACAACTTCGACACGCTGACCGGGGGAAAGGGGGACGACACCTACCTCGTCTTCGAACAGAAGGACGTTGTCGTCGAGAAGGCCGGAGAAGGCTACGACGTCCTCGAGGCGAGGGGAACGGACTACAGCCTTCCAGCCAATGTTGAAAAACTTGTCTTGTCCTTCAACTGGTGGCTGAACTGGCCGGTGCCGACCATCCACGGCACAGGCAACGCCCTGGACAATATCATCGTCGGCTCCGAGCGAAACGAGGTGCTCGACGGGCTTGCCGGCAACGACACGATCTACGGCAAGGCGGCGAGGGCTTTTGACGTCACCGGCTATCCCGACAACGACGTCATCCATGGCGGCGCCGGCAACGACCTGATCTACGGGGCCGGCGGCGACAGGGACACCTGGGACGGCGCCGACACCCTCTATGGCGATGCCGGCAATGACCGGATCTTCGGCCAGTTCGGCGACGACCACCTCTACGGCGGCGACGGCAACGACTCGCTCTCGGGTCAGGAGGGGAACGATGTGCTGCTCGGCGGTCTCGGCAACGATCATCTTGGAGGCGGCACCGGCGACGACTGGCTGTACGGCTCGGGCGGTGCGGACGTGCTGACGGGTCGCCAGGGGCTCGACCGGCTCTATGGCGAGGGCGGCCATGACCGCTTCGTCTACGAGGCCGTTTCCGACTCGCTGCCGGGCGATGGCGTCCGCGACATCATCATCGGCTTCAGGCCCGTCGGACCGGCAAAAGGCGACGTCATCGATCTTTCCGCGATCGATGCGAATACGACGAAAGCCGGCAACCAGGCCTTCGTCTTCAAAGGCGAGGGCGGTCTGACCGGCCCTGGCCAGCTTCACGTCATGGCGCACGGGTCCGATACCCTTATCCAGGGCGAGGTCGACGGCAAGGCCGGCGCGGACTTCGAGATCCTGGTGACATACATCACCGCCCACGCGTCCGACTGGGCGGCCGGCGACTTCATCCTCTGATGGAAGACGAGGAGGCAGTGAGGGGAGCCGAAGCAGAGCCAGGAGAATACCGCCGAAGCAGGGCGGTTATGCGCAACAGGAGCTTCCGCCTTTCGAGACGCATGTTTCGGGGCTGATCCGGCGGCCCGTCGGTGAGACGGGCGCCGGTGGGATTGGAGGCGACAATGGGTACTTATACCGGGACGACGGGGTCCGACACGATCCGGCCCGGCTTCTTGTCCACGGGCGTTACGGCGGATCCTCTTGACTCGACGCCGTCGGCGGCGGCCGACGTCATCAACGGGATGGGCGGCGCCGACGCGATCGACGGCGGCGGCGGCAACGATCAGATCATGACGATGGGGACCGGCAGCGTCGTACGGGGCGGAGCCGGCGATGACTTCGTAAGGAACGATTATTCCGCTCATGGCGAGCCGGAGGGTGCGATCACCCGCCTCTACGGCGGCGACGGCGACGACAGGGTCGGTGCATACCTGCCATGGGACCGGGGACTCGTCGAGCCCAACGTGACCCTGTACGCCTACGGTGAAGGAGGAAACGATACCCTCTTTTCGGCGTCGTTTACCGGCGACGACGATGTGGTTTACGGCGTCGGGAAGAACATACTCGCCGGCGGTCCGGGAGACGACACCTACTGGGTCAACGATGCATCCGACGTGATCATCGAGAAGGCAGGAGAAGGATACGACAGCGTAGAGACGGCAACGAACGTCAGTCTGCCGGCGAACGTTGAACAGCTCGAAATGCTGATTGGGTACGACAATACTGCCACAAAGGGTTTCGGCAATGATCAGGACAACGTCATCATCGGCAATCAGGCGATCAACACGATCGACGGCCATGGGGGAGACGATACCATCTATGGCTCGGTTGAATACCTCGAATGGTTGTATGCCGACAACGACGCCGACACGATCCACGGCGGCGCCGGCAACGACCTGATCTACGGCGCCGGCGGCAAGGAGACCGATACGTGGGACACGAACGACACCCTCTACGGCGACGATGGTAACGATCGGATCTTCGGCCAGTTCGGCGACGACGTCCTCTACGGCGGGACCGGCAACGACACGCTCGCCGGCCAGGCCGGCAACGACACGCTGTGGGGCGGCGCCGGCAACGACGTTCTCTACGGCGGCACCGGCAACGACACGCTCTACGGCGAGGCGGGGGTCGACGCGCTGACGGGCCGGCAGGGCGCCGATACGCTCAGCGGCGGCGGCGGCACCGACCGCTTCGTCTACGAGGACCTCGCCGACTCGAAGCCGGGCGCAGCCAACCACGACACGATCCTCGACTTCGCCGGGGTCGGCGCCGCGGTCGGCGACCGGATCGATCTGCACCAGATCGACGCCGACGTGACCAAGGGCGGCAACCAGGCCTTCGTCTTCGTGAGCCCGACGGCGGTGCTGAAGGCCGGCCAGCTCCACGTGGTCGCCGGCGGCGGAACGGACAGCCTCGTCCAGGGCGAGGTCGACGGCAAGGCCGGCGCGGACTTCGAGATCCTGGTCCGCGACGGTGCGACCAAACCCGGCGACTGGACCGCTGGCGACTTCATCCTGTAACCGCCATCGCGGCGCTTAGGACAGCCCTCTCCCGGCGGATGCCCGCTGGGAGAGGGCTTGCCACCACGGCGCTGCGACAGCCTTCTCCCGCGAGCGGGAGAAGGCGGGGTGAAGGTGGGCGCATGGATCGCCACGCCGTCGCAGGCGGCCGACGCTCCCGGGCCAGCAGCCCCAAAGCCGGTGCCCGGGGCGCCCCGCCCTGCGTGCTTCCGTCCCAAATTTGACACATTATCCGGTACTTGGCGGCAGAAGCACTGATTCCACTGCAACGGTCGATATCCTTTTCTTATGACGCAATGTCGATGTATTGAAGTGTTGCGCCTGAGGTACGTGTCAAACAGTTAATTTTCTTGATACTTGAGTTTTTCTAAAAACGTGCAATACTTGGCACGAGGGTTGGGGTCCTGGGCGGAGCCTCGACTGGGCCTGGTCAAGGCCGGCAGCGACAACACCGCCGGGCCTAGCCCTGGCAACGGGCGCGGTAGGGCGCCCGAAGTGGGGGCATTGTGTCAATGAGTCAACGTCGGAGCGCCCGGCGGTAAGGCCGGCGCCGGCAGGAGGGGGAGGCGACAGTGGGGATATACACGGGAACCGCAGGGCACGACACGATCGTGCCGAATGAAGTTTCAGCAGGCGTCACAGCGGATCCGCCGGGCAGCAAACCGTCTGATGGCGATGACCAGATCTACGGCATGGGTGGCAACGACTACCTGGACGGCGGCACCGGTGGCGATACGATTAGCGGCGGCGTGGGTGATGACGGTATCTTGGATAATTATCCCGAGGACGGATACGGGAATGGCCCGAATTCGGGTAACCTTATCCACGGCGACGCCGGCATCGACTATATCGAAATTACCATCACGGATACCGGCGGCGCGAACCCGGTGACCAATTCCGCCTGGGGCGACGCTGGCGGCGACTCGGTGTATCTCGTTTATCGTCAAGCTGGCGCCAGCCAGAGCAAGTGGATCGGAGATAGGCCGTCGGGGACGATCACGCTATACGGGGGCGCCGGCAAGGACCATGTGGGTGTGGAAGGAGTTTTTCTGGATCTCTCCACGCTCGACCTGTCGGCAACAAAGGTTCTTCTCTACGGCGGCGCTGACAGGGATTTCCTGCAAGCAAGTTCTTTCTACCCCCACGACGACAATATCCCGTACCCAGGCAACAATGCCGACTACCTTTATGGTGGGCCCGGCAACGACACCTACTTCACCTTTGACAGTAAGGATGCGGCCATAGAGAAGGCTGGCGAGGGCCACGATGATGTTAGTGCCATTAACACGGATTACGCGCTAGGGCCGAACATCGAGGACCTGTCCTTCAGCTTGTTTGGGCCTACACGACCGAGCGGCTTCCATGGCACGGGCAACGCGCTCGACAACGTGATCCTCGGGTCAGGCCTGAACGACACGCTCGACGGCCTGGGCGGCAACGACACGATTTCTGGCCACGGCAACGGGGGGCCCTCCTACGGCGGCATGGGGGACGCGGACATCATCCACGGCGGTGCTGGCAACGACCTGCTCTATGGCGGCTTCGGCAGTGACCCGGCTGTGCAGGACTATCCCGACGGCGCCGACAAGCTCTACGGCGACGATGGTAACGACCGGATCTACGGCCAAGTCGGTGACGACATCCTCTACGGCGGCGCCGGTAACGACTCGCTCGCCGGTCAGGAGGACAACGACACGCTCTGGGGCGGCGCCGGCAACGACCATCTCGGCGGCGGCACCGGCAATGACCTGCTTTATGGCGAAGAGGGGGTCGACGTGATTACCGGCCGCTACGATGCCGATACGCTCAGCGGCGGCGGCGGCAACGACCGCTTCGTCTACGAGGATATCGCCGACTCGAAGCCGGGCGCGGCCAACCACGATACGATCCTCGACTTCGCCGGGGCCGGCGCCGCGGTCGGCGACCGGATCGATCTCCACCAGATCGACGCCGACGCGACCACGGCCGGCAACCAGGCCTTCGTCTTCGTGAGCCCGACGGCGGTGCTGAAGGCCGGCCAGCTCCACGTGGTCGCCGGCGGCGGAACGGACAGCCTCGTCCAGGGCGAGGTCGACGGCAAGGCCGGCGTCGACTTCGAGATCAT
>JAEULH010000101.1 GCA_016793925.1 Rhodospirillales bacterium | reverse complement strand
GCTCGCCGTCGCTCAACGCGGTCACACGATATCCCGCGTCCTCGAGGAAGCGCGCGACGATCGCGCGGACGCCCGGGTCGTCGTCGACGACGAGGATGTGCGCAGGCTGGGTCACTGTCAGGTTCATCCTACCCGGGCCGTTCCCGTGCCGCCGCAACGGCCGGACACGATCCGAAACGCTGCAGCAACGCGACGGACACTAGCGGGCAAAGTCTAACGATTAGTGTCAGGTCGTTCGGAACGCGCCGCGGTCGCGTCGCGCGGCCGTGCCTTCGCTTCGTCATCAGCCAGAGGCCACGATGGACGATCTGCTGCAGGAATTCCTCGCCGAGGCTTCGGAAAGCCTGGGCCTTCTCGACGGCGAGCTGGTTCGCCTGGAGGATACGCCCGACGACAGCGAGATCCTCGGCAACATCTTCCGCGTCTTCCACACCATCAAGGGCACCTGCGGGTTCCTCAACCTGCCACGACTGGAAAAGGTCGCTCATGCTGGCGAGGACCTGCTGAGCACCTTCCGCGACAACGCCGGACTGGTCACGCCCGAGGCGGTCAGCCTGATCCTGCGCTGCGTCGATGCGATCCGCGCGCTGATCGGCGCGTTGGAAGTCAGCGGCGCCGAACCGGAGGCTGACCACGCGGCGCTCATCGCCGACCTGAAGGCGGCCGTCGCCGCCGGCGAGGCCCGGTCCCGCTCCGGCAACACCGAGCCGGCGAGCGAGCCGGACGCGGGCGGCGCTCCCGCGCCCGCCGATGCGCAGCCCGAAGTCGGCCCTTCGAAGGTTGCCGCCGGCGCCGCCTCGACCGCGCCCGATCCCGCAAAAGCCGACAGAGAGGCCGCCGGCGAAGCGACGCCGGGCCACGAGGGTGCGACGTCGAGCATGACCATTCGGGTCAACGTCGAGGTCCTCGAATCGCTGATAACGCTGGTCAGCGAGCTGGTCCTGACCCGCAACCAGCTTCTTCAGCTCGCGCGGAACAAGGACAACGGCCCCGCCGCCGACGGCTTCCAGCGCCTGAGCCGGATCACCACGGAGCTGCAGGAAGGCGTCATGAAGACGCGGATGCAGCCGGTGGGCACGGCCTGGGCCAAGCTTCCACGCATCGTTCGCGACCTCTCGGTCGAGACCGGCAAGAAGATCGAGCTGAAGATGAACGGCGGCGAGGCGGAGCTCGACCGCCAGATCCTGGAAATGATCCGCGATCCGCTGACCCACATGGTCCGCAACTCGGCCGATCACGGCATCGAGCCGCGCGAGGTCCGCCGCGCCGCGGGCAAGCCGGAAACGGGAACGATCACGCTCAACGCCTTCCACGAAGGCGGGCACATCATCATTGAGATCGCCGACGACGGCCGCGGCCTCGACATCGCCCGGATCCGCGACAAGATCGTCGAACGCGGCCTGGCGACGGCCGCCGAGTTGGACCGGTTGACCGAGCAGCAGATCCGCGACTTCATCTTCAGGGCCGGCTTCTCCACCGCCGAGACCGTGACGAGCGTCTCGGGACGCGGCGTCGGCATGGACGTGGTCCGCAGCAACGTCGAGAAAATCGGCGGCGTCATCGAGCTCACCTCCGAGCCCGGCAAAGGCACCACGTTCACCGTCAAGATCCCGCTGACCCTGGCCATCGTCTCGGCGCTGATCGTCGGCTGCGCCGGGCAGCGCTTCGCCATTCCGCAGATCTGCGTCCGCGAGCTTGTTCACGTCGCCGGCGGCGGCGCTCATCGCGTGCAGATGGTCAACAACGCCCCGGTGCTGAGCCTGCGCAACCGACTGCTGCCGCTGGTCTCGCTGCGCGATCTGCTCAAGCTCGAGGCCGCGGAGGCGGCCGGCTTCGCCGGCGGCGCCGACAAGGGCGGCCGGGATTTCTACGTCGTGGTCGCCCAGATCGGCAGCCGCCTGCTCGGGCTCATCGTCGATCGGGTCTTCGACACCGAAGAGATCGTCGTCAAGCCGGTCGGCCGGATGCTGCGCAAGATTCCGTTTTTCTCAGGAACGACGATCCTCGGCGACGGCAGCGTCATCATGATCCTCGATCCCAACGGGATCGCGGCCACGGCCGGGCCCGCCCAGGTCAACCGGAGCGAACAGACGCCTGCGCTCGCGCAGGGGGAGGATCGGCGCACAAGCCTGATCGTCTTCAGGGCCGGCGACCGGTCGCGCAAGGCGGTGCCGATGACCCTGGTCGAGCGGATCGAGAACGTCGACGTTTCAGCGGTGGAAACCGTCAACGGCGGCGAAGTGGTCCAGTACCGCAGCCACATGATGCCGCTGGTGAGCGTGTCGCCCGGCTTCTCGCGGCGCGGCGAGGGCAACCAGCCGGTCCTGGTCTTCGCCGACGGCAAGCGAACCGTCGGCCTGATGGTGGACGAGATCGTCGATATCGTCGACGCCCCGCTCAGCGTCGAGTTGAAAGGCGGCGGCTGCGGCACCCTTGGCAGCGCGATCATCGACGGGAAAGCCACCGACCTGATCGACGTCGGTCACTACCTGACCAGAGGCTTTGCCGACTGGTTCGGCGGCGAGGCCGGCGGCGCGGACGACGGCGCGGACAAGAGCCAAGAGAAGACGCGGCTGCTCCTGGTTGACGACAGCGCCTTCTTCCTCCGCCTGATGTCGCCGCGGCTCACCATTTCCGGCTTCGAGGTGATCGAGGCGCTGGGGGGCGAGGAGGCGATGGCGCTCCACGATCGCGGCATCGACGTCGACGTGATCGTCAGCGACATCGAAATGCCGGGCATGAACGGGTTCGCCTTCGCCGAGGCGGTCCACAACGGCGGCCGCTGGAGCGAGGTGCCGATGATCGCGCTGTCCTCGCGCCTGACCGATCAGAACCGCGAGCGCGGTCGAAGCGCCGGCTTCACATCGTTCGTCCCCAAGGCGCGCGGCGATGAGTTGTGCGGGGTTCTTCGCCAAGTGCTTCAGCAGAACGGCAGGGCGGCATGACGATCGTGCGCACATCCGGCACCGCGTCTGTCACAGACAAGGGCATCCTCACGGACGGTCCCGGCGGCGGCCGGCGCGAGTTCCTGACCTTCACCGTCGGACGGCAGACCTTCGGCCTCCCGCTCGGCGCGGTCGACGACGTGCTCGACGAACGGCCGCTGACCCCGGTGCCGCTGGCGCCGGCGGAAGTCGCCGGCTCGATCAATCTGCGCGGACGCATCATCACCGCCATCGACGTCCGCCGCTGCCTCGGCATGCCGAAGGCGGCGCCGAACGCTGCGCACATGAGCATCGTCACCGAGCACGACGGCGAGCTGTTCAGCCTCGTCGTCGACGCGGTGGGCGAGGTGATCGCCGTCAGCGAAGGCTTCCATGAGGACAACCCCGTGACCCTCGACGAGCACTGGCGCGGTTTCTCGGCGGGCATCTACCGCCTGGAGAGCGACCTGATGGTGGTCCTCGAGGTCGGGCCTTTGCTGGACGGCATCGAGGCCGCAGCCGGCAACTAGGTCCGACCAGTCCCGGTCGCGGCGGCGCCGGCCCCGCCGGCCAGCGCCCCGGATCCGTTCACAAAGCAGGAGGCGCGGGTGAGCGCACTTCGGAAGACATGCCTGATCGTCGATGATTCGCGCGCCATTCGCGCCGTCGCCCGCCAGTTGCTCGAAGAGCTCGGTTTCGATGCACGGGAGGCCGCAAACGGGCTTGAGGCCATCGCGTCGTGCCGAGAGCAGATGCCGGACATGATCCTGCTCGACCGCAACATGCCGCAGCTCGACGGCATTGGCTGCGTTCGGGCCATTCGCGCCTTGCCGGGCGGCAAGGAGCCAAAGGTCATTTTCTGTACCACCGAAAGCAGTCTCATGGCGATCGCCGAGGCCATCGCGGCCGGCGCCGACGAGTACATCATGAAGCCCTTCGACCGGGAAATCCTGGAGCTGAAGCTTTCCATGGTCGGCATATGAGCATGGCGCCGACGCTTGCGGCGAAGCGCGCCGACGCGCCTGCGCACCACCGCGGCAGCCGACCGATCCGCGCTCTGATCGTCGACGATTCGGCGGTGGTCCGCGGCCTTGTCTCGAGGTTGCTGGCCGAGCAACCGGACATCGAGATCGCCGCCACCGCGAGCAACGGCGAGCAGGCGCTCAAGGCGCTCGCCGGCGCTCGCTTCGACGTGGTCGTGCTCGACGTCGAGATGCCGGTTATGGACGGGCTGACGGCGCTGCCGAAGATGCTCGCCATCGATCCGGATGTCCGGGTCATTATCGCCTCGACGTTGTCAAAACCCGGCGCAGCGATCACCATCCGGGCCTTGGCCGCCGGCGCCGCCGATTACATCCCCAAGCCGTCGGCCAGCCGCGATCTCACCAGCGCCGCAACGGACGGCGACGGTTTCCGTCGGGACCTGGTCATCAAGGTTCGCGCGCTGGGCGAAGCCGGCCGGCGCCGGCGCGATCAGCCCGCGCCGGGCGTCGGTAGCGAAGAGGTCGCCGAAGGCCTCGGATCGGCGTCCTGGCCGTTGCGGCGGACGCCGCCGACCCGGCCCGAGATCCTCGTCATCGGCAGCTCGACCGGCGGTCCGCAGGCTCTCTCAACGCTCGTTGGCGGCTTGCCCGCGGACCTGACCCTGCCGATCCTGATCGCCCAGCACATGCCGCCGCATTTCACGGCCATCCTCGCCGAGCACCTCGCCCGGATTGGCCGCCGGCCGTGCGCCGAGGGCCGCGACGGCGAGCCGATCCAGCCGGGCAGAATCTACGTCGCTCCGGGCGATTTCCACATGATCGTCGGCAGGGACGGCCGACGCCGGGTCATCCGCATCAACCAGGCCCCACCCGAAAACTTCTGCCGTCCGGCCGTCGACGCCCTCTTTCGCAGCGCCGCGGCCTGCTACGGCGCAGCGACGCTGGCGGTGGTTCTGACCGGCATCGGCGCAGACGGCACCCGCGGCGGCGAAGCCGTCGTTGCGGCGGCGGGCGCGCTGATCGCCCAGGACGAGGCGTCCAGCGTCGTCTGGGGAATGCCCGGTTCCGTCGCCCGCGCGGGGCTGTGCAGCGCCGTCCTCCCGCTTGAAGCCCTTGCCGAGCGGATCGGCCACCTGGCGACGGGACTGCGGCCATGACCGCCGGCGAAGTGGCGCTGATCTGCGACATGCTCCGGCGTCGCTCCGGCCTGACCCTGCCGCCGGAGAAAGCCTACCTGCTCGAAAGCCGGCTCCGGCCGGTGGTCCGCAAGTACGGCCTTGCCGATCTGTCCGCCCTCTCCGCTCTGGTGGCGCGCCGGAACCCGCAGGTCGTCGCCGATGTCGTCGACGCCATGACGACGAACGAGACCTTGTTCTTTCGCGACATGAAGCCGTTCAGCATGTTCCGCGACCTTGTTCTCCCGGCGCTGCTGGGCGGACGGGCGGCACAGCGGTCGTTCCGGATCCTCTGCGCCGGCGCCTCGAGCGGACAGGAACCCTACTCGCTGGCGATGATCCTTGCCGAGGAGGCGGCCAGGCTGCAGGGCTGGCGCTGCGAAATCGTCGCCATCGACATCTCGACAACCGCGCTCGAGCGCGCGCGCGCCGGCGTCTACAGCCAGTTCGAGGTGCAACGCGGGCTTCCGACCCGGCTGCTGCTGAAGTATTTCCGGCCGGTCGGCGACAATTGGCAGATTGCCGAAGAGTTGCGGGCGATGGTTCGCTTTCGCGACTTCAACCTGCTCAACGACCTCGCGCCGTTCGGCCGGTGCGACGTGATCTTCTGCCGCAACATGCTGATCTATTTCGACCCCGCGACCAAGGCGCGGACGCTGCAAAACATCGCCCGTCGACTCCCCGCAGACGGGTTCGTGTTTCTCGGCGCCTCGGAAACGACCATGGGCCTGACCGACGCCCTCGTGCCGATCAGGACCAGCAGCGGCGTCTATCGGCCGCAGGCTGCGACAGGGCCGGCAGTTGCCGCCGTTGCCCCGTCCCCGGCCGCGCCATCCGGCAGTTCGGCCGCAAGCGCGGCCTGACAGCGCGGCGGGTCTGGAGCATGCGCCGAAACATTTCGAAATGCGCCAGCGCCGGCGCGACATCGCGCGTCAATGCCGCTGGCGTAGGCTCGGTTGTGCATTCGCATCGGCGACGGCCGGTCGCCGACGCGATGGCGCATCCGTGATTTGCAACGTCCGCCTGGGAGCACCGCGCGCGATGAACAAGAACATGAGGATTCTGATCGTCGACGACTACAAGACCATGCTGCGGGTCATCGGCAACCTCCTTCGCCAGCTCGAATTCACGCACATGGACGAAGCCCTCGACGGCTCCGAAGCCCTCGGCAAGCTCCGCCAAGGCAAATACGACCTGGTCATCTCCGACTGGAACATGGAGCCGATGAACGGGCTCGACCTGCTCAAGGAAATCCGGGCCGACGCCAAACTCGCGAGCCTGCCCTTCATCATGGTTACCGCCGAGAGCAAGACCGACAACGTCATCGCCGCAAAGCAGGCCGGCGTATCGAACTACATTGTCAAGCCGTTCAACGCAGAGACCCTGGGCAAGAAGCTCGCCAGCGTCTTCGCCAACGCCTGAGCCATGGCGATGAAGCAGCATCATGCCGGGGCCGGCCCGCAGTCCGCAGCCGATATGCAAGACCTGATCGAACAGCTCATCGCCGTCCTTCGGACCCGCCAAAAGGAAGCCGAGGCGACGCTGATCGCCGAGCTGCAGAGCATCTCGACCTACATACAGAGCGTCCGCTCGGACCTCTCGACGATCGGTCCGGAGGTGAAGAGCCAGTACATCCCGACGGCGACCGACGAGCTGGAGGCGATTTCGGAGACCACCGCCGAGGCGACGAACCGCATCATGGACGCGGCGGAGTCGATCGAGGCGATGGTCAGCGGCGGCGCCATCGTCGACAGGGCCGCGCTTACCGCGGCCGCGACCCGGATCTACGAAGCCTGCACGTTCCAGGATCTGACCGGCCAGCGCGTCCGCAAGATCGTGACGGCGTTGCACGCGATCGAAATCAAGATCGACGAGCTGATTCGCCACCTTTACCGCTCGGCTGGGAACAGCAGGCTGCGGCCGGCCTCAGGCTGCGGCCCTGCCCGAGGACGATGACGGCGTGGTCCGGGCGCATGGACCGCAGCTTCCGGGCGTCGCCAAGACCCAGGCCGAGATCGACGCGCTGATGGAGGGGATCGGGTGACCATGGCTGTCGATACGCCGGCGCGCGACGGTGCGGCGGCCGCCGAGGGGAAGGGCATTCACATCGAGATCAGCGATGTCGACCGCGATTCCCTGCACATCCTGCCGTTGTCGGTGATCCCGCTGCAGACCCGGGCGCTGCGCCACGCCCGCATGATCAAGAACTCGCGGCTCCAGGGCGTCGTCGAACTGTTCGAAGACGCCTCGACCGGGAGCGGCCAGGCGGACGTCCAGTCGATGGTCAACGTCTTCGACTGGCCGATGGTGCCGCCGCATCCCGACCTGGTCCTGCTGCGCAAGCTCGCCGTCCTGCCCAGCTACGACGTCTACAGCCTGCGGATCATGCTGCGCGAGCACGGCATTGCGGTGAACGAGGTCGGGGCGCTGCGCCTGTCCAAGCGCAAGATCGCAGAACTGACGTCGTACATGAGCGCCTTCACCCACCCGCTGATCCGGCGGATCTACGGCACCGGCGACGTCTCGATAAAATCCTTCGACGACATCGTCGCGCTGTTTCGAAACCCCGATGTGGTCCAGGCCCAGGCGAAACTGCAGCAGATGGCGAACAGTCTCGGCGTCGAGCTGGCCGGCATCCCGCGGTTCCTCGAGGACTATGGCGACATCTTCCTGTCGCTGGCCTACTACCGCAACTGCCTCGACCAGATGGTTCCGGCAATCAGCGAGTTCCTCAAGACCCTGGGGATGATCCGCCAGCTTCGCCAACTCGCCCATGACGAGGAGCTGATGGCGACGTGCGCCGAGATGGAGTCAACAATCAACGGGTTGATGGTGTCCATCGCCGGCCGCTTCGAGAATTTCGAGCGGAGCACCAAGGATCTCTGGCAAAACCTGTCTGCCGAGCGCTTCCGTCGGGTCGAGTCGCTGATCAAGAGCTACCACACGACCATCGGCGGCGTGCTTTGCTCCCTCGCCGTCAAGGTCGACGCCTGGGCGGCTCGGTTTCCGCGCGGCAGCGCCGCCAGCCCGCTCAAGCAGTCGCAGTTCATCATGTTCGAGTTGCGCCATGGCTTCGAGAAGATCCAGCAGATCGAGGACTCGGCGCCGATGCTTTCGGCGATCTGAAGCGACGGCGACCGGGGCAAGATGGCGCCTCGGGGGCCTTTGAAACGCGGCCTTAAGGCTTCTGCGCTTTTCTGTCTGTCAGGCATCACCATTGGAGGCCGCGGCGCTTCGCAGCGAGCGGCGAAGGAGCTGACCGCGACCATGAAGAAGACCCTGGCGCCCCTGCTGGTAACGCTGTCTCTCGCCGCCGTGCCCGCCATGGCAGCTCCGTGTGTTTCGCCGGCGGATGAAATGACGCTGAACGCCCGCGTCCTCCAGACGGAACTGATGGTCGCGGCGCTCTCGTGCAACGAGCAGAAACGCTACAATGCCTTCGTCAGGACCTTTCGCGGCCAGATCGCTGCGCAAAGCGCCTCTTTGCGCAGGTTCTTCGCGCGCGCCTACGGCAGCGACGGCACGCGCCAGCTGAACGCCTTCGTCACAAGGCTCGCCAACGACGCGTCGATGCGCAGTGCCGACATCGGCAAGCAAAGCTACTGCGCCTCCGCCGGCAACCTGTTCGCCGAGGCGATCGCGACACCGCCGGGAGCCTTTGCGCGATTGGCCCGAAACGCCCAGATCCGAGGTCGTCACGGGTTCGCCCGCTGCAACCGCTAGCGCCGGAACAACAGCGGGCGACCGAGGCGAATAGAGCGCCAATTCCGGCAATCTGGCCGCGGCCACAGCCGCAGGATGCTCCGGGCGGAACCAAATCCGCCGAGGCTGCGTTACTGCAGCAACGCAACTCGCTGCATGGGCGCCACATGGACTTGCTTGAGAACAGACCGGTCGTTGTCATCACCGGCGCCTCCGCCGGCGTCGGCCGGGCGACGGCGATCGCATTCGCCCGCCGCGGTTACGCTGTCGGCCTCATCGCCCGTGGTATCGAGCGCCTGCACGAAGCCAAGGCGGACGTCGAGGCGGCCGGCGGCGTCGGGCTCGCCCTCCCCGCCGATGTCGCCGACGCCTCCGCTATCGAGGCGGCTGCGGAACGCGTCGAACAGGAGTTCGGCAGGATCGACGTCTGGGTCAATTGCGCCATGGCGACGGTGTTTTCTCCGTTCGCCGCGATGTCGGCGGAGGAGTATCGCCGCGTAACCGAGGTGACCTACCTCGGCCAGGTTCATGGCACCATGACCGCGGTCGGGCGGATGCGCCTTCGCGACCGCGGCACCGTCGTCAACGTCGGCTCGGCGCTTGGCTACCACGGACTGCCGCTGCAGTCGGCCTACTGCGGCGCCAAGTTCGCCATTCGCGGCTTTACCGAGTCCCTGCGCGCCGAACTCATCCATGACGGCAGCCGGATCCGCATCAGCATGGTGGTTCTGCCCGCGGTCAATACGCCGCAGTTCGAATGGGCGCGCAACAAGTTGCCGATGCGTCCGCAGCCGGCGCCGCCGATCTACGAGCCGGAGGTCCCGGCGGCCGAAATCGTCCGCGCCGCCGAGACGGGCGCGCGCGAGATCCTGATCGGCAGGGCCTCGTTCAAGCTGGTGTTCGGCAGCATCCTTCTGCCCGGGTTGGTCGATCGCATGCTGTCGAAGATGGGCTACAGCGGGCAGCAGACGGATGAGCCGGCGGACCCGACGCGGCCCGACAACCTGTTCTCGCCCGTGGCCGGCGACTACGCAGCGCATGGCCGGTTCGACGCCCGCGCCTCCGGTCACGCCATCGAGACGGCCTCGTTTCGCGGCATCCTCACCGCGGCGGCGGTCGGTGTCCCGCTCGTCGCGGCTGTCGTCGGATACTTCCTCGGCCGGCGCGGCCGCTGAAACGGCGGCAACGACTTGCCGTAGAAACATATTAACCAAAGATATTGACATAGTAGAAAGTTGTCGCAGAAGGCATCTGATTAATAAAGGATGCTCATCCGTTTCCCCGCCTTCACAGGCTATCCTGGATTAAGGTTCACGCGCCGCTCCGGATGCAGCTTGATCTCGTTGGCACGAGACAAGTTTGAGGAAGGAGGATTAGGATGCGGGCCGAGCTTGCAGCAGAGATTCCACATCTTCGGCGCTACGCCATGTCGCTGGCCCGACAGTCGGACGAGGCCGACGACCTGGTGCAGGAGTGCCTTGTCAAGGCTCTGGCCGCGACCGATAAATTCGAACCCGGGACGAACCTGCGCGCGTGGCTGTTCACGATCCTGCGCAACGCCTTCATCAACAAGACCAGGGATCGCGCCCGCGCCCACGCGTTGAGCGACGGCATGGCCAAGCTCTACGGCATGTCGTCGCCGCCGGCGCAGCACTCCATGCTGGAACTGCGCGAAACGAGCGAAGCGATCGACCGCCTCCCCGCCTCCCAGCGACTGGCCCTGATCCTCGTCGTCCACGAAGGCTGTTCCTACCAGAAGGCAGCGAAAATCATGGGGACGCCGACCGGTACGGTACGCTCGCGGCTGTCGCGGGCGCGCGAGGCGCTGCGCGCGGAGCCGGTCTATGCCGCGTCGGCGTAGCCGCGCTGCGAGCGGCCGCTTCAGGAGCTTGAAAACGGCTCCGGTGACTCGCGTTCCCTCAGGAAACCCGGTTGCGCGCCGGTCTTGACGTCGCCCGCGCATCAACGCACTGTGCGGGGCATCGAAAGCAGGAAAGGGCGCACCATTGAGCGGTTGGGGCTGTCCCCACGAACTTGAAGGCAATTGCCAGCGGGTCCGGGGCCGCGCCTGCGACCCGGGCATGAAGGGCTGCATCCTCTTCGGCCGCTTTACCTTCAGCAACGAGGCGAAGAACCGCCCGCATCGCTCGGAGCAGGCGGCTTCGCCGGCGCGCGCGGGCGCCAAGCAGCCGCCCGACGGCAACGCATAGAAGCATCCTTGGCATATTTGGCATCGCATCCGGTCGAATGGCCATGACCGGCCAGGCGGTTGGCCCGACGCCCGAGACCGTCGCCGGAAACTCCGCGGCGCTGGTCCTCTTTTCCGGTGGCCAGGACTCCGCGACCTGCCTCGCCTGGGCGCTCGACCGCTTCGAGCGCGTCGAAACGGTGGCATTCGACTATCGCCAGCGGCACGTCATCGAACTTGACTGTCGCCTGTCGGTGCTGGCCGAAATCCGCGATCGCTTCCCGGCCTGGGCTCGTCGGCTCGGCGAGCATCATCGCGTCGACCTCGGCGTCCTCGCCGAGATCAGCGACACCGCTTTGACCAGCGACGCCGAGATCCGCCTGGGCGACCGCGGCTTGCCGACGACGTTCGTCCCGGGACGCAACATCGTCTTCCTGACGATGGCGGCGGCCATTGGCTATCGCCGCGGCCTGCGCCACCTCGTCGCCGGTGTCTGCGAGACCGATTTTTCCGGCTACCCCGACTGCCGAGACGACACCATCAAGGCGATGCAGCTCGCCCTGAACCTCGGCATGGACTGCCGCTTCGTCATCCACACGCCGCTGATGTGGCTGGACAAGGCCGCCACCTGGCGGCTCGCCGAACGCCTTGGCGACGCCGGGCTGGTCGAGCTCATCCGTGAGCACACCCACAGTTGCTACCTCGGCGAGCGTCGCCAACTCCACGACTGGGGCTATGGCTGCGGAACATGCCCCGCGTGCGAACTGCGCGCCGCCGGCTGGGCGAAGTACCGATCGGCGGCGGCGCCTGCGTCAGTCATCGACGAGACGTGAGATGCCTCCCGCCCGAACAGGAGTGGGCACGACGCTCGACTTGGCGGACATGATCGACGCCCTTCTCCCTTCCTGCGGATGGCTTCGTCCGGGAACGGGGTCGATCTCATCTAATAGCGGCGAATGAGGCCAACGAGACGGCCCTGGACCGCGACCTGATCCGGTCCGCATATCCTCGTCTCGTAGGCCGAATTGGCCGGCTCCAGAGCAATCGACTGGCCGCGTCGGCGCAGCCGCTTCAGGGTCACCTCCTCGTTGTCGACGAGGGC
Organism: Rhodospirillales bacterium; assembly: GCA_016793925.1. Classification (GTDB taxonomy): domain Bacteria; phylum Pseudomonadota; class Alphaproteobacteria; order Rhodospirillales; family Defluviicoccaceae; genus JAEULH01. Next base: position 33,931 of record JAEULH010000101.1, on the reverse strand, counting down.
GACGACAATGGTCCCGCTCTCCGCGGTGTCGGTGCGCTTGATAATGACGGTGTCGCCGTCATGAATGCCGGCGTCGATCATCGAGTCGCCGGCGACTTCGAGCGCGTAGTGTTCGCCGTTGTCGACCAGCCCCGACGGAACGTCGATCACCCGGGTGTTGTCGCGCAGTGCCGTGATCGGGGTGCCGGCGGCGATCTTGCCGTAGAGGGGCATCTGAACGCTCGACGCGGAGGACGCGGTCGTCGACACCCCGGACAGCCGGAAGTCGCCCTTGATGACGGTCGGCGCAAACGACTCCGGCCGCCGTGCAGGGGCCGGGCGGCCGCCGATGTTCTCGGGGAGGCGAATAACCTCAAGCGCCCGGGCCCGGTGGGGAAGACGGCGGATAAAGCCCCGTTCCTCAAGCCCGGTCATCAACCGATGTATTCCCGACTTCGACCGCAGACCGAGCGCCTCCTTCATTTCGTCAAAAGAAGGCGCGACACCGTGTTCCTTTAGTCGTCGATCGATAAAAAGCAAAAGATCGTACTGTTTCTTGGTCAACATTATTTTCGTCCCGTAGCCGCCGTGTCGGGCGAACCGGCTTTGTCTTCCCCTTTGCCTATCGGAGACCAAGCCTGATCGTCGTAAAGCGATACCCGCAGTGTCTCGAAAAGTTTCGAGGGTGCCTCCCCGGCTGACGAACAAAACTAAAACACGCTTTTCCGTTCTATTTTAGTTCTCGCCCTTAGTCAATCAGCAATTCCCGCCGTATACCCGTCATGCAGCGGCGCACGAACGTCTTCGCACCTGGGGGATCGGAACCTAGCGAGGAGGAAGGGCTCGGCCCCTCCGCCACGGCGACATCAGCAACGCCGATCCGGCGGGCGTGCTTGCAGGCCCGGCGCGGCCACGCCGGCGACAGCCGGTTCGCGGTGGAGAAGCGCCCGCGTCGCCTCTGTCACATCGGCTTGGCGCAACAGAGATTCGCCGATCAGGAAGCAGCGGACCCCGACCGCAGCCATCCGGGCGAGATCCGCGGGCGTCGCCAGCCCGCTTTCGGCGACGATCAGCCGATCCGTCGGGGCGCAGGCAGCAAGCGCTTCGGTCGTCCCGATGTCGACGGCAAGGGTGCGCAGGTTGCGGTTGTTGATCCCGATCATCGCCGCGTCGATGGCCTGCGCGCGATCGAGTTCGGCGCGATCGTGCACTTCGCAAAGTGCGTCCATGCCAAGTTCGGCGGCGGTTGCCGCGAGCTCATGAGCCAGGCCGTCGTCGACGGCGGCGAGAATGATCAGGATGCAATCGGCGCCGATCGTGCGCGCCTCTACGACCTGATAGGGATCGACCATGAAGTCCTTGCGCAGCACCGGCAGCGGAACGGCGGCGCGAGCGGCGGCGAGATGCCCGTCGTCGCCCTTGAAGTAGGCGGCGTCAGTCAGAACGGAGAGGCACAGGGCGCCGCCCGCGGCATAGCCGCGGGCCAGGGCGGGCGGGTCGAAGTCGGAGCGAATCAGGCCCTTCGAGGGCGAAGCCCGTTTGATTTCGGCGATAAGACCGTAGTCGCCGGCCGCGACCGCCGAGCGCAGCGCGGCGGCAAAGCCGCGTGGCGGCGATGCCGAGGCGGCTTCGCTGAGCAGACCCGCAACGGGTCGCAGCCGCTGGCGTGTGCGGACGTGCTCGCGCTTGGCAGCGCAGATTTCGGCGAGGATGTCGGCGGGCCCGTTCATGACCCGGCTAACCGCCCAGCCCGCGCCCCGGCGCCGGCGATCGCGCCTGCTCGCCCGCGGCGTTGGTGATTGCGACCAGCCGAGACAGCGCCGCGTGCGCTTCGCCCGCGTCGATGCTTTTGGCTGCAAGCGCAGCGCCGTCCCGCAACGTTTCGGCGCGCCCGGCGACGATCAACGCCGCCGCGGCGTTAAAGACGACGGCGTCGCGGAAGGGGCCGCGTTCGCCGCCGACCATGGCCCGCATCGCCGCGGCGTTGGTCTCGGCGTCGCCGCCGCGCAGATCTTCAGGGCGGGCCCGGGCCAGACCGGCGTCCTCGGGCGCAACCGCGAAAGTACGGACGACGCCGTCGCGGAGTTCCGCGACGTCCGACGGGCCGACCGTGGTGAGTTCGTCGAGGCCGTCGGAGCCATGCACCACCCAGGCGCAGTGGCTGCCGAGTGTGCCCAGGACCTGCGCCATCGGCTCGATCCAGCGGCGGTCGAACACGCCGGTGAATTGGCGGGTAACGCCGGCCGGATTCGACAACGGGCCGATGATGTTGAAAACCGTGCGCAGGCCGAGTTCCACCCTTGGGCCGGCGACGTGGCGCATGGCGCTGTGATGGCGCGGCGCCATCATGAAGCCGATGTTCGCCTCGCGGATCGACCGCTCGACAACCGCCGTCTCGGCCTCGATGTTCACCCCGAGGGCGGTGAGCACGTCGGCCGAGCCGCAACGCGAGGACAGCGCCCGATTGCCGTGCTTGGCGACCGGAACGCCGGCGCCGGCGACGACCAGCGCGGCGCCCGTGGATATGTTGAACGTACCGGCGGCGTCCCCGCCGGTGCCGACGATATCGATCGCGTCCGCCGGCGCCTTGACCGTCAGCGCCTTGGCGCGAAGAACGCGCACCGCGCCGGCGATCTCCTCCACCGTTTCGCCGCGGACCCGAAGCGCCATCAGGAAGCCGCCGATCTGAGCGGGCGTCGCATCGCCGGACATCATGATCTCGAACGCAGCCTCGGCCTCGGTCGCGGAAAGAGCGGCGCCGGTCGCGGCGCGGGCGAGCAGGGCTTTCATGTCGCACATCGCCGGGGTCACGCCGGTTCCCGCACCCGCTCGCCCTTCGTCAAAGCGACGAAGTTCGCAAGCAGCCGGTGGCCATGCTCGGTGGCGATGCTCTCGGGGTGAAACTGGACCCCGCAGATCGGCAATGTGCGATGGGCGAGGCCCTGGATGACACCGTCCTCGCTTTCCGCGGTAATCTCCAGGCACGCAGGCAGGCCCTGGCGGGCGACCATCAGCGAATGGTAGCGGGTCGCGACGAACGGAGAAGGAACGCCGGCGAAGAGCCCGCTCGCGTTGTGCCGGATGCGGCTCAGCTTGCCGTGCATCGGCACGGGGGCGCGCACGACCTGGCCGCCGAAGGCCTGGCCGATGCTTTGATGACCGAGGCAGACGCCGAGGATGGGCGTTCGCCCGGCCGCGGCCGCGATCAGATCGAGGCAAATCCCGGCGCGATCCGGATCGCAAGGCCCCGGCGAGAGGACGATCGCGCGCGGCTGCATGGCGAGCGCCTCGGCCACGGTGAGCGCGTCATTGCGCCGCACCTCGACGTCGACGCCAAGGACGCCAAGATAATGGTAAAGATTGTAGGTGAAGCTGTCGTAGTTATCGATGAGCAAGAGCATCGCGCGTTCGCTGTCCACTGCCCGCTGCTTCGGTCCCGCACTGGCCGCTCACAATGACCGTCGCCTCGGACATCGTCAAGCGCGGGCCCGGCGGCCGAGTGCGCCGTCGCTTGCGGCGGGCGTCCTTGTCGCCGTCGTCTTCGCGATGATGCTGCCGCTGCCCGCTCCCGGCGCCACCGAGGCCCCGGCAAAGCAGACCGCGCCGCTCGAGATCGAGCGCGAGCGGATCGACGGCCGGCTGGATACGATCGAGCGCAAGCAGGAAGACCGCGGCAGCCGCTTGGTGCCGGTCGCGCCGATCCGGACGAACGATCGAAACGGACCGCTGCCGCCGACGGGCGTCCGGGCGCTCGATCCGCTGCGAAGCGACAGTCGTCGCCTCGACCTGGAGCGGCGCGGGCTGGAGCAGCGCCGGCAAGGGATCGACCGCGATCTCGATCGCGCCGGCGGCAACGTCAGCCCCTCAAGCGGCAACCTGCTCGACCGTCTCCGGAACGACTGAGCGGCCCGTGGTCGCTTTCGGGTTGCTGGTTCCTCACGCCCGCGGCTCAGAGCGTCGTTGCGACGTAGCGCACCGCCTCCTCGGCCGCGCGGATCAGGGCGCGCGCCTTGTTGCAGGTTTCCTCGTGCTCCGCATCCGGATCGCTGTCGGCGACGATGCCTCCGCCGGCCTGCACATAGAGAACGCCGTCCTTGACGACGCCCGTGCGCAGCGCGATGCACGTGTCGAGGTCGCCGCCGGCGCTGATGTAGCCGATACAACCGCCGTAAATGCCGCGCCGCTCCGGTTCGAACTCCTCGATGATTTCCATCGCCCGGACCTTCGGCGCGCCGGAAACGGTGCCGGCGGGAAAGCCGGCGACCAGTGCGTCGATGGCGTCGAGCGCCGGATCGAGGTCGCCCTCGACGTTGGAGACGATGTGCATCACGTGGGAGTAGCGTTCGATAACCATCCGCTCGGTGACCTTGACGGTGCCCACCCGAGCGACGCGGCCGACGTCGTTGCGGCCGAGATCGAGCAGCATCAGATGCTCGGCGCGTTCCTTCTCGTCGGCGAGGAGTTCTTCGGACAGCGCCTCATCCTCCGCCAAGGTGCGCCCGCGCGGACGCGTGCCGGCGATCGGCCGGATGGTCACCTTGCCGTCGCGCACCCGAACCATGATCTCGGGACTTGAGCCGACCACGGCGAAGTCGGCGAAGTTCAGGAAAAAGAGGAACGGCGACGGATTGAGCCGGCGGAGCGCCCGGTAAAGCGCGAAGGGCGACAGCGAAAACGGGATGGCGAAGCGCTGCGACGGCACAACCTGGAAGATGTCCCCGGCGAGGATGTATTCCTTGGCCCTGGCGACGAGGTTCTGGTAGCCGCCGGGACCGATGTTCGAGACGGGCATCGCGATCCCGGCGGTCGGCGTCGGCGAGGCGCGCTCGTAGCGGACCCTGCGCTCGAACTCGCGGACGGTCGCCGCCAGTCTGTCCTGCGCGGCGGCGTAGGCCGCATCCGCCGTCGGCATTTCACCGCCTGCGGCCGCCGCAACGCGAACCGGGGTGATGAGGGTGACGCTGTCGGCGACGTTGTCGAAAACGCAGATGACGGTGGGGCGGACGAAGACGCCGTCGGGCAGGCCGAGCCTGTCGGGCTTGGTCGCCGGCAGGCGCTCGATCAGGCGAACGACGTCGTAGCCGAGATAACCGACCAGACCGGCGGCCATCGGCGGCAGGCTGGTTGGCAGCTCGATGCGGGATTCGGCGACGACGGCGCGCAGAGAAGCCAAAGCCCCCGTGCTGGCGCCGACGGGGCAGGGTTGGAAGCCGTCCGGGCTGGTCTCCGCCTGCCGGTTGATCTCGGCGCTATTCCCGCGACAGCGCCAGATCAGGTCTGGATTGAGGCCGATGAACGAGTAGCGGCCGCGGACGGCGCCGCCTTCGACGGACTCGAGCAGGAAGCTGTTGGGCCGGTCATCGGCAAGCTTGAGCATGGCCGAGACCGGGGTTTCCAGATCGGCAACCAGCGTCGTCCAGACCACCTGGGCCTCGCCCCGGCTGAACCGTTGCGCGAAGGCGTTGAAGGCGGGTTCGACATCCATGCTCTGGCGTCCGCCGGTCCGGTCAAAAAAGCGGCTCGAGAGCAGCCGGGTTCATCGTCACCGGGAAGTCGCGGCGGATGCCGGCGGAAAACTGCGTCAGCGCGTCTTCCTGCGCCTGCACGTCGAGATCGCGCCGGATGGCGTCGACGGCGGCGGGCTGAACGCCGGGATCGGCTTCGATGACCGAGGTGACGCGCAAGACATAGGTCCCGTCATCGGCCGGGACGACCGTCGCTTCGTTCGGATTCGCGGCAAAAGCGTCAGCGACCAGAGCGGCCGGAACATCCGCAGCCTGCTCGGCGGCGGCGCGGGTGAAGGCCGGCGTCGTTTGCACGCGCAGCCCCTCCTTCTCCGCGGCTGCGGCAAGCGGACCGCCGGAGCGCGCGGCCTCGGCGATCCTCACCGCCCGCTCCTTCGCCCGCTGCGATCGCTGCTCCGCCTTCCACGCGGCAGCGACGGCATCGCGGACATCGTCCAGGGGCTTGACGCCCGCGGGGGTCACCTTGTCGACATGGACCACGAAAAATGAGTCGCGGCCGCTTTCGGTTAGGACGCTCTCGGTCCCCTCCGCGGTCGCGAAGACCGTCTTGGCGAAGTCTTCGGGCAGACCCGCAACCGGGGCGCCGGAACGGTCCTTGCCCGCGGCATCGATGGCCTCGACCCGGACCAGATCCAGCCCCAGCGTTTTCGCCGCCTCCTCCAGCGCCGCACCGCCGCCCAAAGCATCCTCCAGTCGCGTGCTCAGGGCGTAGACTTCATCGACGGCCTTTTCCTGCCTCAACTCGGCTGTCAACTGATCGCGCACCTCGGCGAGGCTCTTCTCCCGGCTCGGCGCAATGTCCACGACTCTCAGCACGTGCCAGCCGAGGGGACTGTGCAGCGGCTGGCTGACCTCGCCAGCGGCCAGACCGAACGCCCCGTCGCCGAGTTCGCCCGGAAGCTGCGCCCGGCCGACCCGGTCGAGTTTCACGCTGGTCGCGCCCTTGTCGGCGAAGTCCTTGGCGACTGCGGCGACGTCGGCGCCGCCGACAAGCCGTTCGCGAACCTGCGCCGCGGTGGCTTCATCGCCAACCAGTACCTGCTCGATGGTCCGCCGTTCCGGCTCGGTGAATTCGGCTTGTCGGGCCTTGTAGGCCTCTTCGATCTCCTGGTCAGGCACCGTCAGCGTCTTGGCCACGGCCGCCGCGGAAAGCACCACTGCCGACGCGGCGCGGTATTCCGGCGCCGAGAAGCGGTCGGGATGCGCCTCGTAGAACGCCTGGATTTGCGCCGCGTCCGGCTCGCCCACGTCGCCGACGCCGTCGTTCGGAGCGAACACGTAATCGGCAATCCGCTTCTGCTCGCGCAGCCTGAAGATGGCGTCGACGATGTTCTCCGGCACGGCGGCGCCGCTTGCTACCGCCGAGACCAGGGTGCGCCGGGCTATGTCGCCGCGCACCAGTTCGACATAGCCGTCTTCAGTCAGACCGTTGAGCTGGAGGACACGCCGGAACAGATCGGGATCGAAGTTGCCGGAGGGGCCCTTGAACGTCGGGTCCGCCTCCACCGCGGCGCGCACGGCCTCGTCGCCGATGATCAGGTGCAGGCGATCGCGCTCCAGATCGAGCAGCGTCCGCGAGACGATATTGCCGATGACCTGGTTCGGCAGCCCGAACGCGCGCGCCGTTTCCGCATTCACCGAGTCGCCGACGGCCTCGCGCAATCGACGCAACTCCCGCTGGTAGTCTTCGCGGACCTGGTCCGGCGGGATGGTGACGTCGCCGACGCGGATCGCCCAGTCGCGGCCGCCTTGCGGACGGAAGACATCGGCGATGCCCCACACGCCGAAGCTGAGGATGAGGAAGACGAACAGCAGCTTGACGACGATTGAGCCGGTGTACTTGCGGATCGCTTCAAGCATGTGGCCTCGTTCGGACGGTCTGGAGCGGAATGGCGGCGCCGGCGCGGCGTTCGAGAGGAGCGCGCGTTTCAAGGGCTCCTGCAACGCAGCCGGATCATAGAGTTGCGGCGAAAGGGCGGCAAGCCAAAGGAAAGATCGGCGGCGCCGGCCCGCCGTCGCCTGTAATGCGCGGAGGTATCGGTTTGACCGCCGGCGACGCTGTGCTAAGAAAACGGCCAATCGCAGCCTGCGGGCCAGCCATCACGGGGAGGGAAGCATGAGCCGCCGCATTCTGATCGCCGGCAACTGGAAGATGAATTGCCTGCAGGCGGACGGGACCGCCCTTGCCGCGGACCTCGCGTCCAGGATGAAGAGCGGCTCGGTCAAGTGCGACATGCTGGTCTGCCCGCCGTTCACTCTGCTCAAGGGTGTCCTCGACGCGGTCGCCGGCAGCGGCATCGCCGTCGGCGGTCAGGACTGCCACGCCGCGGAAAAGGGAGCGCATACCGGCGACACGAGCGCCTGGATGCTCAAGGACCTCGGTTGCGCCGCGGTCATCGTCGGCCACTCGGAGCGGCGGACCAACCACGCCGAGACCGATGCGGTGGTGAAGGCCAAGGCCGAGGCGGCGCTGGCCGCCGGGCTGATGGTGATCGTCTGCATCGGCGAGACCCTGGACGAGCGCGATGCCGGGAAGACCCTGGAGGTCAACCGGACACAGGTGCAGGGCTCGCTCCCCGACGGCGCAACGGCGGAAAACACGGTCATCGCCTACGAGCCGGTGTGGGCCATCGGGACGGGGCGGACGGCGACACCGGACCAGGCGCAGGAAGTTCACGCGGCGATCCGCAGCGAGTTGCGCGGCAAGCTCGGCGAAGCGGCCGCGAACGGCATGCGCATCCTCTACGGCGGCTCGATGAACGCCAAGAACGCGGCCGACCTGTTGTCCCAGGCCGATATCGACGGCGGCCTGATCGGCGGCGCTGCGCTGAAGGCCGACGATTTCTGGACCATCGCGCAAAGCTGTCCCTGATCGGCCGGAGCCTTCATGGTTACAACGCTGCTTGTCATTCACCTGATCATCGCCGTCGCCCTTGTCGCGGTCGTTCTGCTCCAGCGTAGCGAAGGCGGCGCGCTGGGCATCGGCGGCGGCGGCGGTGGCGGCATGAGCGGGTTTCTGACCGGACGCAGCACCGCGAACCTGCTCACGCGGACGACGGCGATCCTGGCGGCGCTGTTCATCCTCACCAGCCTGACCCTGGCGAAGCTGTCGGGCGGGAGCGCGAGCCGGTCGCTGTTCGAGCAGGCGCCGCTGCCGCAAACCACCGCGCCGGCGCCCGAAAGCGCACCGCCCAGCGAGGCGCCCGAAACGCCGCAAACGCCCTCGGCGCCGCTGGCGCGATAGAGACGCGAATGATCGGCTCGCGCCGCCGCGGCGTCGCCGGCGGCTCGGCTTACGGCCCTTTCCGCCGGACCTTCGTTCTGGCATATACTCCAGGTCCATGACGCGGTTCATTTTCATTACCGGCGGCGTGGTTTCCTCGCTCGGCAAGGGTCTGGCTTCGGCGGCGCTGGGTGCGCTGCTTCAGGCGCGCGGCTTCAAGGTTCGCCTGCGCAAGCTCGATCCCTATATCAATGTCGATCCGGGGACGATGAGCCCCTACCAGCACGGCGAGGTCTTCGTGACCGACGACGGCGCCGAGACCGACCTCGACCTCGGCCACTACGAGCGCTTCACCGGGGTGCCGGCGCGGCGCAGCGACAATGTCACGACCGGGCGGATCTACTCCGACGTCATCGCCCGCGAACGTCACGGCGACTACCTCGGCGCCACCATCCAGGTCATTCCGCACATCACCGACGCGATCAAGGCGTTCGTCGGCAACGACCTCGGCGACGAGGATTTCATCCTCTGCGAGATCGGCGGTACCGTCGGCGACATCGAAAGCCTGCCCTTTCTCGAGGCGATCCGCCAGCTCGGCAACGAACTGGGCGGCGAGCGGGTGATGTACATCCACGTGACCCTGCTGCCGTACCTGCCCGCCGCGGGCGAGCTGAAGACCAAGCCGACGCAGCATTCGGTCAAGGAACTGCTCAGCGTCGGGATCCAGCCCGACCTGCTCCTGTGCCGGGCCGAACGGCCGCTGCCCGAGTCGGAGCGGCGCAAGATCGCGCTGTTTTGCAACGTCCACTTCGACGCGGTGATCCCCGCCCTCGACGTCGCCAGCATCTACGCCGTGCCGCTGAGCTACCACGAGCAGGGACTGGACGACCAGGTCTGTCGTCACTTCCGCCTCGAGGGCGCGCCTGCCCCCGATCTCGGCGTCTGGCGGGAAATCACGACCCGGATCGCCCGACCCGAGGGCGAAGCCCTGATCGCCGTTGTCGGCAAGTACACCGGCCTGCTCGACGCCTACAAATCGCTGGGCGAGAGCCTGACCCACGGCGGCATCGCCAACAACGTCCGGGTGCGCGTCGACTGGATCGACTCGGAGGTCTTCGAGCAGGGGAACGGGGCCGTCGACCGGCTGCAGGGGGTCCATGGCATCCTCGTTCCGGGCGGCTTCGGCGAGCGCGGGGCCGAGGGCAAGATCGCCGCCGCGCGGTTCGCGCGCGAACATCGCATCCCGTACTTCGGCATCTGCTTCGGCATGCAGATGGCGGTGGTCGAGGCGGCGCGTAACCTCGCCGGCATTCCCGAAGCGGGCTCGACCGAGTTCGGGCCCTGTGCGGCGCCGGTGATCGGTCTGATGACGGAGTGGATGCGCGGCAACGCCATCGAGCATCGCAGGGCCCAGGGCGACCTCGGCGGGACCATGCGACTCGGCGCCTACGAGTGCGTCTTGCGCAAGAACTCGCGTGCGCGCGACATTTTCGGCGTCGATCGCATCTTCGAACGCCATCGTCACCGCTACGAGGTCAACAACAACTACATCGGGCTTTTGGAACGCTGCGGGCTGGTCTTCTCCGGCATGTCGCCGGACGGCCTTTTGCCCGAGATCGTCGAACTCGCCGATCATCCGTGGTTCTTCGGCGTCCAGTTCCACCCCGAACTGCGATCGAAGCCGTTCGATCCGCATCCGCTGTTTACGTCCTTCATTCGCGCCGCGGTCGAGCAATCGCGGCTGGTCTGACGCGCAAGGAGCCTTCTGCGATGACCGCCCCCCATCACGTTTCCGTCGCCGGCCTGAACATCGGCAACGACCTGCCGCTGGTGCTGATCGCCGGGCCCTGCGTCATGGAGAGCCGCGCGCATGCGCTTGAGACGGCGCATGCCCTGGCCGAAATGACGTCGTCGCTGGGCGTCGGGCTGATCTACAAGACCTCGTTCGACAAGGCCAACCGGACCAGCCTGGGCGGCGCCCGCGGGGTCGGCATGGGCGGCGCTTTGCCGGTGTTCGCCGAAATCCGCGAGACGGTCGGCGTACCGGTCATCACCGACGTTCACGAACCGAGCCAGTGCGCCGCGGTCGCCGAGGCGGTCGATGTGCTGCAGATCCCGGCGTTCCTCTGCCGGCAAACGGACCTGCTCGTTGCCGCGGCGAAAACCGGGCGGGCGATCAACGTCAAGAAGGGCCAGTTCCTGGCGCCGTGGGACATGGCCAACGTCGTCGACAAGATCCGCGGCGCCGGCAACGACAACGTCATGGTCTGCGAGCGCGGAGCCAGCTTCGGTTACAACACCCTGGTCAGCGACATGCGGGCGCTGCCGATCCTGGCCCAGACCGGCTGCCCGGTGGTGTTCGACGCGACCCATTCGGTTCAGCAACCGGGCGGCAAGGGCACGGCGTCCGGCGGCCAGAGGGAGTTCGCGCCGGTCCTGGCGCGCGCGGCCGTCTCGGTCGGCGTCGCGGCCGTGTTCATCGAGTCCCATCCCGACCCCGACCACGCGCCCAGCGACGGGCCGAACATGATTGCCTTCCGCGACCTGCCGGGCGTCGTCGAGACCCTCGTCGAATTCGACCGGCTGGCCAAGCGGCGCCCGGTCAAGCTCTCCTGAAACTGCCCGCGACCGGCCGTGGCGCCGGTCGGCACGAACCTTAGAGCGTCCGCGTCGATCTGGCCCTTCTTCCCGCTCGCACCCGCGAGCTCCGGAAAGCGCACGTCGCACCGCTCATGGATCGTCCCACCGTGGTGCGGACAGTCGGCTGAGAGCCGGTGACGCACGTTGCCTGCAATGCCGCGACCATGCCCTTGCTCGAGAACGCTGGCGCCGACGTCGACATGGACGAGGGTTTCATCCGCTTTGGCAACCGCGGCCAGGGCTCGCCGCTTCGTCGAATCCGCGAAAGCTCTGCGGCTCCGGTCGCGCGGGGCGAAGCTACAGTAGTGAAGGCGCAAGCGACAGTAGTGGAGGCGCAAGCGACAGAAGCGCAGGCGGTTGTCTATTGCGGTCATGGCTGGGACACCGGTATCACCGCCCTCGTTTTATGCTCTACTTCGGCAGGCAATCGGATTATACTTTGTTCATGTAGACGAGGCGTGGGAAACGAGAAGTGGCGATCTTCCGGTCGGTGCCTCCGGCGGCGGCGAGTGAGATGGCGCTACTCGCCGATTTTGCTTACGATGAAGGCAAAAGCCTGGATGCGCTCTTCGGCGACAGCGGCTGGCGCGCCTTGGGAGCCGATGACCTCGGTCTGCCGGATCGCTTCTTCGACGCTAAAGGCTACTACGAGAATCGCAGCTCGGACGGCTACGCCGCCATCAATGGTGACACCTTTGCCTTGGTCTTTCGCGGCAGCAACAATACGGGCGATTTGCTGAAAACCGCGCTCGATCAGAAAGACTATTACGACAACCTCAAGCCTTTGATCGACTCCAGCTTCGACTATATCGCCAGCCACGACCTCGCCACTGTGGAGATGACCGGTCAAAGCCTCGGCGGGGCGATGGTCATGCGCACCGCAGCTAAAAATGACCTGGGTGATGTCGATGGCGGTGTCACCTGGCGGTTGATGACCTTCGGTGCGCCGGGCACCGACGTCGACAACACGAGTTCGGATAGCCGCAGCATCGTCAACGTCTACCACAGCGGCGACCCGGTGCCGACCGACCCCATGCTCGACCGGCTCACCGCGCACGGCTCGACGGCGCTGATCCAGCTCCCCAACGTCGAGAACGCCGGCAGTCTTGCCGACTTGGCGAACCAATGGAGCGACCCGTCCCGGGTGACCGAGCACGACGTTGAGCGCTACCGTCTCAGCGTTGAGGCGGTCGCGAATTCGCCGCTCTACGCCGATACTGCGGTCAAGACCGTGGCGGTGGTGCTCGACGCAGACGACGGCAGCCCGCGCAATGATGTCTATCAGGTGAAGGATCCGGACAGGCTCGTCCTGGGCCTCGGTGGAAGCGACGTGCTCAGGGGAAGGGAGGGGCATGATCTTCTTGACGGCGGCGCCGGCAGCGATGTTTTGAACGGCGCCGGCGGCGATGACGTGCTGAGCGGCGGCAAAGGGCGAGATCAGCTCACCGGCGGAAGCGGTGACGACCGCTTCGATTACAACGCACCTGGAGACTCCAAGCCGGGGGCGACGCTCCGCGACGTGATCAGCGACTTCGTCGGCGTCGGAGCGGCCGCGGGCGACCGCATCGACCTCTCGACGATCGACGCCAACACCACCAAAGCCGGCAACCAGGCCTTCGTCTTCAAGGGCGCCGCCGCATTCAGCGGGGCCGGGCAGGTGCACGTGCTGGCTTCGGGCGCGAACACGCTGGTCCAGGCCAACACCGACGCCAACAAGGCGACGGCGGAGATGGAGATCCTGGTCAAGGACGGTGCGACGACACCCGGCCACTGGGTAGCCGGCGACTTCATCTTGTAGGGCTCGACTGGCGCACGAACGCCTTGACGGCGGCGAGCTGCTCAGCAACCGCTGAGCCGGCTTCGCCGCACTGCTCTCCGCCGGTGCCGCCGCGGCGCCGGGCGAAATCCTGCCCTAGGTGACGACGATGCGCGGGGCGCTGGCGGCGCGTCGGCTCAGGCTTTGCTCGACCTTGGCCCAGACCGCTTCGGCGATGGCCAGAAACGTCTGCGCGTGCGGGCCCTCGGGCTCGGCGGCGACGATCGGCATGCCCGCGTCCGACGTCTCGCGGATCGCGACATCCAGCGGAACCTCGCCAAGGAAGTCCATCGCCAGCGCCTCGGCCTCCCGCCGAGCGCCACCGTGGCCGAAGATTTCCGTGCGCTCCCCGCATTTCGGGCAGAGGAAGTAGCTCATGTTCTCGATCAGGCCGAGAACCGGAACGTCGACCTTGCGGAACATGTTGAGGCCCTTGCGCGCATCGATCAGGGCGATGTCCTGCGGCGTCGAGACGATGATCGCGCCGGCCAGCGGCACGCGCTGGGCCATCGTCAACTGCGTGTCGCCGGTGCCGGGCGGCATGTCGACGATCAGCACGTCGAGGTCGCCCCAGGCGACATCGCGCATCATCTGCTCCAGCGCCGATTGCACCATCGGCCCGCGCCAGACGATCGGCGTCTCCTCCTCGACGAGGAACGCCATCGACATGCTTTTGACCCCGTGGCGCTCCATCGGATCGAGTCTCGACCCGTCGCTGGAAACGGGCTGACCGGCGATGCCGAGCAGCCGGCGCATCGACGGCCCGTAGATGTCGGCGTCGAGCAGGCCGGTGCGCTTGCCCAGTCTGGCCAAGGCGACGGCGAGGTTGACGGCCGTCGTCGATTTTCCGACGCCGCCCTTGCCCGAGGCGACCGCCACGATCGCCTTGACTTCGGGCAGAAGCTCGGGCGCCTGGTGCGAGCGGCCGCCGGCGGTCGGGCGGCCGCCCTCCTGGACCGGCGGTCGCGGCGCCCGCTCGGCGGTGAGCACCACGCTTGCGGACAGCACGCCCGGCAGCTTGTGCACCAGGCTCTCGACCTGTTTGCGAAGCGGCTCAAGGTGGGGGCCGCGTTGCGGATCCACCTCCAGCGAAAGCGCGACGTGGCCGCTTTTGATGCGAACGCCCTGCACCATCCCAAGATCGACGATGTTGCCGTGGCGCTCCGGATCGATGACGCAGCGCAGCGCATCGAGGATCTGCTGTTCGGTGACTTCGGGCATGTCGCGCTCTCTTCCGGTTGTTGATGTTGCGTCGCAATCTCTCCGCCGGTCTGTTTACACCATGGGCGGGGGTAGCCTATAAGGAAGTTCAACTCCATATGTGGTCCGCGTCCGCGCTCGCGAAAGTCGCGCGGCGGCATGCCCGCAGCGGCCGCGTTGTCGAAATTATCAGGAGCTTTCTGACGGTATGGCTTGGAACCCGAACCGCGGCCCCTGGGGCGGCGGGGGCGGCGGCGGTCCGTGGGGCAACGGCCCATCAGGATCGCCTCCGCCGAATATCGAAGACATGCTCCGCCGCAGTCAGGAGCGGTTCAAGAGCGTGCTCCCCGGCGGGTTCGGTGGCGGCCGAGGCATTATTATCGTCCTGCTTGGGATCCTGGTGATTTGGCTCCTCACCGGCTTCTATCGGGTCCAGCCGGGCGAGCAGGGCGTCGAGTTGTTGTTCGGCCGCTACTACGCGATGACACAGCCCGGCCTGCACTTGTGGTTCCCGGCGCCGGTCGGCGAGGTGCTGACACCGAACGTGGAGCGGTTGAACCAGATCAACATCGGCTTTCGTGCGCCCGGCGAGGGCAGCCGCAGCGGCGCCCGCGATGTCACGCAGGAAAGCCTGATGCTGACCGAGGACCAGAACATCATCGATGTCGACTTCATCGTTCAGTGGCGGATCAGCAAGCCGGCCGACTTCCTCTTCAATATTCGCGACCCGGAACAGACGGTGAAGCTCGCCGCGGAGAGCGCGATCCGGGAGGTCATGGGCCAGACGCTGCTCGAAGACGCGCTGACCATTCGTCGCCAGCAGGTCGACAATCAGACGCGCGACCTGCTTCAGGAAATCCTCGATCAGATCGGCGCCGGCGTTCTCATCGCCGAGGTCAAGCAGCTCAAGGTCGATCCGCCGACCGAGGTCATCGACTCCTTCAACGACGTGCAGCGCGCCCGCCAGGACAAGGAACGCTCGGTGAACGAGGCCATGGCCTACCGGAACGACATCGTCCCGCGCGCCAACGGCGAGGCCGAGCGGATCGTCCAGGCCGGTAACGCCTACCGCGAACAGGTCACCCGCGAAGCGGAGGGCGAGGCGAGCCGATTCAACTCGGTGCTCGATGCGTATCGAACCGGGAAGGATGTGACGACGCGGCGTCTCTATCTCGAGCGGATGCAGGATCTGCTCGGCAGCACGAAGACGTTCGTCATCGACAAGTCCGCGAACGGGCAAGGCATCGTTCCGTACCTGCCGCTCAGCGAGCTGCAGAAGCGGGACCGGGCCGGGGAGCCCAAGCAGTGAACCGCAGCACCCTTGCAATCATCGGTGGGATTATCATCGTTGTCGGTGTCGTCGCCTTCAGCGCTCTGTTCACGGTGCATCAGACGCAGCAGGCGCTGGTGCTCCAATTCGGCAAGCCGATCCGGGTCGAGCGGGAACCGGGGCTGAAGGTCAAGCTGCCGTTCATCCAGAATGTCGAGTATTTCGAGAAGCGCATCGTCGCTCTGGATCCGAAGCCGCAGGAAGTGCTGCTGTCCGACCAGAAGCGCATCAACGTCGACGCGTTCGCTCGTTACCGCATCCTCGACCCGCTGAAGTTCAGGCAGAGGGCCACCACGAGCGCGAATTTCGACAACATTTTCGAGAACCGGATGAACTCGGTCGTCCGCACGGAGGTGGCGCGGGTCTCGCTGGCGGACATGCTGTCGACCAAGCGCGCCGACATCATGAACCGGATCGCCGACGATTTGCGCAAACAGGCGCTCGACTTCGGCGTCGACGTGATCGACGTCCGTCTCGGTCGGACGGACCTGCCCGAGGCGACCAGCCAGGCGGTGTACAATCGGATGCGCTCCGCCCGCGTTGCCCAGGCCGCACAGCTTCGCGCCGAGGGCGAGGAGCTGAAAGCCAAGATCGAGGCGGAAGCGGACCGCGAACGGACGGTCATCATCGCCGAGGCGACGCGGCAATCGCAGACGCTCCGAGGCCAGGGCGACGCCGAGCGGACGCGGGTGCTCAACGAGTCATACGGCCAGGATCCGCAGTTTTTCGATTTCTTCCGCTCGCTGGAAGCGTACGCCGCACTTGGCGGCGAGGGCCGCACCATGGTCCTGAGCCCGGATTCCGATTTCTTCCGCTTCTTCCGCATGGAGAATGGTCAGCCGCCGACGCCGGCGGCGCCGGCCAAATAGCATCGCCCAAGGCCGGACCTGCGACCGGAAGCGTTGTGCCCGGTCGCACGGCGGCGGCGCCAGGCAACCCGATCGTCAACAACGTGACACGAAGTCGTAACGGGATCGAACGATGAAGACAGCACTCCCCCAACGGGTGAACCCTGCGACCTATCCGGCGCCGTTGCGCCTCCTCGCAGCGGCGCAGACGGCGGCATGCACGCTGATCCTGTCGCTGCTGGTCCTCATCGCCACGACCCCGGCGCAGGCCAAGGAGCATCCGGAGAGCTTTGCCGACCTCGCCGATGCCCTGCTTCCCGCTGTCGTCAACATCTCGACGACGCAATCGCTGGAGGGTCGTCCCGGCATCGAGATGCCCAACTTCCCGCCGGGCTCTCCGTTCGAGGAATTTTTCAAGGAGTTCTTTGAGCGCAACCAGCCGCATCCACAGCAACGACGCGCGACCTCGCTGGGATCCGGCTTCATCGTCGATCCCAGCGGCTATGTCGTGACCAACAATCACGTCATTCAGGACGCCGACGAGATCACGGTCATCCTGCATGACGATACCCGCCTGCCCGCGAAGCTCATCGGTCGCGATCCCAAGACCGACGTCGCCGTCCTCAAGGTCGACTCGCCGATCACGCTGCCCGCCGTCGCCTTCGGCGATTCCGATAACCTGCGCGTGGGCGACTGGGTGGTGGCGATCGGCAACCCCTTCGGCTTCGGCGGGACGGTGACGGCGGGGATCATCTCGGCGCGCAACCGCGACATCAACTCCGGCCCGTACGACGATTTCCTCCAGACCGACGCCTCGATCAACAGGGGCAACTCCGGCGGGCCGATGTTCAACCTCGACGGACAGGTGATCGGCGTCAACACCGCCATCTATTCGCCCTCGGGCGGCAGCATCGGCATCGGTTTCGCCATTCCCAGCAATATCGTCCGCCCGATCGTCCGCCAGCTCATCGACACGGGCGAGGTCAAGCGCGGCTGGATCGGCGTGCGCATCCAGGAGGTGACGCCGGAAATCGCCGACACGCTGGGCCTGGAGAAACCGAAGGGAGCGCTGGTCGCAAGCGTTATCGACGACGGGCCGGCGGCGGCGGCCGATATCCGCGCCGGCGACGTCATCGTCGAATTCTCCGGCCGCGCCGTCGACGAGATGCGCAGCCTGCCGCGTATCGTCGCCGACACCGATGTCGGCCAGACGGTTCCGGTCAAGGTCTGGCGCGACGGCAAGGAGCAGACCCTCGACGTCAAGGTCGCCGCGCTGGATGAAGGCGAGGCCAAGATGGCCGAAGCGGAGGGTTCGGGCGACCAGCGCGAAACCGAGAGCGAAAAAATCGAAAGCCTCGGCTTCTCCGTTTCGAGCATCGACGATGCCGCGCGCGAGCGCTATGACATCGCGGCCGGGACGAACGGGGTCGTCGTTACCGCCGTCGACGCGGCGGGCGCTGCCGCCGAGAAGGGCCTGCGCGTCGGCGACGTCATCGTCGAACTGAGCCAGGAAGAGGTGACCAAGCCCGACGACATCTCGTCCAAGATCAAGGCGGCGCAGTCGGCCGGGCGCAAGACCGTCCTTCTGCTTGTCGAAGGTCAGGGCGGCATGCGCTTCATCGCCCTGCGCATCGACAACGCCAAGTAGGGCGGCGTCGCCGCGACCGGGTTCTTCAGGAACCGTCGTGGAGGCCGCCGTGGAGGAGACCTCGTGCAACAGCCGCTGATTCAGCCGTTCGCGGCGATCCGCCCGGCGCCCGGGCGCGCCGCGGACATCATTGCTCGACCGTACGACGTCCTCAGCTTTGCGGAAGCCAAAGCGGGGGCGGCGGGCAGGCCGTGGAGCTTCCTCCACGTCTCGCGCGCCGAGATCGACCTGCCGGCGGAGGTCGATGCCCACAGCGACGCCGTCTACGCGCAGGCAGCCAGGGCCTTTGCGGCGATGCAAAGCGACGCCGTGCTGGTGCGCGATGCGGCGCCCGCCTACTACGCCTACAGGATGATCGTCGACGGCCACGTCCAGACCGGGCTCGCCACGGCGGCCTCGACGGAGGCGTACGCAGCGAACCGGATCCGCCGCCACGAACACACCCGGCCGGACAAGGAATTCGACCGCACCCGGCAGATCGAGGCGGTCGGGGCGCATACCGGACCGGTGCTGGCCGCGCACCTGCCGAGCCGCGAAATCGCGATGCTGCTCGAGGCAGCGACGCTCGGCGAACCGAGCGCCGACGCGGTCACCGACGACGGGGTTCGTCATCAGGTCTGGCCGATCGTCGAACACGACGCGGTCGAGCGGATCACCGCCGGCTTCGAGGCGATGGCGGCGATCTACATCGCCGACGGCCACCATCGTTCGGCGGCCGCCTTGCGGGTTGCCCGGCAAGGCGGCGATGGTCGCTTCCTCCTCGTCAGCTTCCCCGCCGACCAGATGCGGATCCTCGGCTACAACCGCATCATCCGCGACCTGAACGGGCGCAGCCCCGAGCAATTGATCGCCGAAGTCGGCGACGCGTTCGCCGTGGAGGCCTCGGACCTGCCGGTCGATCCCCACCGCGCCGGCACGTTCGGCATGTATCTCGGCGGTCGCTGGCACCGGCTGTCCCTGCGCGAGCCGCTGCCGGCGGATGTCGACGCGGTCGAGCGCCTCGATGTGAGCCTGCTGATGGCGCGGATCCTGGGTCCGATCCTCGGTATCGGCGATCCGCGAACGGACCAGCGCATCGATTTCGTCGGTGGCGGCCGCGGGGTCGAGGCGTTGGCGCAGCGCGTCGATGCGGGCGACTGGTCGGTCGCGTTCTCGCTCTACCCGACCGCCCTGGCCGATCTGATGGCGGTTGCCGACGCCGGACAGGTCATGCCGCCGAAGTCGACGTGGTTCGAGCCGAAGCTCGCCGACGGCCTGCTTTCGTTGCCGCTCGCCGGCTAGGGCCTATCATCCCTGCGCCAGCGCCCTCGGGGTCGGTAAGCATCCGCGCCCCTGGCCGGGCGGCGGCACCAACGGCCGGCGGATCCGCGATCCTTCCCTTCGTCGCCGGCTCAGGGTACACAAGCGGATACGCTCATCTTCCCTCCCGTCGACGGACACCCCCTTGCTGAGACGCCTCTACGACTGGACCATGAACCTGTCAGCGCATCCGCATGCGCTCTGGGTTCTGGCCGGCATCGCCTTCGTCGAAAGCTCTGTCTTCCCGATCCCGCCCGATGTCCTGCTCATTCCGATGGTCCTCGCGGCCCGGCAGCGCGCCTGGCTGATCGCTGCGGTCGCCACCGCGGCCTCGGTCGTCGGCGGCATCGCCGGGTACGGCATCGGTTACTTCCTGTTTGCCGAGGTCGGCCAGCCGCTCCTCGATTTCTACGGCTACCAGGACAAGTTCGCGCAATTCAGTGAGCTCTACAACGCCTGGGGCGCGTGGATCGTCTTCGGCGCCGGCCTGACGCCGTTTCCCTACAAGGTCATCACCATCGCCAGCGGCTTGACCCACCTGGACTTCCTGACCTTCAACATCGCGTCGGTGCTTGGCCGCGGCGGCCGCTTCTTCCTCGTCGCCGGCTTGTTGTGGCAGTTCGGCCCGCCGATCCGAACCTTCATCGAAAAGAACCTGGGGCTGCTGACGTTCGCTTTCTTCGTCCTGCTGCTCGGCGGATTCCTGATCGCGCGCTATCTGTTCTAGGGTGGCATATCCGTCTCCTCGACCGGCGCAGCAGCGGCCGGCGGCCGTCGTCGTCGCCGGACCGACCGGCAGCGGCAAATCGGCGCTTGCCCTGGCGCTTGCGGAGGGGATCGAGGGCACAATCATCAACGCCGACAGCATGCAGGTGTACCGCGACGCCCGGGTGCTGACGGCGCGACCGTCGCCGGCCGACGAAGCGCGCGCGCCCCACCGGCTGTTCGGCGTCTTTGCCGCCGAAGACCCATGCACCGCCGGTCGCTGGCGGGCCTTGGCGGAAGCCGAGATCGCCGCCGCCGAGGGCGCAGGCCGTGCCGCCGTCGTGGTCGGCGGCACGGGCCTCTACCTCGAGGCCCTGATGAAAGGGCTGGCGCCGGTGCCGCCGATCCCGACGGCGGTGCGCGAGGAGGGCGCCCGGCTGTTGGCTGCTCTCGGCGCCATGCGTTTCCGCGCCCTGCTCATCGACCGCGACCCGCAGGCCGCGGCCCTTGCGCCGGGCGATCGCCAACGGCTGCTCCGTGCCTGGGAGGTCGTAGCCGCCACCGGCACGCCGCTGTCCGCCTGGCACACCCGGCAGCGGGACGAGGCGGCCGGCGCCGGTCCGCGGACGTTTTTCGTCGTTTACCTCTGTCCGCCGCGCGAGCGCCTCTACCCGCTCCTCGATGCCCGGTTCGAGACCATGCTCGCCGCCGGCGGCCTTGACGAGGCCCGGGCGCTGTACCGGCGCCGGCTCGACGCGGACCTGCCGTTGCTGAAAGCCGTCGGCATCCGTCAACTCCTCCGCTTTTGCGCCGGCGAGACGAGCCTGGATGCGGCGATCGCGGCGGCCCGCCAGGCGACCCGGAACTATGCGAAGCGACAGACGACCTGGTTCCGCCACCGCCTCCCCGCGGACCTTGTCGTCAGCGAGCAATTTTCAGAAAGCCTGGCTGCGCGAATCTTGCCAATTATTCGCCGGCAGCTATTGACCGGTTGCTGCTGAGGGTCTACTTTCCCGCTCGCTGGCCCGGTGCGGAAACCGGGCCATTTTTTCGCTGCGCGAGGCCCATCCGAGGCGCGCGCGGCATCCACATGGAGATACAAGATGGCGTATGAGCAGATGACAGGGGCCAAGATTCTCATCCGGGCGCTGATCGATCAGGGCGTCACGGATGTATTCGGCTACCCTGGAGGCGCCATCCTGCCCGTATACGACGAACTGCATCAGCAGAACCAGATCCGCCACATCCTCGTCCGTCAGGAAGGCGGCGCCGTGCACGGCGCCGAGGGCTACGCCCGCTCCAGCGGCCAGGTCGGCGTCGTCATCGTCACCTCGGGCCCGGGCGCGACCAACGCCGTTACCGGGCTCGCCGACGCGCTGATGGACAGCGTGCCGCTGGTCTGTTTCAGCGGCCAGGTCCCGACCCATCTGATCGGCAACGACGCCTTCCAGGAGTGCGACACCACCGGCATCACGCGTCCGGTGACCAAGCACAACTACCTGGTGAAGAAGACCGAAGACCTCGCGCGGACCATCCACGAGGCGTTCTACGTCGCGCGCAGCGGCCGCCCGGGGCCGGTCCTCGTCGACCTGCCGAAGGACGTGCAGCTCGGCACCGGCGCCTACATGCCGCCCGAGGACATCTCGCACAAGACCTACCGGCCGGTGGTCAAGGGCAAGGCCACCGACATCGAGCGGGCGGTCGAACTCATGGCGGGCGCCAAACGGCCGATCTTCTACTGCGGCGGCGGGGTCATCAACTCGGGCCCGCGCGCGTCGGAGCTGCTCACCAGGCTGGTGCGCATGACCGGCTACCCGACGACGTTGACGTTGATGGGGCTTGGCGCCTTCCCGGCGTCCGATCCGCAGTTCCTCGGCATGCTCGGCATGCACGGGACCTATGAGGCAAACATGGCGATGCACGACTGCGACGTGATGATCGCCATCGGCTCACGCTTCGACGACCGTGTCACCGGCAGGCTGGACGCCTTCTCGCCGGGATCGAAGAAGATCCACGTCGACATCGACCCGTCGTCGATCAACAAGAACGTCATGGTCGACATCGGCATCGTCGGCGACGTGGCCAACGTTCTCGAAGACATGATCGCTGCCTGGGAACGCCGCAAGGCGACGCCGGACCGTCGCGCCCTCGACGACTGGTGGCAGCAGATCAACGCCTGGCGCGCTCGCAAGTGCCTGAACTTCCTCCAGGACCCGAAGGTCATCAAGCCTCAGCAGGCGATCCGGAGGCTTTACGAACTGACCCGGGACCGCGACGAGGTGTTCATTACCACCGAGGTCGGCCAGCACCAGATGTGGGCGGCGCAGCACTTCGGCTTCGACAAGCCCAACCGGTGGATGACCTCCGGCGGCCTGGGAACGATGGGCTACGGCCTGCCTTCGGCCATGGGCGTTCAGCTCGCCCACCCGGGCGCCCTCGTCGTCGACATCGCCGGCGAGGCGTCGATCATGATGAACATCCAGGAGATGTCGACCATCGCCCAGTACCAGTTGCCGGTGAAGGTGTTCATCCTCAACAACGAGTACATGGGCATGGTCCGCCAGTGGCAGGAACTGCTCCACGGCAGCCGCTATTCGCAAAGCTACATGGCCTCGTTGCCGGACTTCGTAAAACTGGCCGATGCCTTCGGCGGCGTCGGTTTGCGTGCGGAACGGCCCGACCAGCTCGACGACGTGATCCGCGAGATGATCGAGACCCCGCGCTGCGTCATCGCCGACATCCTCGTCGACAAGGCCGAGAACTGCTTCCCGATGATCCCGTCCGGAGCGGCGCACAATGAGATGCTGATGGGTCCGGCGGACAAGGCGGAACAGCCGATCTCCGAAAACGGCATGGTCCTCGTTTAGGCGGAAAAAAGGGGCGGCGCATCGGCCTGACGCCGCCCCTCCCCGTTCGAAAAATGAACCTCAGGTCGGGCGGATCGCGGGGGCGGTCCGCTTCCTTCTTCCGGGACGACAATCTCCATGTACGACAGCAATCTCGTCGAAAAGCACACCATCGCAGTTCTGGTCGACAATGAGCCCGGCGTCCTCGCCCGGGTGATCGGACTGTTCTCCGGGCGCGGCTACAACATCGAAAGCCTGACCGTCGCCGAGACCGACCCGAGCTGCCGCCGCTCGCGCATCACCATCGTCACCTCCGGCACGCCGATGATCATCGAGCAGATCAAGGCCCAGCTGAACAGGCTCGTTCCCGTGCACAAGGTCAGCGACCTGACCGTCGAGGGCGAGTACGTCGACCGCGAGATGGCGCTCATCAAGGTTCGCGGCAAGGGCGAGCACCGGGTCGAGGCGCTGCGCATCGCCGACATCTTCCGCGCCCGCGTGGTCGACTCGACGAACGAGTCGTTCGTCTTCGAAATCGTCGGCAAGACGGGCAAGCTCGACGCCTTCATCAAGCTGATGCAGGCGCTCGGCCTCGTCGATGTCGCCCGCACCGGCGTCGTCGCAATCGGCCGCGGCGTCGACGCGCTCTAGGCCCACGGGTTAGGCACCGACCAGCCCTTCGATCCACCAGGCGAGGAACCGCAAGCCATGCGCGTCTATTACGACCGCGACTCCGATGTGAATCTGATCAAGTCGAAGAAGGTCGCCGTCATCGGCTACGGCAGCCAGGGCCATGCCCACGCGCTGAACCTGCGCGACAGCGGCGTCGCCGAGGTCCGGGTCGCGCTGCGGCCCGGCTCGACGACGGCGAAGAAAGCCGAGGCGCAGGGACTGACGGTGATGACGCCTGACGAGGCCGGCGCTTGGGCCGACGTGATCATGGTCCTCACCCCCGACGAGTTGCAGGCGAAACTCTACGCCGACAGCCTCGCCGGCACGCTGAAGGAGGGCGCGGCGCTCGCCTTCGCCCACGGCTTCAACATCCATTTCCGCCTGATCGAACCGCGCCCGGACCTCGACGTGTTCATGGTTGCGCCGAAAGGCCCGGGCCACACGGTGCGCTCGGAGTACCAGCGCGGCGCCGGCGTTCCCTCGCTGGTCGCCGTCGCCCAGGACGCAACCGGCAACGCCCTCGAACTGGCATTGTCCTACGCCTCGGCCCTCGGCGCCGGGCGGTCGGGCATCATCGAGACGACCTTCCGCGAGGAATGCGAGACCGACCTGTTCGGCGAGCAGTCGGTGCTGTGCGGCGGCCTGACCTCGCTGATCCTCGCCGGCTACGAGACGCTGGTCGAAGCCGGCTACGCCCCCGAGATGGCCTACTTCGAGTGCCTGCACGAGGTGAAGCTGATCGTCGACCTGATCTACGAGGGCGGCATCGCCAACATGCGCTACTCGATCTCGAACACCGCCGAATACGGCGACTACACCTCCGGCCCGAGGCTGATCGACGCCTCGGTCAAGGCGCGGATGAAGGAAGTCCTGGACGACATCCAGTCGGGGCGCTTCGCCAAGGACTGGATGCTGGAGAACGCCTCCGGCCAACCCAGCTTCAAGGCGCTGCGCCGGCGCGCGGCCGAGCACGACATCGAGAAGGTCGGCGAGAAGCTGCGCGCGATGATGCCCTGGATCGCCGAGAAGCGCCTGGTCGACAAGGCGAAGAACTAGCCGGTCCGGGCCCGCAGTCCCTGGACGCTGGCGCTCTTTGCGGATGCGCCACCGCGCAACGGCAAGTTCGTGGATTGGTCGGTTTTATGACAACCAGGATTTGTGCGGCGTCCAGGCGACTTTTGGTGCTGCTCGCGGCCCTGTCGGTCGCGACGGCCGCCTCCGCGCAGGACCAGGCCGATCTCGCCAAAGCGGCGCAGAACCCCGTCGCCGCGATGATCAGCTTGCCGCTCCAGAACAACACCCTGTTCGGGGTCGGCCCGCACGGCGACACCGCAAATGTCCTGAATGTGCAGCCGGTCATTCCGTTTACGATCGGCCACTGGAACATCATAAACCGGACGATCGCGCCGATCATGTATCTGCCCGATCTCACGGAAGGACTGCCGGAGGTGCCCAACGGCGTGAACCGCGGCAGCACGTTCGGCCTCGGCGATATCAATCAGTCGATATACCTCTCGCCGGCGAAGGCGGGACCCGTCATCTGGGGGATAGGCCCGTCCATCACCATTCCGACCGCGACCGATGAAAACCTTGGCTCGGAAAAATGGAGCGCGGGGCCGGCGGCGGTCGTGCTCGCGCAACCCGGGCCATGGGTCGTCGGGAGCCTGATCCGCCAGCTGTGGTCGTTCGCCGGCAACAGCGACCGCGAGGACGTGAGCCAGTTGCTGATCCAGCCTTTCGTGAACTACAACTTCAAGGGCGGCTGGTACGCGGTGTCGTCGCCGATCATCACGGCGAACTGGGAAGCGAACAGCAGTGACCGCTGGACCGTCCCGCTCGGCGGCGGCGGCGGGAGGATTTTCAGGATCGGCGGTCAGGCGATGAACGCCCAGGTCCAGAGCTTCTACAACGTCGAAAGTCCCCGCTTCGGGCCCGACTGGTCGCTGCGCTTCCAGTTGCAGTTCCTGTTCCCGAAGTAGCGGACGTGCGAAGGGGTCGACCGCCGCTTCGCCCAGATCTTGCCGATGACGGCAATATCGGCGTTCAGGCGGAAGCGGCGGCGGCAAGCGGCGGCCAACGGAACGCATATGGCCACTCCGTCTCGTTCCGGGAGGCGCTCGTCGTCTGGCTCAAGATCGCAGCGCTTTCCTTTGGCGGGCCGGCCGGCCAGATCGCGGTGATGCACCGCATTCTCGTCGACGAGAAGAAGTGGATCAGCGAGAGCCGGTTCCTGCACGCCCTCAACTACTGCATGCTGCTGCCCGGCCCCGAGGCGCAACAGCTCGCCACCTATATCGGCTGGCTGCTCCACCGCACGGCGGGCGGGCTCGTCGCGGGCACGCTGTTTGTCCTGCCCGGCTTCGTCAGCATCCTGGTGCTGAGCATCCTCTATGCAGGTTTCCATGAGCTTACACTCGTCCAGGCCGTCTTCTTCGGCATCAAGCCGGCGGTGCTCGCCGTGGTCGTCGAGGCGGTGCTCAGAATCGGCAAGCGGGCGCTCAAAAACGCCCCCATGTACGCGATCGCCGCGGCGGCCTTCGTCGGCATCTACTTCCTCGGCGTGCCGTTCCCGCTGATCATCATCGGCGCCGCGCTCGCGGGCTTCCTCGGCAGCCGCTTCGACCCCGAGGCGCTCGTCGTCATCAAGGGTCACGAAGCCGAGGGCACTGGCGACGATCCGGTGGTCGATTCGGTGCTGGCCGATGGTCGCCCGGACCGCACGCCGACCCTCGCGCGCGCCGTGCGGGTGTCTGCGATCTGGCTTTCCCTGTGGTTGGCGCCGCTCATTCTCATCACTGCGCTTCTTGGCTTCGACGACGTCTTCGCCAAGATCGGCCTGTTTTTCTCCAAGCTCGCCGTGGTGACCTTCGGCGGCGCCTATGCCGTGCTCTCCTACCTGGCGCAGGAGGCGGTGCAGAACTACGGCTGGCTTGCGCCCGGAGAGATGCTCGACGGCCTGGGCATGGCGGAGACGACGCCGGGGCCGCTGATCCAGGTCGTGCAGTTCGTCGCCTTCATGGGCGCGTTCCGCGACGCCGGCGGCCTCGACCCTTTCATAGCCGGCGTACTTGCCTCGGTACTGGCGACCTGGGTGACCTTCGTGCCCTGCTTCCTGTGGATCTTCCTCGGCGCGCCGTATGTCGAACAGCTCAGGGACAACAAGGCTCTGAGCGCCGCGCTTTCGGCCATCACGGCAGCGGTCGTCGGCGTTATCCTCAACCTCGCCGTCTGGTTCGCCCTCCACGTCATCTTCGCCCGGGTCGAGGTGCTGCACAGCTACGGGCTCAGGCTGCAGGTCCCGGCGATCGAAACGGTCGACGGTGCGAGCCTCGTGCTCGCCATCGGTGCGCTCGTCGCCATGCTGCGCTTCCATGTCGGGATGATTCCGGTGATCGGGGTCAGCGCCGCGCTGGGGGCGGCCTGGTACATGCTGACGTGATCCGCGATCTTCGCGGGAATCCGCTTCGCGCGACCGGCCGCCGGCGGGGCTCCCGGCGGGCGTCAGGCCAAGTTTGGGACGGCGGGCCGCCAACCTCGGCCCGGGAACATGACGTTCAGAAGCGCGTGACTTCGAGAACGTCCTGGAACAGGACGAGGAAGAAGAAGACGGCGGCAATGCACCCGAACAGCAGATGCACGAAGTCGCTTTCGCCCTCTGCGTCGCGAAAGCGGATGCCGTGCCAGGCGATGAACCCGGTCACCACGAGAAAGAGCAGATTGACGAGGGGCTCGAGTTTGCCGGTGAACTCGAACATCAGCGTCTCGGCCCCGTCGTCGTCATGCTCGCCGCGACGATTGCGAGTGCGCGATCGGCCAGATCAGGCTCTTCGCCATGGCGACTCATCAGGACCGAAAGCGGGTTCATCACGACGTGCACGCTGTTTCGGCGCACCTCTCGGCCGGCGCCACCCCTAAATCTCATCCTCCATGCCATTATACCCGCCTTCGGATTAACGGACCGTGCGAATGCGCCTCGCAGGGTGTCGGGCCAGCGGAGCGGCCGGGCGTGCGGCACGCCTGTACAGAAAGCGGCGATGCCGCTACGGTTGCGGCAAATGTTCATGTGCCAAGCCCCGGTCCGCTATCTCGCCCTCGCCCTCGTCGGACTTGCCGCCGCCGGGTGCGTCGACGTGGTCGAAAGCTCTCCCCACGCCGTCTGGGTGAAGAAGCCGCTGATCGCGTTCGGCACGATCGAAGGCACCGCCGCGAGCGAATGCGAGAAGTACGGCAAGCGCGCCGTTTTCCAGGGTGCGCTCGAGGACCGCTATTCCCCGGCAGTCAAAAGCGCCGGGAGTGAATCACACTCTGTCTTCGTCCCCATCTACGCCTTCGACTGCCAGTAGAGCCGCGACAGAGCCGTGGCCGGCCCGACCGCGGCCAACAGCAGCGCCCACCGCCTCAGCGGTTCCGATGAAACCAGCGCACGAAGGCGTCAAGGCCCCTCATCGCGATTGCAAACCCGAGGAGCAGGCCGCCGGCGATGACGAAGCGGCGGTCGTCGACCGGTCCCAGCGACCACTCGACAACGGAAAGGTAGAGACCGGCGAAAAGCAGGATCAGCAAGAACCCGCACGCGCCGACCAGGATCGAGGTCATCACGCCGAAAAACCGGGCCAAGCCGTCGTCCATCTTCCGCCTCGCCGTTGCCGGGAACCGCGACCGCGGTCGCATGCGAAGGCATTCCGCAACCGTCATGCCAAACCGGCAAGTGCTTGCCGGACATCGGCAATTCCGTCGCCTACGCGCGATCGAAACAGCGTTGGCGGAAAACTTTGGGCGAAAGTGTAACGCGCCCGTTACATCCGGCGGGCGCCCGGCGCCCGGCGTAAGCAGGCGCGACCCAATGGCGAGCCCCGCTCCTCCAATTGATCCGAACCGGACAGACACACGGAGGTCGGGATCGATCGGCTTATGCCAGCGAACGCCACCCGCCGCCCGTTGGATCGCGCTTTTCAATACTGCTTCGGTTTTTGCTTGCCGGAGGCCGACATGGCCTTCTTCTGCGCCTGGTAATCCTTCATTGCTTTGTCTTTGCACTGCTGCCGAAGATCCGGATTTTCTTTCATCTCACAGTCGGTCAAAGCATTCTGATAGGTGTCCTCTGCGTTCATGTGCGACTCGCTGGACGGCGCGGCGGGCTGGGGGTCGGCCGCCGTCACGGCGGTCATCGGTGTAACAAGAGCCAGCGCAGCCGCGAGCGTAAGCGAAGAAACGGTCAACTTGGTCATGAACGTCGTTCCTCCTCCCAAATATATAACCTCCTTGAGGATCGCCTGCTCAACCGGCTGGCGATATATACTGAGTTAACAAGCGCCCCTTTTGACGTCAGTACCGTCACGATACTAGTGCGGCGGAGGCCGCCGCGGCCGGATTAAAGGTATGTCGGCAGAACCTCTTCAAGAGGGGTCGGAGTGACGCCCAGGCTTTCCAGGCCGGGAGCGCTCCCGCCCAGCACATTGTCGGTCTTCAACAGCTCCACCTGATCCCGCGTCAGGGGCGGTGTCGGCATCATCTGCAGAACGCTGCCCTGGATCTCGGCGAGGAAGAACGGGATGGGCACCAGCAGCCGCGACGTTCCCTTCACGCTCAGCATCAGCTCCATCAACTCCCTGAACGAATAGACGCGGGGGCCGCCGAGCTCGTAGGTCTTCCCGCGAGCGTCGTCGTCTTCGAGGATGCGGACGAACGCCGCGGCGACGTCATCCACATAAACCGGTTGGAATCGCGTCTTCCCGCCGCCGATCAGAGGCAGCGCCGGCGACAGTTTTGCCATCTCGGCAAAGCGGTTGAAGAAGTCGTCGTCCGGGCCGAAAACGATGCTCGGGCGAACGATGCTTGCGTCGGCGAAGCGTTCGAGGACGGCCTGTTCTCCGCCGGCCTTCGTCCGGGCGTATTCCGAAGGCGAGCGTGGCGAGGCCCCCAGCGCCGACATGTGGACCAGCCGCGGCACGCCGGCGGCTTTGGCCGCCGCGGCGACCCGTCGCGCGCCTTCGACATGGACCGCCTCGAAGCTTTGCGCGCCGCTTTCGTAAAGGATGCCGACGAGGTTGATCACGACCGTCGCGCCAGAGACGGCGGCCTGCACCGCTGCCTCGTCGCCGATGCTCGCTTTCACCGTCTCGACCGCGCCCGGACCGTGCGTGCGCGGCGGCGGTTTGCCCTCGGGACGGCGGGTCGCGATCTTGACCCGTGCGCCATGCTCGACGAGGCGCGCGACCAGGCGCCTGCCGACAAAACCCGAGCCGCCGAAGAGGGTCACCACCATCGGCGCGGTTTCGGTCCCCGTCGCATGCGGCTCCGTGCCGCCCGGGCCTGTTTCGGCGGCCGGAGCTTCGGGGACTTCGGATGGGGCTTCAGGCGGGGATGCAGCCTCGGCCGGATCGGTTGGCGGATCGCCCGCTCCGCCTGTTTGCGTCGGCGCGGCCGCCGTTTCCGTCGCTTTGCCGGTCCGCTTGCGGGGCTGACGTCGCTTGCGCGGGGGCGGCGCTTCGTCTTCAGCCATCTCGACCTCCCGTCCCTACTTCCTTTTTCCGCCTTTCAGCTTCGCCCGGAATGCCTTCCGGGGCAATGTCGACGGGCTCTGTTCGAAGCCTGCGCGGGCTCGTCGCCGGCGGCGTCACTCCGGTGCGGAGGCCGCCTCGAGCCAGGTCGCCGACGCGGGTCGGCGAAACCGTCTGCGGAATGCGGGCGGGCGCACGACGCAAAACGAGCGTGCGTCCGGGGGCATCACCGAGAACGGCAGAACCGTCGTCGCGGTGTTCGCCGCGATCAGGTCGTCATCGGCTCCGACGTCGGCAACGGTTCGACCGGCTCCGATACGCGGGCGCGCGACCGGGCCGCCTTGGCGCAGGCCCCCAGCGCGATCACTGCAAGCGCCCCGACAGCGGCGCCGGCCGCGAGGTGGGCGGCGAAATTCAACGTCTGGCGAATGATCATGACAGCGCTCCCGATCTCAGCTTCGCAAGCTTCAGCGCGGCGACGGCGGCCGCTGCGCTCGTCGCGCCGAACGCGACGCCGTTCACGAAGCCGCAGGTGGCGACAAGACAGGACAGGATCATGGAACCTCCTCCGCATTGCTGCCGTTACCGCAACGCCCTCGCCCAGCCAAGCGCTGCGGGCAACGGCGCGGCGATCAGCGGTCGTTACCGAACTGATCTGGTGACGAGGCGGGCGCGTAGCCAGAAGGGTCATTGAGTTGATGAATTTCGGTGCGCGCAGATCGAAACCGCATCGTCGAGTGAGTGCCGGCGTAGGATCGCGCAAGGGTAGGGCGTAATGACGGAACGGGCTGAAGCTTTATCGATCTCCTTTACGCCGGAGGGAAATCTCTCGCGGTACATGCGGCGGATCCGCAGCTATCCGTTGCTGACGTTCGAAGAGGAGCAGGATCTTGCGAAGCGCTTCCGCGAGCGCGGCGATCGCGCCGCTGCGAACGCGTTGGTCGACAGTCACCTGCGGTTGGCCGCCAAGATCGCGATGGGCTACCGCGGTTACGGGCTCCCGACCGAGGAACTGATCTCCGAAGCGAACGTCGGTTTGATGCAGGCGATCAACCGCTTCGATCCCGATCGGGGCTTCCGCCTGGCGACGTACGCGATGTGGTGGATCCGCGCGGCGATCCAGGAGTACATCCTGCAGTCGTGGTCCCTCGTCCGCCTGGGGACGACCGCTCAGCAGAAGAAGCTGTTCTTCAACTTGCGCCGGCTGAAGGGCGAACTCCGAGCGCTCGAAGAGGGCGATCTTTCGCCGGAGAGTCTGGACACCATCGCGACGCGGCTGAAAGTCCCGGAAGCGGACGTCGTGACGATGAACCGGCGGCTCAGCGGGCCGGACCAGTCGCTCAACATGCCGCTTCGCGAGGACGGCGATGGCGAATGGCAGGACTGGCTCGTCGACGGCGAGGAGGACCAGGAGGTTCGTCTTGCTTCGAGCGAGGAGCGGGTGTTCCGGCGCGAGCTCCTGACCGGCGCGATGGACGACCTGAGCAAGCGCGAACGCGATATCGTTGTCGAGCGTCGATTGACGGAGAACCCGTTGACTCTCGAACGCCTGGCGGCGCGATACGGCATTTCGCGCGAGCGTGTGCGCCAGATCGAAGCCGGCGCCGTCGCGAAGTTGGCACGCTCGGTGCGCGACGCGGCGCGGGTTTCACAGGAAGCCGGGCTTGAGCGGACGCGTCGGCGGCTCGGCCGTCAGTCGGCGCACGCGGCCTAAGCCCCAAGATCCCCACGGTTGCGGCAACGAACATGGCCGGCACCATGCTGCACGCCCGCCTTCGCGACAAAACGGTCAAACGCGAATAGCCTTACGCAGAAGCCAAAGGCGCGGGGGATGTCGGGTACCTGATCTCGAAAGCCCGTCACGCACCTCAACCATACTCGACCGATCCCGCTCCGTCGGCGAACTCACGATCTGCCGGGCCGTGCCGTTAGTTCCCGCATCGCCGGAGTGCCCCATGTCACGGCCATGAGCAGCAACCCGAAGACCGCTGCCGCCGCCGCGATGAAGTACGGCGAGCGGATGTCGAGGTCCATCAGTCCTCCGCCCGACAGCGACATGATCCCGCCAGCGAGGCAAAAGACAGCTGTCGTGACGCCCATAACCCAGCCCTGATCAGCCTCGCTCACGCTGCCCGAAAAGATTCCGAGCAGCGTAGGGTACGATACCCCGAACAGGAAGTAGAAGAAGAACACCGGCGCATAGGTCAGGACGGCTACCGGAAGCAGCACGAAGGCCAACGAGCACGTCACCATGATGATGAGGCTGACGCCGATAATCTGCTGCTTGCCGAACCGCTTCTGCGCCGGCTTGACCAGGAATGTGCTGCTGGTCGCCAACGCGACGCCAATCACCAGCATCGCCACACTGCCACCAATCTCGCCATATCCAAATGCGCTGGTCAGGTAGTTGTCGACGAAGATGTAGAAGGTGACGTTCGAGATCATGAACAGCGTGTAGACGGGCATGATCCGCATCACGACAGGACTTTGAGTGACCCGCCATATGTCGGTGATGTCGCGCGCCTGGAAGACGAACGGTGTGCGCTCGGTGCGTACGTCGCTGAAAAAGACGATCACCAGCAGCATGGCGACCAGCACCAGCGCCAATGCGGCGTAGAAGGGCAGCTTGAAGCTCGCCAAAGTCCCCAGCAGGTCGGGGTCAGACAGGATGCCGCCGATAATCGGGCCGCCGACCAGACCGAAGCTGATTCCGGTGACGATAAATCCCATGTTTCGGTCGCGGTCGCCTTCGTCAGTGCTGCCGTCGATCATTGCCGCCTGGGCGATCGGCTGGTTGCCGGCAGTGAACCCGGTGATCGCCCGGCCGAGGATGAGCAGCCAGAGGCTGTTCACGTAAAGCGAGGCCAAGGTGATCACGTAGCCGGTCAGCGCCCCGCCAAGGCAGATCAGCAAGGCCTTCTTACGTCCGATAGAATCGGAGACCTTCGAGACGTAGACCACGCCGAAAAACCATGCGAGGAAAAAGATGCCGATAACCAGCCCATAGCCAATGTGACGCATGTCCACATCCGTGCTCTTAGGCAAAAAGCCGGACGACGGCTCCATGATGAGAGCGTTGATAATTGGGAAAACCAGTCCCTGCCCGATAAGATCGACAAATACCACAAACATCAGGGTAATTTTGGCCACCGTCTTCATCGCGCCTCCTCTCTCCGGATCCCGCTTCAGGCAGTCATTTTAACTCGTTGGCCAGACCAAGGCGAGTCCGAGGTTCTTTCCAAGGCGTTCTCAATATTTTGTCGAGCGATTCTTCATCGCAACAGATCCTGCATGCGAGGAGCACTTGCTTGAAGCCTGACATAACCAGGCTAGTCTAGGCCCCAGGATCCCCACGGTTGCTGCGACGAACATGGCCGCGACGGGTGGTGGTCGCGCGCCGGCGCGCCATGGGCTTGGCCGTTGCTGCCGGACGCAGCGCGAAGTTCGTCGTTGACCCAGTCGAGCACGCCCAGAAACTGCGCCATTGTCTCGTCCGAGGCCAAGGCCGCTCGACAAGGCGACGCGTACGGCGCTGGTTCGCCGGCCCCGACCCGGTCGCCCCTCGAGGTGGCGATCATGGCATCACGAAAGCGTTACGCTGGTCATACGCGAGGCTCACGCCACGTCGGCGGTTGCCGGCTATCGCGGAGAGGTCGCCCGTGGCCTCGCCTGCGCCTCAGCGCCCCTTCATCATCTCGGT
>JAEULH010000082.1 GCA_016793925.1 Rhodospirillales bacterium | reverse complement strand
ATGACGACGTACCACTCGACCCGCAGGCTGCGCTGCGCCTGGACGAGACCCAGGGAGGTGGTCGCGGTCTGTGAGATGAGCTCGAGCTTGCGGATCAGCGCCCGGTCACGCTCCGGCAGCTCGTACTCGTCGCGCAGGTGGACATAGAGCCGCTCGAGCTCCGGGCTGTCCCAGACCAGTTCGGGCTTCTCCGTCACCTCGACGCGGCCGACCATGCGGTGCTCGGTTATGAGCACGTCGCCGATATGGCCGAGGAGCTCGCGAACGGAGACCGTGCGCCCTGGCCGGTGCAGCTTTTCCGCGATCGGCTCGATCCGGTCGAAAATGGCGGCGACGCGGCGCTCGTCGTAGCTGAGGATGACGCTTTTGGCGAGCACGTCGGCAACGGCGAGCAGGCGGTCCATGGTCACGCCGCCCAGGCGGATGCCGCCGCTGACGTCGACGCCCTCGCTCATCCCCTGGAGTCGCTCGACGACGATCAGCGCCTCTTCGCGTTCGGCATGATCGAACGGCTCGCCGACGACGCTGTTCAGGCTTGCGAGGAACGCGGCCTCCTCGACCGGCTGCATGTTGAACATGACGGCGGCGCCGTAGCGAAAGAGGACGGCGAGCCCGCCCTCGCCGGCGGCCACCGCCACCGGCGACTCCGCCAACTGCCCCTGCTGCTTCAGGGCGCGGAGATCGATTCGCTTGCCGACCAGCGCGGCGTGGACGCGGACACGCCGCCAGCTCGCCAGCGCGACATCGGGCGCCGCTACGCTTTGGGAGAGATTTTTCATGCAGACACGCGTTCGGGCGATCCGCCCCCGATACTACGATGCGGCTCGACCGTCCCGCCCGCGGTGATCAGGCGTCGCGTCGGCGATCGATGTCGTTACCACCACCAGACATAGGGCACCTTGACCGATCGCGCCGGAACCGCCAGGTCCGGCCGCGGATCAAGAAGACCAGCGTAGAACTCCACCGCCGCAAGGAGGGCCTTGACACACTGGTTCGTTAACGCCGCCTGACAGCCGATAAAGGCTTCGTACGGGCTGTACATCCGCTCCTTCCTTTCACACTGTTTCTATCATCCAGCGCGGCGAACAAACCAGCGGTTTTTCTGCCCGCAGGGTCAAGAACCGCCCCCGCCGGGCAGCTTCTAACCCTCTGCGCCCTCGAAGACGTGCGGGACGGCCACCCGCTGCGTCGGCGCCGACGAATGGCTGATGGCGATGACCGCGACCTGCATCGGCACGACCTCGCCGTCGGCCGTCTTCAGACGGCGCTCGACGCAACCCCAGTAAAGGGAAAGGCCGTGCGGCGTCAGCGCCGCGAGACCGTTGTCGAGGATACCGAGCAGCGGCGCCTTGTTCAGCAGCGCCTCCTCGTCCCAGGCCTCGACCACCCGGTCCAGCGCGTCGCCGAGAACGACCAAGGCGTTCTCTTCGTCCTCGCCGGCGACCTTGTCGTGCGCCAGCACGCGGCTCGATTGCGCGGCCTCGATCGCAGACCACAGGTCGCTGCCCCGCTCGGCGCGCATCAACTCGACGGTTTCGAAATCCGGCTCTTCCGCTCCGGACCCGCCGGACCGCGGATCACTGCTCTTTTTCATGGCTGATCCAGCCTCCTGCGACGCACATCGGCGGCGACGGCAAGACCGAGGCGTCAGGCCCCCCCGGCCACCGCCGCCTCCGCCTCCGCCTCCGCCTCGGTGTAGAACGGATCGGTGTGGATGTCGACCGCAGGCAGGCCGAGGGAGAGGAACAAGGCCCGCGCCGCCGAGACCATGGCCGGCGGACCGGCGGCGTAGGCCTTCGCTCCCGCAAATCGGCCGGCATCCCCGGCGCCATCGGCTGCAACGCCCTCGACCACCGTGCCTCGCCGCTGCGCCGCCTGCCCCCGCGCCGCGGACAGCAGCACATGGAAGCGGAAATTGCAGCAGCGCGTCTCGAGCTGGCGGAAGTGACCCTCCAGATAGACGTCCGCCTCGTCGCGGCCGCCGAAATAGAGGTCGATCCGGCGCTGAGGGTCGCTCGCCAGCGCGGTCTCGACGATCGACTTCATCGGCGCCAGCCCCGAGCCGCCGGCCAGGCAGAGGATGGGCCCGTCGTGCTCGGTCCGCAGCCACGCGTCGCCGAACGGGCCCTCGACCCGGACGCCGTCGCCGATCCTCAGGATCCGCGCCGCGTAGGCTCCGGCACCGCCATCGGCACGATGGCGGACGTGAAATTCGAGCTCCGCGGCGCCGGGCCGGTTCGCGAGCGAATAGTCGCGGGGTCTGTGGCCGGGGAAAGAAACCCGCGCATACTGGCCGGCAGCGAAACGGAACGCGCCGCCGGACACGATTGCGAGCCTGATGATGCGGATATCGGGCGTCGCGTCGACGAGGCCGGTCACCCGACACGACAGCGGTCGGGAGTGGGCGAGCATCGTCACGGCCGCACCCCGTCGACGGCGCGCCGGCCCGATTCGCATTGCTGAACGCGCACGTCTGGATCCTCCGCCGCCACCGCCGCCTCGCCGTCTTCGGGGATAAGCGCGCCGTCGATTGCCGTCAATCCGGCGCCTGCGCGCGCAGCGACGCTTCACCTGCCCGTCAATTAAGGAAATCCGCCCCGCCTCGCAACGGCGCGGGAAATGCATATCTCGCACTTGCGGCACGGGGTCGCAGCTTGTACATGGCGTTGGCCGCTTTTTTGCGCTGCTATTGCCATGGGTTATCCACCTGGCGAAAAATGTTGGGCAAATGTCAGCGGCCGCGGGCACGAAGAGGAGGCGCTGAGCGGATGAAGCACTGGACCCTCGATGACATTCCATGGCAGCGGTTCGATCCGACGCGTCTCGATGCGAACCTGGTCGCTGTCGCCAAGGCCGCTTCGCTGGTCGAGCGCAACTCTGCGGACTACGCCGAGTACCTCTGCAACGTCTTCGCCGACGACCCGGCCTTTCAGGCGGCGGCGCGAGAGTGGGCCGTCGAGGAGGTTCAGCACGGCGAAGCGCTCGGCCGCTGGAGCGAAATGGCCGATCCGGGCTTCAATTTCGAAGAGAGCATGGCGCGCTTCCGCGCCGGCTACCGGATCCCGGTCGAGGCGGCGGAGTCGGTGCGCGGCTCGCGCACCGGCGAGCTGACCGCCCGCTGCGTCGTCGAGACCGGCACAAGCTCGTTCTATTCGGCGTTGCGCGACGCCTCCAACGAGCCGGTGCTCAAGATCATCTGCGCCCGGATCGCCGGCGACGAGTTCCGCCACTACAAACTCTTCTACACGCACATGGAGCGCTACCTCGTGCTCGAGAAGCCGAGCCGGCTGCGTCGGGTCCTCGTCGCCGTCGGTCGGTTTCGCGAGACCGACGACGACGAGTTGGCTTTCGCCTACCATTGCGCCAACGACGGCGAAGCCTTCTACAATCGCAAGGCGTCGGCCGCCGCCTACGCCGCCCGCGCCTATCGGTGTTACCGACCGGATCACGTTCAGCGTGCGGTCGCCATGATCCTGAAAGCGACCGGGATCTCCCCGCAGGGCCGCGTCGGCAGCATGGCGACGAAGCTTGTCTGGAGACACCTCCAGCGCCAGACGCGCGTTCCGCTCGCCGCATAAGGCGTGCGGGCGGTCGCCTCGCACGCGCGTCCGCTCAGAAGACGCCGGCCTCCAGGCCGGCGGCCATGGCCAGGCCGAGATCGCGGCAGGGGGCGAGGAAATCCGTCGTCCAGGCACCGCGGCAGAGGAGAGGCTCTTGAACCGGGCGCCAGCGCAGGCCGGTGACGATCGTCTCGACGCCGCGGCGCGTGCCCGTACCGTCGTGGCCGGCGCGGATATAGAGGGCGTACGGCAGCCCCTGGGTCTCCTCCAGGCACGGGTAATAGCAGCGGTCGAAAAAGTCCTTCAGCGCGCCACTCATGTACCCGAGGTTCTCGGTCGTGCCGAGGATGACGGCCTGCGCCGACAGCACATGCTCCGGCTGGGTCGCGAACGGGCTCAGCACCTGCACCGCCACGCCCTCGATCTCCGGCGAGCGCGCGCCCTCGGCGACGGCGTTGCGCAACGCCACCGGGTTCGGCGAGGGCGCATGGGCGACGATCAGGAGCGTCCGCTCGTTCACTGGCGCATTCTCCTGCGTCCGGACGATGTGTCACTGTGGGTCCTGTCACTGAAGGTCGGGTCGGCCGGCGCCGGGTGCAAACGCGCAGCCGGCGGACGCATCCTGAGACGGCGGGAAATCGCAAGAAAATGGCAACCGACATCGCCCTTGGCGTCATGTGCAAGGCGCCGGTCAGCGGCGCCAGCAAAACCCGCCTGTGCCCGCCGCTGCACGCGCAAGAAGCTGCGGCGCTGTCGCGCTGCTTTATCGCCGATGTCACGGCTACGGTCGCTGCGGTCTGCGCCCACGATCGCGGCGACGGCTACGCCATCATTGCGCCCGCCGATGCGGCCGCGGCATTCAGCGGCCTGCTCCCGCACGGCTTTGCCCTGCTCGGCCAGCGCGGAGAGGATCTGTCCGCCCGCTTGATCAACGCCACGCATGACCTGTTTGCCGCCGGCCACGCCGGCCTCTGTTTGATCAACGCCGACGCTCCGACCCTGCCTGCGGCCCTGCTCGCCGCCGCCGTCGCGGCGCTGCGCAAGCCGGGCGAGCGCATCGTCATCGGCCCGGCCATCGACGGCGGCTACACGCTGATCGGGATGAACCGGCCGCATCCGTCCCTGTTCGACGCCATTGCCTGGAGCACCAGCCGCGTCTTCGCCCAGACGCTGGTCCGCGCTGCCGCCGTGCGCGTGCCGGTCACCGTGCTGCCGCTCTGGTACGACGTGGACGACGCCGCCGCCCTCGAGCTCCTCTGCGTCGAACTGTTCGGTGGCGGGATCGCGCTCACCGGCGCAGGCATCGAAGGCGCACCGGCGCCGGTGAGCCGTGTCTTCCTCGATCGCCTTCTGCGCCAAGAACCGCAGCGCCTCGCCTTCGCAAGGCGCTGAGCCGTGGGATCCGCGGACCCGTTGGCGCCTCTCAGAATTACTGTGCGTCCTCCACCCAGACGGCGACCGCGCCGGCCGGGCAGGAGAACGTCCCCCACCCCTCGCCGTCGGTCGTCACCGCTT
>JAEULH010000032.1 GCA_016793925.1 Rhodospirillales bacterium | reverse complement strand
GGCCGACCGGTCACGGCCGAGCCCGAGGACGAACGAGCGGTCGATCTTCAGAATGTCCACATCGAGCCCGATCAGCTGCTGCAGGCCGGAGTTGCCGGTGCCGAAGTCGTCGAGCGCAATTCTCGCGCCGACCGAGCGGATTTCCTGGATGGCAGCCCGGCCCAGATCATCCAGCGCCCGGCGCTCGGTGATCTCGCCCACCAGTTGTGGCAACCGGTGGACAAGCCCGAGGCCCTCCAGCACGCTTCGCAGCCGCGCGCGGCCCAGCGTGACGGGTGGCAAGTTGATGCTGACGTAGAAAGACGGGTTGCGAACGAGCAGGTCCAGCAGGTCACGATCGACGCATTCAAGCATCCGCGCCGTCAGCGCCGTCGCCAGATCCTCGTCCTGTTCGATCGCATCGGCAAAAGGCGCAATGCTGGCCAGCGTTCCATCCTCCCCCCGCCACCGCGCCAGCGCCTCGCACCCCACCACGTGTCCGCCGTCGATCTCGACGATCGGCTGGTAACGGGCGCATACCGAGCGCTCGATGGCAGCAACATTGAGAGGAACCATATCCCCGCCCCGCTCGGCTTCACGTACAGACATGGCGCTTTACCGTGCCGGCCCGGACGATAACGCCTGACGCCCATGACGGGCTCGTCTCACAACCAGAAGGAAAGGCAACATGCTTGTGAGGACAGGATACTCCGAGGCGGTGCCGCTTCCGATCAGTACGTGATTACCGGATCGAGCGACCTGGCCTGGTCCACCCATTTTGCAACCTGTTTGACGCTCGCCAATCTGCGCGTGAGCTTTCTCTTCGCGTTGATCTCAGCCATCTTCGCAACCAGATTGTCCGGGTTGCGGGTGCGCAGTTCCTTGACCGTGTCAACGCCGGACGCTTCGAGCAGCTCGGCATATTCGCCGCCGATCCCGGAAATGCGCATGAGGTCGGCCATGTTCGTCCACCTGAGAAGCTGCCTGGCGGTCACACCGGCTTTCTCGGCGACCGCATCTCTCCCCTTTGCGCTGCCGCACTTGTCGAGCAGGTCTCCCGTCGTTTCAATCCCGACCGTGGCAAGCTTGCTGGCGTAGGCATTGCCGATCTGCTCGATCTGCAAAATCTTGTATCCCGTCTTGCCGGTGATTGCGGCGGGTGGCTCCGTCTCGGCCGTCGCGACCCCCCGTCCGGAATCGAGGGCCGTCGCTTCCTTCTTCTCGCCAACCGGCTTCTCGCCAACCGGCTTCTCACTAACCGGCTTCTCACCAACCGCTGACATGATTCTCCCGGCCGCTTCGGCGATGGTGGTCCGAACCTCGCGCTCGGCAGCCAACCAATACTCCATGGCAGTATCGGCCTGGCGCCCGGCGGACTCCCACATCAGATAGGCCAGCTCGCGGATCCGTTCTTGCACATCCCCCGTTATCTTCTTCGGATCGACAGGCATCTTGAAGGTCTCCTCATTTTGTGTTTTGCAACAGAAGCTTTTGAATTGAATGCCATGCCTCCAAGCCAGAGGATGACTTCGGCCACCTGGGGCTCGGCGGCGATTAAGCGGTCCCAATATTGTCGGGAAGGACATGCCTGACGGATATTTGCGAGCGCTTCTATAAGCAAAGACGCATTGTCGTCGGGCTACCAATCTCGCCGCTTACTTCCGACTACTCCCATAGCGGACGATCGGCATCGACCGCAAGCAGGATTGCTCTTGGGCGGGTGGCCGGCCATTCCGCCTTCAGCTTCTCCGGACGTTGGATGCATATCGTCGGGGCGGTCCTTCACGGGCGTCAGGCGATCGGGATGCGGCTTGAGGGCTGACGCGGACGTTGCCCATGGGGTAGGAGCAGGATTTCGGCGAAACGCACCCGGGCAAGCGGCCACTGTCCGCTGAGAAAGCGGCACGCTCGAAAGCCTCCGATTTCTGGACCGGCACAAATTCAGCGCGGCCTTGTTCACGGTCGCCCGCTCGTCGGCTTGCGGACGAACTACCGCGCTGTGCTGCCGGGGAAAATCTTGCGCCCTCGCCGCTGTCGAGCCCAACAAAGCACTCTACGCGGGTATCGGAGAAACATCCGGAACCGCCGG
This sequence comes from Rhodospirillales bacterium, assembly GCA_016793925.1. GTDB lineage: Bacteria > Pseudomonadota > Alphaproteobacteria > Rhodospirillales > Defluviicoccaceae > JAEULH01. The sequence goes on along the minus strand of JAEULH010000032.1, from coordinate 9,248 downwards.
TTTGAGGATCACTGAGCAAAGGGCCGGCATCGGCAGCAGCAATGAATATTCGTGCCCCGCGCATGAGATTTGCTGGGCGCGGACCACTGTGTGCGCAAGCGCACTTCCGAAACCGCCGTAGGCCTCGCCATTGCTGCTGAAGATCTGACGGTAGGCAACCGGATAGGGGACGCCCAGTCGGTAGTACGGACGGGAGACAGCCGAGAAATTCAGCACGATGATGAGCGCGTTGCGCGGATCCTGCGCCTTGCGGACGAAGGCGATAATGCTCTGTTCGGCATTATCCACATCAAGCCACTCGAAACCCGCTGAGCGGAAATCCACCTCGAATAGAGCCCGCTCGCTACGATAGAGCCGGTTAAGGTCCTGGAGCATCTGGGTAAGCTGACGGTGCGGCGTGCGCTCAAGGAGGTGCCACTCCAGAGCGCGCGCGTGGCTCCATTCGCCCTGCTGCCCGAACTCTCCGCCCATGAACAGAAGCTTCTTCCCCGGATAGGTGTACATAAAGGCGTACATCAGTCTCAGGTTGGCGAACTTTTCCTGCTCATTCCCGGGCATTCTGTCGAATAGTGAGCCCTTCATGTGCACGACTTCGTCGTGCGAGAGCGACAGGACGAAATTTTCATTGAAGGCATATGTGATGCCGAACGTAAGCTTCCCGTGGTGATACTTCCGCTCGGAAGGCTCCGCGCTCATGTAGGCCAGGGTGTCATGCATCCAGCCCATGTTCCACTTGAACCCGAAACCCAGCCCGCCGGCGTCGGTCGGCCGCGAGACATTTGGCCACGAGGTCGACTCCTCGGCGATCATCAGGATGCCCGGGAAACGCGCGTGCAGAATTGAGTTGGTGTGTTTCAAGAACTCGACCGCGTCGAGGTTCTCGTTGCCGCCGTAGATGTTGGGAATCCAGCCACCGTAGGCTGGCCGCGAGTAGTCGAGGTAGAGCATCGAGGCAACGGCGTCCACCCGCAAACCGTCGAAATGGTAGGTCTCCAACCAGAACAGGGCATTGGCAATCAGGAAGTTCTCTACCTCGTGGCGCCCGTAGTTGAAAATCAAGGTGCCCCAGTCAGGATGCTCGCCCTTGCGCGGATCGGCGTGCTCATAGAGGTGACTGCCGTCGAACCAGGCGAGCGCGTGCGCGTCCTTCGGGAAGTGGCCAGCGACCCAGTCGAGAATGACCCCAATACCCTCGTCGTGGCACAGGTCGATGAACTCCATCAGATCCTCGGGCGTGCCAAATCGCGAGGTCGCAGCGTAGAAGTGGGAGACCTGGTAGCCCCACGACGGCTCATACGGGTGCTCGGCGACCGGCATCAGCTCGATATGGGTGAACCCGAGCGACCTGACGTAGGGCACCAGCTTCGCCGCCAGTTCCCGGTAGGATAGTTGGCGGCCACCGGCATTGCGCATCCACGAGCCGAGATGGACCTCGTAGATTGAGACGGGCTGCGCCCACGGATTGCCGCTGCGCCGCCGGTCCAACCACGCCGCATCGCGCCACTCATGGGTATCTTGCAGCCGATGCACAACGCTGGCGGTGCCGGGCGGCACTTCGGTGTGGACGGCGTACGGATCGCTCTTCAAGCGAACGTGGCCGTTGCGGGCCCGGATCTTGAACTGGTAGTGAGCGCCCTCGCGCACGCCGGGAACAAAGATCTCCCAAACGCCGGAGATGCCGTGGCGCGCCATCTGGTGGGTCAGACCGTTCCAGCCGTTGAACGATCCGACGACTGCCACTCCCTCGGCTTCCGGCGCCCAAACGGCGAAGGTGACGCCCTCGATGCCGTCAACACATCGCGGGTGCGAACCAAGCTTCTCGTAGATCCGGTAATGGTTGCCCTCGGCGAACAGACGCTGATCCTCGGCGCCGAAGGCGAAGCCCCGCAGCATGTAGGGGTCGACGATCTCGCCACCAACGCCGTCGGCATCGAAGACCCGTAGACGGTAGTTCGCGGGAGCGGCAGGGAGGCGCACCTCGAACAGGCCGGCCGGGTCGAGCGCGTGCATTTCGTAGACAAGGTGCGGGGTCGCTTGCGGCAGCACTTGGACCGCAGTGGCCTCCGGGTGCATCGCGCGGATGACGGCTCCCGCCGCCGCACCGGGCTCCGCCGGCGCCAAGGCTGACGGATCCCCCCGGGCCTCGTGCGGCCCCAGGATGGCGAAGGGGTCATCGCTCCGGCCGGTGGAAATGTCGGCGATTTCCCGGCTGGACAGATCGGTTGGAGCGGCTGGGTCGCGGATGATCAGCCGGAAGCCGGGCCACCGCTCATGTATTTCATCGGGTAGCGCCCCCAGCAGGAGCGCCTGCCCGGCGTCGGTGATGAACGCGTCCACGTGGTAGCGTTCGAGCCAAAAGACAACGCTGGACAGGAGGATGCTGCGGACCTCGCCTTTTGCCAGATCGAAGCTTGGTGGCAAAGCGCCGGTCGGATCGTGGTGCTCGTAAAGGCGCGTGCCGTCGAGCCAGGCGAGTTCCGCGGCAGCGGAGGACATCGGCCCGCTACCGGTTGCCAGTGCCACGCCTACCCCACGCCGATGGCAGGCATCAATCCAGGCCATCAGGGCCGCTGGACTCTCAAAAGGGGTTCCGCAGACGAGCAGGCCGCCGGTGCCCGGCCCGGCTGCTGCCGCGGGCAGCTCGAGGTAGTTGTACCCCGCCGGCATCTTGGGGATGTCGGGCAACGCGCCGTCACACGCTGCCGCACGCACCCCCCGGTCGTTTACGTTGGCCAGCCGCCCGTCGCGCAACCACACCTCGTCAGTCCAGCGGAAGGATTCAAATTCCGCGACGATAGAGGCGGAGGGGAACGCCGACTCGCTGCGCGCAGCAAATGGGTCGGGCTTCAGGAAGACGGCGCCCTCACCGGTCTTGATCTCGAATTTGTAGAGTTCGCCCCCGGAAATGGCTGGGACAAACAATTCCCAGACCCCACGACAACCGACGCGCTGCATGGGATGCCGGCGACCGTCCCAGCCGTTGAACGTGCCGACAACGCTGACCCGTGCGGCGTTGGGCGCCCATACCCCAAAGGCAACACCGGCCGTCCCCTCGCGGACCTGCGGCCAGGCGCCGAGCGTCTCGAACAGCCGGCTGTGGCAGCCCGCAACGAACAGCTTTTCATCCTCGGCGGTGAATCTGGTGGTGTGGAAACGGTATGGATCACCGAGGCGCACCGGCGGCTGATTGCCGAAGACGACGAGAAACTGGTAGTCGAGACGCGGGGACAGCGAGGGTATGCGTGCCTCAAACAGGCCCGCCGGGTGGACACATCGCATCTTGTGCCGCTGTGTTGGCTCCTCATCAGTCCGGAGCAGAACAGCGTGATCGGCGCCCGGGAAGAAGGCGCGAACCATGGTTGAGGAGCCATCCGCGGCAGCGTGGGGTCCGAGCACGCGATGTGGGCAATCATGTCGCGACTGGACAATGCGATCGACATCATCCGCATCCAACGGCGGGTCGTTGGCCGCCAGCGCCGATGTCTTGGCAACGCCGGCGGCGATGGCGGCATTCTCCACTGGCGACAAGGGATCGGCAGAATGGGTCTCAGGATCGCTAACCATCCACCAGCTCGATGTAGAGAGGTTGCAAGGCACCGTCGAACCATCGCGGGGTGCCCGAGCGCGATCATAGGGCCCGCGGATCTCACGAAACCAACGAGCAGCCACCAAATCTATACCGCACTGCAGCAAGTCTATTCGCGCCTGCAAAACGGATCAAGCACCGCGCGGCGGCAATCCGCATCCGAAAGAGCATGAAAACGGAGGATCCTCGACAGCCTGCGGCCGCAGGGGATTCAACCGGAGCAGCTCACGCCCGCGGTGCTGACGGCGCGGGAGGAAACGCCCGTCATCTGTTCCTCTTCTCCTCAAGGGGTCAGTTCTCGGATTCGTCAGGGGGGCAGCTTCTCAGTGCGCCACAAGCTCAAACACGTCCGCGCCATCGCCACGCGTTTCGAAAAATATGACGCCGACGACCGTGCCGCCGTTAAAACTCGCAGCGACACGCATCTCGATGCGCCTTATGAGTCGGTGCACCAGAATGAGTCGGTGACCCAGAATGAGTCGGTGACCCAGATCGACCGTCTCGGGAACGGCGCCCCCCACGAACGAGAACTCCAGAGAGACCTCTCATGTGTACGTCGCTGATCTATCGTGATTTGGCGGGACGCCCCTACTTCGGCCGCACCCTGGAATTGACGGTCGAACTGCCGTACCAGGTCGTCTACCTCCCGAACAGCGTTGCCTTCTCCTCGCAGAGCGAGGATCATCCCGCCCTCGCCTACACCGCCCGATTCGCCTTCATCTGCGTGGCGATCCCGGCGCGTGTGCCGACGCCCGAGGCACCGATCGGTCTCACCGAGCTCAAGGCGCTCGAAGGGCTCAACGATCAGGGGCTGACCTTCAGCCTCCTGTCCTACCGGCGGCGAGCGGCCGCCAGGGCGCGGTCGAGACGACGCGCGCGGTCCTGTCGGCCTCCGACCTCGGCAGCTGGGCGCTCTCACAGTTCGCAACGGTCGCCGAGGTGAAGGCCGCGCTCGCCGATCAGCCGATCGTTCTCGAAGCGCTCGCCCTTCTCGGCGGCGTGGTCTCGCCCTTCCACTACGTCGTCCATGACGCCGCCGGCGCCTCGCTCGTCATCGAGTTCGACAATGGCAAGATGACCCTCTACGACAACCCCGTTGGCGTGATGACCAACGGCCCGAACTTCTCCTGGCACCTCACCAATCTCGACAACTACACGCACCTGTCCAACGTCGACCGGACGACAGCGTCGTTCGGCGACTACAAGGCCATCCAGCCCGATTCCGGGATCGCCACCGCTGGCCTGCCGGCGTCTGGCACCTCCGTCGGACGCTTCGTGCGGGCGGCCTACTACGCGCAGTTCACCGAACGTGCGCCGTCGGCGGACGAGGCGGTGCAGACCCTCGCCCACGTGATGAACAACTTCGATCGGCCCCGCGGCGTCACCATCGATTATCCGCAAGGTGGCGCCCATGTCTCGACCGGTTTGGAGGTGGCCGGGCTCGCCGACGACACGGCGACCCTCTACGCGACCGAGTTCACCTCTTGGACGAACCTGTCCGATCTCGCCCGCAAACGGTTCTTCATCCGCGCCTACAAGAGCCTCAACTATACCGGGTTCGATCTTGCGGCGCTGGCGAGCCTGACGGCGCCCAAGGCGGTGGCGCTTGCCCACCTCGACGGCGCCGACGGCACCGCGCGGCTGCTGAACATGTAAACCGGACGGCGAGCGCATCCCGCCGCAACGACTTCCCGAGGCGGAAGCGCCGAAAGCGGGAGCCATGTCGCATCAATCGGCCTTTGCCGCGATCTTTCCGCCAGCCTGCGACTTATCATCATGATAAGAAGGAAGAAGCGAGCACCATCTGCAATCGACGGGAAAACCCCGATGGGCATGATTGTGGCCTGCGCGGAATACGAAAATGGCCGCCGCGTTGCCGATCTCGACATCAGCCAATGCGGCATGATCGCCAAAAGTCCGGGCCGTTTCGTTTGGATCGGCCTGCACGAGCCAAGCGAAGAGGTCTTGCAGATCGTCCAGCAACAGTTTGGCCTGCACGATCTTGCGGTCGAGGACGCATTTCGAGCGCACCAGCGCCCGAAGGTGGAAGTCTATGACGAAACGCTGTTCATGGTTCTGCGCACGGCCCAGATCATCGAGCAGAAGATCGAGTTTGGGGAAACCCACATCTTCGTGGGCCGCGGATACGTGATCACGGTTCGCCATGGCGCCTCCGCATCCTACAAGGATGTGCGCGATCGCAGCGAACTGACGCCACATTTTCTGAAGCATGGCGAAGACTTCGTGCTGTACGCGATCATGGACTTTGTCGTCGACAACTACATGCCGATCATCGAGGCCGTCGAGGAGAGGGTGGAAGAGATCGATGTCGCGGTGCGAAACGGAGTGGTAAGCGGCGAGACCATCGAACATATCGCCGCTCTGCGACGAGACCTGCTGCGGCTTCGCCGGGCCGCTTCGCCCCTGCTTGATGTGTGCAATCGCCTGCAGCGGATGGATCTGCCGTGCATTGACCAGGCGATCCGGCCGTATTATCGCGATGTTCATGACCATGTGATCCATGTCAATGAGAGCATCGACATCCTGCGCGATCAGTTGACGGCGGCATTCGAGACCAATCTTCTGCTCGCATCCAATCGCCAGAATGAGGTGATGCGACAGCTCGCGGCGTGGGCAGCGATCCTGGCAGTGCCGACCGCCCTTGCCGGCATCTACGGCATGAACTTTGAGCACATGCCGGAGTTGAGGCAGGAGTGGGGCTATCCGGCCGTCCTTTCCCTCATTGGCGGCCTTTGCCTATGGCTTTATACCCGGTTCAAGCGCAGTGGCTGGCTTTGATGGCTTGACCCATGCCGGCTGCGCTGGCGCAGAAACTCGAGATCCTGGTCAAAGACGGTGCGGCAACGCCCCGCCGACGGGTCGCCGGCGATTTTTTCGTTGCCAGGTGCGGCTCCAGCCGATCGGCATTCGCCCAGAGTTCGCTCGCTTGAAGGCGCCGTAGGAGAACAGCCCGATCACGATTCGAAACCGATGAACGGCCCGATGAACGGATGCAGGCGGTAACGGCCGAGCCTGGGGGCCACTGGGCCGTCCTTCCCGCCCGGGCCGTCTTTGCGACGCGGACCCGTCTTCGGACCAGATCAACGTCGAGTTCGCCGCTCTCAAAGATCGGCTCAGCCCCTTCACGCTGGACTGCGTGACGGAGCAAGGTTTTCACCTTCTAGACTGGGCCCAGAGGGCCCTTAACCCCAGCAGGAGACATAACAATGCTTCGAAAGCTTTTTCTTGCTCTCGCCTTTGTCGGCGTGCTGGCGGCAATGCCGGCCACTGCCGACAGTCCTGGCTCGCTGTTCGTCAATCTGACAAGCGACGAAGGCCATCGCGCCGACATGGCGCTGATGTTCTCCAAGAGCCAGTTGGAGCGCGGGCATCCTCTGACCGTCTTCCTGAACGATCGCGGCGTGTTCGTCGGAGCCAAGTCGAACGCAGAGAAGTTCAAAGGTCAGCAACAGTTGCTGGCGGAACTCATGGCCAAAGGCGCCGTGGTGATCGTCTGCCCGTTCTGCGCGAAGTACTACGGCATCGAAACGAGCGATCTCATCGAAGGCGCCAAAGTCGGCAATCCGGATCTCACCGGCGGCCTGCTGTTCAAGGAAGACACCAGGACGCTGACGTGGTGACCGTCAGCCGGCACGTGGTCGGGGTCGAATCCCGTCAAGCCCGGCTGCCTGGTCGATCTTCAACCTGATCGGGACACGTAAACATGAAATTCGAACTTTCGGCTCTCGCTCTGGCTGCAGCCCTATCCTTCGCACCGGCCGCCTGGGCGCACGAGTACAAGCTCGGCAATCTCACCATCGACCATCCGTGGGCGCGGGCCTCGGTCGCGGCGAACGGTGCTGCCTACATGATCATTGGCACCAGCGCTGATACGCCCGATCAACTCGTTGCGGCGACGTCGCCGGCAGCGGGGAAAGTCGAGTTGCATACGCACATCGTCGAGGGCGACATCATGCGCATGCGCCCGGTCAAGGCGATCGAAATCAATCCCGGCGAGCCCGCCGTGCTCAAGCCGGGCGGCCTGCACGTGATGCTGATCGGCCTCAAGGCACCGCTGAAGGAAGGCGAGAAGTTCCCGTTGACACTCACCTTTGAGAAGGCGGGCACGGTGACGGTAGATGTTATCGTGCAGGGGGCTGGCGCCGGCCTTCCTGAGCACATGGGCGAGCACCAGCACTGAACAGCGGCTTGACGTCGCCGGGGCTGCTTCACCAGCGGGCTGGTGCGTCGGGCCGGTTACTTTAACATGCCCAGGGTGGAAACAATGTCCTTCTTCGAGACGATCATTCGCGATCTGAACAAGCGCTTTGGACTTGGCGTTCACGCCGGCGCGCTGGTGATGGAGGCCCTGCGGACCATCACAAGCCGGCAAAGCGGTGGTCTGCCAGGCTTTCTCGATCGCTTCAGGTCGGCCGGGCTGGGCGATCTGGTCGGCTCGTGGATCGGCACCGGCGAAAACACAGCAATCGAGCCGACCCAGCTCGAGTCGGCGCTGGGCAGTGACTTCATCAGCCGCATGGCCGCGAAGGTCGGCCTGTCGCCGTCGGTGGCGACACCGGCGCTGGCCTATCTGATCCCCAAGGTGGTGAACCACATGACGCCGGATGGCACGATACCGTCGCATCTTCCGGCGGACGTTTCGACTTTCCTCGCCGGCGATATGCCCACGACTTCGACCGCGGCCGCGGCGCACGCGGTGGCCGATCCGGCCTACACGGGCGCCACGGCCGGAGCACCCGCCAGCGCCGGACCATCTTCGCGCGGAGGAGGCATCCTGCGGAAGCTCATCCCGCTCCTGGGACTGCTGCTCCTTGGCCTTGTCGCCTACTGGTTCTTCGGCCGCGGCGGCGAACAGACGGCAGAGCGGGCGCCGACTCCGACAGCGCCGAGCGTCCAGGCGCCGGCCGCCGGCGGCCAGGGCGAGGTCGCGGCAGCACCTTCGCAACTCGCGCTGCGCAACGCCGACGGGCAGATCCTCTATACCGGCTCCGTGCCCAACCAGCAAACCAGCACCGGCATCCTCGACGCCCTGAAGGCCGTCTTCGGCTCTGCCATCGCCGGCAACCTCTCCATCGATCCGAATGCAACGGCGCCCGACTGGCTCGGCAAACTCTCGGACGCACTTGCCGCCTTCAACATCCCCGGCGCCGACATGCTGCTCAAGGGCAACGAGGTCGGCATCGGCGGCGCGATCTCAGACGCGCAGAAGAGCGATCTGATCGGCAGGCTGAAGTCCGTCTTCGGCGAAGGGATGTCCGTCGGCGCCCTCGGCCAGTCGCTGGCCGACATGTTCGCCGGGATCGCAACGCCGACCGTCGCGACGGCGGCGCCGGCAAGCCCGACCGCCGGTGACCCCGCTGCCGCAGCGAAAGCGGCCAACGACAAGTCGTTGGTGGCGCTGCAAGGCTTGCCGTCCGGCTACTCGGCAAGCCAGCTGGTCGACGTCTTGAACGCGTCGGTCATCAACTTCGAGACCGGAAGCGCCGTCATTCCGGCCGATTCACAGACCTTTCTGCAGTCAGTGGCCGGCACGATGTCGAAGGCGCCGGCCGGCACCCACATCGAGATCGGCGGCCACACCGACTCGACCGGCGATCCGGAAAAGAACCTGGCCCTGTCGCAGGCCCGCGCCGACGCGGTG
>JAEULH010000027.1 GCA_016793925.1 Rhodospirillales bacterium | reverse complement strand
GAAGAGGATCTCCTTGACCTCCCAGTCGTTGCTTTCGAGCAGGTGATCCAGATTGCTGGGCGGCTGATGCAGGTTCAGCACCAGCGCATGGAAGATCTCGGTCATGTCGCTCCTCCCGCTGTCTGCGGTCCGCAATCTCTTGTTCGCGTTCGCGCCCGCAGCAAAACGCTACCCCGCCCGTCCGCCCTCGGCAACAGGCGTGTTTATAGCGAGTCGAGGAAGGCGCGAAACCAGTCACAGCCGCGCACGGACTCAAGATCGGTATCGGCCTCGATATGCGGCCGTTCGGGAAGCGTTCCATGCTTGCGAGCGACCTCCAGCCAGCGCCGGCACTCCTCCGGCTGCCCGCGCAGCGCGGCCACGCAGGCGAGGTTGTAGGCGCCCCCGCCTGCCTTGAGCGCTTCGGCTTGTCGAAGCTTGTCTTCTGCCTCATTAAGCAACGCTGTCGCCTGCTCACCGGTATGTCGCCGCGCCTGAAACAGCAGCATGAGGCCCCAGTTGTAGAGGGCCTTGTGCTTGTCCGGCTTGATGCGCACCGCTTCGGCAAACTTCTCGCCAGCCTCGCGATAGAGCGCCGCGGCCGCCTCGCCGGGCGTCGCCCGCGCCCGCTCGGCGAGCATGAGGCCCCAGTTGTAAAAGGCGCCGTGCATGTCCGGCTTGATGCGCACCGCTTCGGCATACTTCTCGCCGGCCTCGCGATAGAGCGTGTCGGCCGCCTCGCCGGTCGTCGCCTGCGCCCAGGCGGCGAGTGCGTAGCCCCAGGCGTAAAAGGCCTCGTGCTTGTCCGGCTTGATGCGCACCGCTTCGGCATACTTCTCGCCGGCCTCGCGATAGAGCGCCTCCGCCGCCTCGCCGGTATGCCGCCGCGCCTGCGAAAGCAATAGGCCTCCCCAGTTGTAGAAGGCCTCGTGCATGTCCGGCTTGATGCGCACCGCTTCGGCGTACGTCTCGCCGGCCTCGCGATAGAGCGCCTCGGCCGCCTCCCCGCTGGTCGCCCGAGCCCGGTCGGCGAGCATGGAGCCCCAGTTGTAAAACGCCTCGTGCATGTCCGGCTTGATGCGCACCGCTTCGGCATACGTCTCGCCGGCCTCGCGATAGAGCGCCTCGGCCGCCTCGCCGGTCGTCGCCCGCGCCCAGGCGGCGAGCGCGGCGCCCCAGTTGTTGAAGGCATCGTGCATGTCCGGCTTGATGCGCACCGCTTCGGCATACGTCTCGCCGGCCTCGCGATAGAGCGCCTCGGCCGCCTCGCCCCTCTCGGCCTCCGCCCGTTCGAGGAGAGCATTACCCTCCAGGACATGCGCCCATGCGAACTTGTCTTCGAACTCGAGCGCGGCCGAGGGATCCAACCGATCGGCAACTGCGTGCACATCCGCGTACCGGCCCGCCATCAGCAGGGCGTTCAACGCCAGCTCCAGAGGCTCATCGTGCGCCATGGGCGTGGCGGCATCCCGGGCGAGCGCTTCGTGTTCCCTGCCGGGGGCGGGCTCGTGCTGGCGGATCGCGAGATCGAGCAGATCCCGTGGCTTGTCGAGAACATCCAGATCCGAAGAGGCGCCCGGCGGACGAAACGGCGTCAACATCTCGAGCATGTCGCGCAGGTGCGTGAACGGCCGCTCGACGAAGCGCGGCGGAAAGCACTCGAGTTTCTGTGCCAATTCGACGAAGAACCGGTCGGCATCGTAGCCTTTGACGAAGTACGCCTGCTTCGCCTTCGCCGGATCGAGGAGATCTGATCGCAATGCTGGCGATGGCTCGTCGTCGAGGTAACCGATCCAGTAGAGGCCGAATTCGAACCGCTCGACTGTGGCCAGACGCTGAAACACCGGATCGTTTTCGCCGCTGTAGCCGATGACGATCCAGCTTCGCCCCCGGCCGGCGTCGTCGAACAGGGGGCCGAGGCGCTCACCATGAGCGGCGCATTCGTTCTCCGTATTCATGAGAACGAAGCCGGTGCTCTGGCCGTGAAGATGAAAGATGGCCTTTTCGGCGGCCTCGGCCGGACGAAAAAGGGTCGATGTGGCGAAATCATAGACGGCCGGAAACTCGCCGACCATGGCGCAGGCGCGGGAGAGGAGCGGGTCAAAGTTGGTGGTCAGCACCCGGTCGACCCAGCCTTCCTTGATGAGTTGGGCGATAGCCATATGCGCCCAGTTGATCTTCGCGTCGCGGATCGTCTCCACGATCAGGTCGCGGCGGACGCCCGTGTCCAGGGCCGCCATGCACGCAGGGTAGGTCCTGGAAGCCGAACGTCCGTATGCGCTCCGTTGATGCTCCTCGATGAATTTGACGAATCCCGCGGCCGTGGGGATGCCGGCCGTCACCGAGCAGCCGGCGCCGATCAGCAGCGAACACCGCCTGCGGTTGCGCTTGCCGGCCCGCAGCGTGTCGACGATGTCGCCGAGCGTTCGCTCCATCTCGCCCCCTCTTCGGCCTCATCCCCTGCCGCTTCTGCTTTACTCTTCGCCGCGTTCAGCCGCAATCGGGGCGGTGTTTTGGTGCAATACGCCTGTCGGCTGTTTTGCGCGGGCGTTTGTCTGTGCTGTTCAGCAGGCGATTAACCCATGGCACCGCGGCGCGAGCGGGGGCGAGTCAAATTGGACACTGCGGCGTGCGGCAGCGACGACAGGAGCTGCAACGGGGCGCGTTTGCGAGCGGGAGCGGTGACGACGGGCGATGAACAAGCGGCAGCGGACCGTTCTTTGGCTGGTGATTGGGGCGGGGCTCATCGCCCTGTTTTACGCGTTCGGGCCGGCCCTTGCGCCTTTCTACTTCAGCCTCGCGCTCGCCTTCGTCCTGGTGCCGCTCTGCGACCGGCTGGAAGGCTGGCACTTGCCGCGCACGCTCGCGGTTCTGGTGGTGATGGTCGTCTTCGCGTTGGCGCTGCTCGCGGCCGTTCTCATTCTCGTTCCGATCCTGGTCCAGCAGGCCGCCGAACTGGTGTCGCAGGTACCGGACATCGCCCAGAAGCTGATGGGCTACCTCAAGGAGCTCTCGGCGTTGGTCGAGCACCGCTTCGGCGTCAACATCGCCAGCCGGATCGAGGGCGCAGTCGGCGGCAACGAGCGCATGATCGGCTGGTTCACCGGCATGGTCGGCGGCCTGCTCACCAGCGGCATGACGATTGCGGATGCTGTCCTCCAGGCCAGCATCGTCGTTGTCGTCGTCTTTTTCCTGCTGCGCGACTTCCCCAGGATCGTCGAACGCGTCAACAAATGGTTGCCCGCCGACTATGCTCCGACCCTCCGGGCGATGGCGGACCAGGCCTATGACACGCTCGCCGGCTTCATCCGCGGCCAAAGCCTGGTCTGCCTGATCCTCGGCACCTTCTACGCCATCGCGCTGACGGCCATCGGGCTCAACGTCGGCCTCCTCGTCGGCTTCTGCATCGGCCTGATCTCGTTCATCCCGTACGCCGGGGCGACGCTGGGCCTGATCACGGCGATGGGCCTGGCGCTGATGCAGTTCGACTCGTGGCTGATGATCGGGGGCGTCGCCGCGATCTTCTTCGTCGGCCAGGCGGTGGAGGGCAACTTCCTGGTCCCGGTGCTGGTCGGCGACCGGGTCCGGCTGCATCCGGTCTGGGTTATCCTCGGACTGTACCTTGGCGGCGCCCTGTTCGGCTTCTTCGGCGTCCTCCTCGCGGTGCCGATCACGGCGCTGGTCGGGGTGGCCGCCCGGTTCGCGCTTCGCGCCTATCTCGACAGCGACCTCCGCCGCGGGCAGGGCGTCGGCGGCGCCCGCGACCCGGCGAAGTCCTCGACCGGCGACGGCGCGCCGGCCGCAGGCGGCGACGAGCCGGCGGCGGTCGCGCCACCGGGACAGGCGCGAGCATGAGGGGACCCAGGCGGGGGGATCGTTGTTTTTTCTGCCCCGTGACAGAGTTCGGAAAGGCACGGGGACCGATCGCGCTACTTGGCCGCTTGGCCGCGCCGAACTTTCCTGACATCTTCGCCAATGCGCAAGCCGATCGCGATTTGATGCTTTCGCCGGTGCGATCCATGCCTTAACCAGTGCATGGCATGCAACTCAAGTGCAGCGGGCTCAGCATTATGGAACCGCCGGTTACGGCCGATACGTCAAAGTCTTCGGGTGGTCGCCCGGTCGTCGATCTCGACCCGGCCTTCCTGCGCCGGACGGGCGAAGAGGCGCGCGCGTTCTTTCCCCGTCCCCTCACGGACATCGAGCTCGTGCTGATCGACGTCGATCCGAACCACATCCACGTCTTCTGGAATATCCCGCCGGCCGTCATCGAGGCGGCGCGGGCGCGCACGGGCGGCGGCGAGGGCTCGATGGTGTTGCGCCTTTACCCCGCCGATCATGGTGTCGGATCGGCGGAGCGGCTCATCGAGGTTGACGCCGGCGGCCTGCAGGGCCGGACCTACGTCGGGGTCTGGCAGGCGGAGCGACGGTTTCGCGGTATGATCGGGTTGCGCACGGGCGGCGACGACCTGATGGTGCTGGCGACCTCGAACGAAGTGACGCTGCCGCCGACCGGCCCGGTCCCCAATCTTCTGGCAGAGCCGGCGCCGGCCGTTGAAGCGGCTCCGGAGGCGGCGGGCGACGCCGATCCGTTTGGCGCGCTGTACGATCTGGAGGCGGTTTTGCCGGTATCGAGCTATATCCTCGCGGGCGAGCGCGTCGCCTTCGAAGCCACCGCCGAGCTGCACATCAACGGCCGGGCCGACCCCGGCGCGACGGTGCGCCTGTTCGGCCGCACCGTGCCGGTGCGCCCCGACGGCAGTTTCTCCGTCGTTTGCGTCCTGCCGCAGCAGTCGCGCGCCCTGTCGATGCTGTTGGCCGCGGCGGCGGCGGAATCGGAATCGGACGGCTCGGCTTGAGATGAACCGGGGCTATCTGGCGCTCGTTCTCCACGCCCATCTCCCCTACGTCCGTCATCCCGAATACGAAAGCTTCCTCGAGGAGCGCTGGCTCTTCGAGGCCATCATCGACACCTATGTGCCGCTGATCAGGGTTTGCGAAAAGCTGCAGGCCGACGGCGTTCCCGTGCGCCTGACCCTGTCGATTTCGCCGACGCTTCTGGCGATGCTGGCCGATCCGCTGCTGCGCGAGCGTTTCGCGGCCCACCTCGCCAAGCTGACCCAGCTCGGCGATCATGAGATCCTGCGCACCCAGGGCGACCCGCGCCTGCTCGAGGTCGCGCGGATGTACCGGCGGCTGCTCTACGAAACCGAGCAGACCTTCGCCGTCCGCTACGGCGGCGATCTGGTGGCCGCGTTCGCCAAGCTCCAGGACGCCGGCGTTCTTGAGATCGCGACGGCCGCGGCGACGCACGGCTACCTGCCGATCCTGAAAACGACGCCGTCGGCGGTGCGGGTCCAGATCCAGGTCGCGGCCGAAGCCTACCGCCGCGCCTTCGGCCGAACCGTGCCGGGCTTCTGGCTGCCGGAGTGCGGCTACTACCCCGGCGTCGAAGAGCTGGTGGGCGAAGCCGGCGGCCGCTACTTCTTCGTCGACACCCACGGGATCCTCAATGCCGAGACCCGGCCGCGCTACGGCTATGTCGCGCCGCTGACCTGTCCCAACGGCGTCACCGCGTTCGGTCGCGATCCTGCATCGTCGCGCCAGGTCTGGAGCGCCGGCGAGGGCTATCCGGGCGATCCCTGGTACCGCGACTTCTACCGCGACATCGGCTTCGACCTCGATTTCGAGACGATCAGGCCCTACAGCCTCGACGGCCACACGCGGATCTTCACCGGCTTCAAGTACTACCGCATCACCGGCGCGACCGACGACAAGCAGCCGTACGAGCCGGCACGGGCGGCCGAGCGGGCAGACGCCCACGCCGAAGATTTCGTCCGCCGCCAGCTCGAGACGGTGGATCGGTTCGCGCCGGCGATGGATCGCCCGCCGGTCATCGTTGCGCTCTACGACGCCGAGCTGTTCGGCCACTGGTGGTTCGAGGGCCCGCAATGGCTCGACCGCCTGATCCGCCGCATTGCCGACGAGGACCGGCTGGAGATGGTGACGCCCGGAGACGACCTGGCCCGGCATCCCCCGGCGCAGGTTGCCCGGCCCTCGGCGTCGAGTTGGGGCGAGCGCGGCTACAGCGAATTCTGGCTCAACCCGGGCAACGACTGGATCTACCGCCACCTTCACGACGCCGCGCTGCGCATGCACCGCCTCGCCAGCACCCACGCCGGCCTGGTCGTCGGCTCGCCGGCCGATCGCGCCCTGCGACAGGCGGCGCGCTCATTGCTTCTGGCGCAGGCCTCGGACTGGCCCTTCATCATGAAAACGGGCACGGCGGTCGAATACGCCTACAACCGCATCCGCGACAATCTCGCCCGCTTCCACTATCTCTGCGATGCCGCCGAGGGCGGGAATGTCGACGAGCCGCGTCTGGCGGCGCTGGAGGCGATGGATGCGATTTTTCCGACTATCGATTTCCGCGAGTACGGCTAAACCGCCCTTCGCGACGGCGATGGCTCGTCGGCGCCCCGACTGGCGGACGCGCCAAGGTCGCATCATCTGAGCAGAGGTAACGCGCTCCCGAACTCCGGCGACGAATTCGCCGAACAGGCCCGACGACAGCAAGACATCATGACCCGCAAGCCATCGATCAGACCCGCGTCGCTTTCGCACGCGATTGTCGCGTTTGCCCTCGCCTGCGTGCTGATGCTGCCGGCGGCCTGCGACACCCACAGTCAGACCCCGCCGAAAGCGCCGCCGCCGCCGGCGGCGGTGACGGTGGCGCCGGTGACGAAAAGCGCGATCAACCCCGTGTTCGAGTTCATCGGCCAGACCGAGGCCGTCGATACGGTGGAGATTCGGGCGCGGGTCGAGGGCTTCCTGGTCAAGCGGGCGTTCGAGGAAGGCGACGACGTCGAGGAAGGCGCGCTCCTGTTCAGCATCGAGAAGGCGCCTTACGAAGCGGCTTTGGCGGCCGCGGACGCGGAGGTGGCGCAGGCGCAGGCGACCCTTGCCCGCGCCCAGAAGGATCTCGAGCGTTCGCGGATCCTCTTCTCGCGCGGGAACGTCAGTGCGAAAACGCGCGATGAGGACCTCGCCGCCGAACGCGAAGCCACGGCGCAGGTTGCGGCGGCTCAAGCCCAGCAGCGCACGGCCCAGCTCAACCTCGGATATACGGACATCTACGCGCCGTTCGCGGGTCGGATCGGTCGGTCCGCGTACAGCGTCGGCAACCTCGTCGGGCCGAGCAGCGACGTGCTCGCGCGGCTGGTCAAGCTCGATCCGATCTATGCCGTCTTCAACGTCAGCGAGCAGCTCTATCTCGATTACCAGAGCAAGGCCGCCAAGAGCGAGGCGGAGACGGGGGAACCGGTGCCTCAGCCGGTCCCTCGGCTCCGCCTGGCGAACGGCGCGGAGTACGCCCACGCCGGCCGGATCGAGTTCGTCGATAACCGCGTCGATCCGACGACCGGGACGATCGCGGTGCGCGCGGTCTTCCCCAACCCTGACAAGCTGCTGGTGCCCGGCCTTTTCGTCACCGTCGAGCTCAAGGCCCGCGAAGCCAAGCCGGCCTTGCTGATCCCGCAGGCGGCGGTGCAGGAAGACCAGGCGGGGCGCTTCGTTCTTGTCGCCAAGCCCGACAACACCGCCGAGGTTCGTCGGATCGAGACCGGCGATCGGACCGGTACCGCCTGGCAGGTGACGAACGGTCTAGGCGAGGGCGAACTGGTGATCTACGAGGGCATTCAGAAGGTCCGCCCCGGCGCACCGATTACGACCGTGGTTCGGCCGCCCGAACAGTCGCCGGCGGGATGACGCTATGAGCGTT
>JAEULH010000118.1 GCA_016793925.1 Rhodospirillales bacterium | reverse complement strand
GGCGCGGTGGCGGAGTGGCTACGCAGCGGCCTGCAAAGCCGTGTACACCGGTTCGAGTCCGGTCCGCGCCTCCAGGGGCATTCCGGAGTAGCTCAGTGGTAGAGCAAGCGGCTGTTAACCGCTGGGTCGGGGGTTCGAATCCCTCCTCCGGAGCCACCGGCCCCTTGTCCAGTCTGGAGACATCGGTAACAGGGCGCGGCCTGGGCACACAGATGCCGGTCATGTCCCGGATGCGAATCCACACCTGCATCTCGACCCGGGCCTGGTCTGAGGGAGGTTGGCGAAAAGTCGACCCCCGCCGTACGGAAAGCGAATAGAGCAGCGGAATCCCTGTCGACACGTGCGAGTGGAGCCCTTGCTCCGGCTCAGGGTTTCGTTTTCGCCGAAGCTGGGTTACATCTCCGGGGACGGCCGGATGCAACAGGCCGCTGCCAGACACTCGCGGAGATTACCGGAAGCCGATGACGACGACGCGCGATCACCCCGTGATCATCGGTATCGTCGGTGACTCGGCGGCGGGCAAAACCACCCTGGCCGAGGGTCTGGCGCAGATCCTCGGACCCGAACGCACATTGTCCATTTGCACCGACGATTACCATCGCTTCGCGCGCCGCGAGCGCGCCCAGCGCGGGGTGACGCCGCATCATCCCGATTGCAACTATCTCGATATTCTTGAACAGCACATTTATCTTTTGCGCGACGCTCAGCCCGTTCTCAAGCCGGTTTATGATCACGATGGCGGCCGTCTCAAGGCGCCGGAGTACGTCGAGCCGGCGCCTTTCATCATCGTCGAGGGACTGCTTGGCCTGTCGACGCAGAGGCTTCGCGACGCCTACGACGTGAAGCTTTACCTCGACCCGCAGACGCCGCTGCGGCTGCGCTGGAAGTTTCAGCGCGACATCGGCTTCGGCGGCTACGCGGTCGAGGACGTGATGACCGCGATCGAGGCGCTCAAGCGCGACAGCGAACGCTTTGTCGCGCCGCAACGGGCCTACGCCGATATGGTCGTCTGCTTCTGCCCGCCCGACGATGACCCGGAGGAGAGCGGTTCGCGCCTCGACGTGCGCCATATCCTCCGGCCGACGCTGCCGTCCCTCGATCTCGCCGGCCTGCTGGAAGCCGGAGCCGGGAGGGCGCTGGCGATGGAGCTCACCCGGGACATCGACGGCATGCCGGTCGATGCGCTCGACATCGACGGCGAGGCCGCGGCCGGCGCCGAGACGCTGGAAGGGCTTTTGTGGAGCCGACTGCCGACCGGCGGCCGGCCCCTGCCGAGGATCGGTCGCTATCGCGATCATACCCATGCGGAAGCGTTCAGCCGACCGTTGGCGCTGTCGCAGCTTCTGATCGCGCACTATCTGTTGAATGCGGCGCAGGTCCAGCATGCCGAGTGAGGAGAGCCCACCCATGAGCGTTGCACACGTGCGAGCGCCCGTTGTGAAACGAGCGCAACCGGCGAAGGAGCCTACGGCGATGGCGGTGGCGAGCCACGAGGAGATGGTCAACGCGATCCGCATGCTCGCCGCCGACGCGGTGCAGAAAGCGAAATCGGGGCATCCCGGCATGCCCATGGGCATGGCCAACGCCGCGACCGTGCTGTGGACGCGTTTTCTGAAATTCGATCCGAGCAAGCCCGACTGGGAGGATCGCGACCGCTTCATCCTGTCGGCCGG
Source organism: Rhodospirillales bacterium (assembly GCA_016793925.1). Lineage (GTDB taxonomy): Bacteria > Pseudomonadota > Alphaproteobacteria > Rhodospirillales > Defluviicoccaceae > JAEULH01. The sequence goes on along the minus strand of JAEULH010000118.1, from coordinate 6,143 downwards.
CCATGGCTCGATGCTGTTGTATTCGCTCCTGTTCCTCAGCGGCTACGAGGCGATCACGATCGAGGAGATCAAGCGGTTCCGCCAACTGGGCTCGAACACCCCGGGCCACCCCGAATACGACGTCGCCCACGGCATCGAGACGACGACCGGACCCCTGGCCCAGGGTCTCGGCAACGCCGTCGGCATGGCGCTGGCGGAGCGGTTGCGCAACGCCCGCTGGGGCGACGACATCGTCGACCATTACACCTACTGCATCGTCGGCGACGGCTGCCTGATGGAAGGGCTGAGTCACGAGGCGATCTCGTTTGCGGGCTTCCTCAAGCTGTCCAAGCTCATCGTTCTGTGGGACGACAATCGCATTTCGATCGACGGTGCGACCACGCTATCGACCAAGGATAATCAGCTCGCGCGCTTCGAGGCCTGCGGCTGGGACGCGCAAGTCGTCGACGGCGACGATCCGGAAGCGGTGGCGGCGGCCATCTCCCGCGCCCGGCTTTCCGACAAGCCGTCGCTGATCGATTGCCGGACGACCATCGGCAAGGGCGCGCCGACCAAGGCCGGGACAGCGGCCACGCACGGCGCACCGCTCGGCGACGACGAGGTCGCAGGGACCCGGCGGGCACTGGGCTGGTCTTATCCGCCGTTCGTCGTTCCGCCCCACATCGTCGCCGCCTGGCGCAAGGCCGGGACGCGCTCCGTCGCCCAGCGTCGAGCCTGGGAGGCGCGGTTCGCGGCCCTGTCAGACGAGCGCAAGGCGGAGTATCGGCGGACCAGTACCGGCGGCCTCGCCACCAACTGGCAGGCGCCGCTCAACGAGTTCAAACGGCGGCTGGCGTCGGAGCAGCCGACCTGGGCGACGCGCAAGGCGTCCGGCGAAGCGCTCGAGATCCTCACCGCCAACTTCCCCGAGATGATCGGCGGCTCGGCCGACCTGACCGAGTCGGTGTTCACCAAGACGCGTCTGACCGAGGATGTATGCCCCGGCGACTTCTCCGGCCGCTACATTCACTACGGCGTGCGCGAGCACGTGATGGCTTCGGTGATGAACGGCATCGCCCTGCACGGCGGCTTCATTCCCTATGGCGGGACCTTTCTCGTCTTCGCCGACTACATGCGCGGCGGCATGCGGATGTCGGCCCTGATGAAGCAGCGGGTGATCTATGTGCTGACCCACGACTCCATCGGGGTCGGCGAGGACGGGCCGACCCATCATCCCTCGGAGACCCTGGCGAGCCTGCGGGTGATGCCGAACATGCTCGTTTTCCGACCCGCCGATGCGGTCGAGACGTTCGAGTGCTGGGTGATTGCGATTACCGAATACGACATGCCGTCGTGCCTGGTACTGAGCCGGCAGGCGGTGCCGGCGGTGCGCGTCGAGCATGAAAGCGTGAACCTGTGTGCGCGCGGCGCCTACATCTTGCACGAGGCCGACGGCGGCGAGCGGCAGGTCAGCTTGTTCGCCACCGGCTCCGAGGTGCACGTTGCGGTGGAGGCGCGCAATATCCTCCAGAGCCAGGGCATTCCGACGGCGGTCATCTCCATGCCCTGCTGGGAACTGTTCGAGAACCAGCCCGAGCGCTACCGCAAGGAGGTGCTCGGGCCGGCGTGGCCGCAATGCGTCCGGGTCGCTGTCGAAGCGGCGATCTCCCCCGGCTGGGACCGCTACATCGGCGAGAACGGCGTCTTTGTGGGACTGAAGGGCTTCGGCCTGTCGGCTCCCGCCGATGTGTTGTTCAAGCATTTCGGCATCGTCGCCGACAACGTCGTCGCCCAGACCAAGGCGGCCCTGGCCCGGCTGCCCGGAGCTGCGCGGCGCCGAGACGCGCGCTTCAGCATCGATGTCGTCGGCTGAAGCCGCCGCCGGCGTTGCTGAGGGAGAGCGGGTGGTTCAAGAGGCCTCAAGAAATTCCGATGGCGCGGCGATGATCAAGATCGCGCCTTCGATCCTGTCGGCGGACTTCGCCCGCCTCGGCGAGGAGGTTGCGGCCATCGACGCCGCCGGCTGCGACTACGTCCACATCGACGTGATGGATGGACACTTCGTCCCCAACCTCACCTTCGGGCCGCCCGTCATCCGCGCCATCCGCCGGCACACCGCAAAGCCGTTCGACGTCCACCTGATGATCGATCCGGCGCAGCCCTACCTTGCCGCATACGCCGAGGCAGGGGCGGACATCATCACCGTGCACGCGGAGGCCGATCGCCACCTCGATCGCAGCCTCCAGGTCATTCGCGACCTCGGCCGCAGGGCGGGGGTGTCGCTGAACCCGGGGACGCCGGAAGGTGCGATCGAGCACGTCCTCGACCGCCTCGACCTCATCCTGGTCATGTCGGTCAATCCCGGCTTCGGCGGCCAGTCCTTCATTCCGGCGCAACTCGAGAAGATTCGCCGCATCCGCCGGATGATCGGCGAGCGCCCCATCGAGCTCGAGGTCGATGGCGGGGTCAATGCCGAAACGGCGCCTGCGGTCGTCGCCGCGGGCGCGAGCGTGCTTGTCGCCGGGAGCGCGGTCTTCTGCGGCTCCGATTACCGGGCCACCATCGCCGCGTTGCGCCCGCTCGCGTCCCGAAGTGGAGGCGCCGCCGAGCCGGGCCTGCGCCGACCGTCGTGAGGGTGGTGCGCCCGAACGGGGCCATGCGGGCGTCAGTGCAAGGGCAGTGTCCCGGCGCACTTGGCTTCGCTCGGCGGCCGTGTATGATGGCCGGCCTTTCGTGGCTTGCGGGGCGGCATGGATATCGTTGAGGCGCTGGCATTCGATGACGTCCTCCTGGTGCCCGCGCGCTCCAGCATCGTTCCGGCCGAAGCGGACACGCGAACGCGGCTGACCCGCACCGTCGACCTGCGCATTCCGCTGATGTCGGCAGCCATGGACACCGTCACCGAAAGCGCGCTCGCCATCGGCATGGCCGAGGCCGGCGGCATCGGCGTCGTTCACAAGAACATGGATCCCGAGGCGCAGGCCGCCGAGGTTCGCAGGGTGAAGAAGTTCGAATCCGGGATGGTCGTCAACCCGATGACGATCGCGCCGGACGCGACGCTCGCCGACGCCCTGGCGCTGATGCGCGATCACCATTTCTCCGGCCTTCCGGTCGTCGAGAGCGGCAACGGCCGGCTGCTCGGTATCCTCACCCACCGCGACGTGCGCTTCGCCACCGACATGCGTGAGCCGGTGAGCGAACTGATGACCCGAGACCTGCCCGAAAAGCCCCTGATCACGGTGCGCGAAACGGTCGGCCGCGAGGAAGCCAAGCGCCTGCTTCACAAGCATCGGATCGAGAAGCTCCTGGTCATCGACGACGACCATCGCTGCATCGGGCTGATCACGGTCAAGGACATCGACAAGGCCGAGCGCTTCCCGCACGCCTGCAAGGACGAACGCGGCCGCCTTCGGGTCGCTGCCGCCACCGGGGTCGGCGACGCCGGCCTCGCCCGCGCCGAGCTTCTTCTCGCCGCCGAGGTCGACGTCATCGTCGTCGATACCGCTCACGGGCATTCGAGAGGGGTTGTCGAAGCCGTCGAGCGCATCAAGAAAATGAGCAATTACGCGCAGGTCATCGCCGGCAACATCGCCACCCGGGACGCCGCCGTGGCGCTCATCGATGCGGGCGCCGATGCGGTCAAGGTCGGGATCGGTCCCGGCTCGATCTGCACGACGCGTGTCGTCGCCGGCGTCGGCGTGCCGCAGTTCAGCGCGATCGTCGACGTCGCCGAGATCTGCCGCCAACGCGACGTTCCGCTCATCGCCGACGGCGGGATTCGGTACTCCGGCGATCTGGCGAAGGCCGTCGCCGCCGGCGCCGATGTCGCCATGATCGGCTCGCTGTTCGCCGGCACCGACGAAAGCCCGGGCGAGGTCTTTTTGTTCCAGGGGCGCTCGTACAAGGCCTACCGCGGGATGGGCTCGGTGGCGGCGATGGCGCGCGGCTCCGCGGATCGGTATTTCCAGGAAGAGGTGAACGACGCCCTGAAGATGGTGCCGGAAGGAATCGAGGGCCGCGTTCCCTACAAAGGGCCGCTGGCGGCGATCGTTCACCAACTCGTGGGCGGACTGAAGGCGGCCATGGGCTACACCGGCAATCGGACCATCGGCGAGATGCAACGCAACTGCACCTTCCGCCGCACGACGTTCGCCGGGGTCGGCGAAAGCCACGTGCACGACGTGACGATCACCCGCGAGGCGCCGAACTACCGCGCGCGCGACTAGACGCGCGCCATCGGGGCGGGACGGAGCCGGAAATCATGAGGGGAATCTTGAAGCGCGACATCCGGCGGCATGCGTGCCGGCTCGGCCGGGGCGACGACGCAACCGCCGGCTGCCCTCGGACCGTCCGTTGAACGCCGGACCCTCGTTCGCGCCGGGAGCCCTTCTCGCCATGGCCGCGCAGCGCGCGCGCTCGGCACGCGCCGCCGGCGCCCTTCAGCCGATCCCGACCGAGCGCCGTTTCATCGCCGACGGCGGCATCCGCTTCATTGTCCACGTGATGGCCAGCCTGGAATTGAAGGAGATCGAACTGGCGCGGCGCGCGAGCCTGGAGCATCGGGGGGGGATCCCGGCGAACCCGTTCCTGCCCTACGACAAGGCGCTCTTCGTCGCCGATCTGTCGGCCACCCACCTGTGCCTTTTGAACAAGTACAGTGTGATCGACCGGCACATCCTCATCGTGACCCGCGCCTACGAGGACCAGGAGACCCCGCTGACCCCTGCGGACTTGGCGGCGCTCGCACTCTGCCTGAACGAGACCGACGGGCTCGGCTTTTTCAACGGCGGGACGACCGCCGGCGCCAGCCAGCCGCACAAGCATCTGCAGTTCGTGCCCCTGCCGCTGGCGGCGCAGGGGCCGCGCCTTCCGGTCGAGCCGCTGATTGCCGCCGCCCTGCAAGCGCCGCCGGGCGAGCCGCGCAGTGCGGGCGGCTTGCCTTTCCGCCATGCGCTCTGCCGGCTCGAGACCTTTGCCGCGCCGGAACTCCTTCAGGCGTACCGGACGCTGCTCGCAGCCGCGGGCCTGATCCGCGGCGCCGACGAACCGGCCGATGGCGTTGCTTTGCCGCCGTACAACCTCCTCGTGACGCGGACGTGGATGCTGCTCATTCCCCGCGTTCGCGAGCGGATCGAGGGCATTTCCGTCAACGCCCTTGGCTTCGCCGGCTCGCTCTTCGTCCGCGACGAGGCGGAGATGGCAACGCTGATGCGGGTCGGCCCGATGCACATGCTGGAGGCAGCGGCGAGGCCTGCCTGATCGTCGCCGCACGAGATCCAGCCCCATGCGGACAATGATCGGCCCCCTGTGCAGGCGGGCGGAAAGCGTCTAGGCTTCAGCCAAGGAGGATGCGCGCGATGGCGAAGCTCTGACGCGGCGACATGAGCGAACCGATCACGACCGGCTGGCAGTTCTGGATCGATCGCGGCGGAACCTTCACCGACGTGGTCGCCCGCCGCCCGGACGGCGCCATCGTCACCGCCAAGCTGCTCTCGGAGAACCCCGAACGCTATCCCGACGCGGCCATCCAGGGCATCCGCGACGTCCTCTCCCTGGACCGCGACGAGCCGGTCACCGCCGACGCCATCGAGGCGGTCAAGATGGGCACGACGGTTGCGACCAATGCCCTGCTCGAACGCAAGGGCGACCGGGTGCTGCTGGCGATTACCCGGGGTTTTCGCGACGCGCTGCGCATCGGCTACCAGAACCGCCCGAAGCTGTTCGATCGCCATATCGTTCTGCCCGAGCTTCTCTACGAGAGGGTGTGCGAGATCGACGAGCGGATCGACGCCGCCGGCGCGACGCTTGCGCCGCTGGACGAGGCCGCGGCCCGTGTCGCCTTCGCCGACGCCCACGGCGCCGGGATCCGCGCCATCGCCATCGTGCTGATGCACGGCTATCGCTATCCGGCCCACGAGGAGCGGCTGGCTGCGCTCGCGGCAGAGATCGGCTTTACCCAGATCTCCGTCTCCCACCAGGTCAGCCCGCTGATGAAGCTCGTTTCGCGCGGCGACACCACCGTAGTCGACGCCTACCTGTCGCCGATCCTGCGCCGCTACGTCGACGCCGTCGCCGGTGCCTTGGGCGATGTCCGGCTGATGTTCATGCAGTCGAACGGCGGGCTCACCAACGCCCGGCTGTTTCAGGGCAAGGACTCGATCCTG
>JAEULH010000094.1 GCA_016793925.1 Rhodospirillales bacterium | reverse complement strand
GGCGGCGCAAAGGGCTCATCTCGGCCATCGGGGTGCTCCTGTCCTGAGGATCGCGCTTCAACAAACCGCAATCCTCTCAGACGGAAGCTGTCCCCACTAACCGATCACCCCAATCCCGCGACAGCGGGTTCGTTCAATCCTATTTATGGGTCCGGAGCCCAATGCCGAGGTGACGAGAGCGTCGGAGATCGAGTACAAGCGCTTCCTGCTCGTGTAGCAGGAGAGAGATCGGTCTCTGATCCTTTGAGAATGTAGTCGTACCGCGAAGATCGCAGATCCCGGTGTCATGCCCGCAGCCACTTTTCCAGCGCTTCGGCTTTTGGAAGCCCGCCCGCGTGGACAACCTTTCCATCGATGACGATGCCCGGCGTCGAGGCGATGCCGAACTTCGCAATCTCGGCGTAATCGGTCACCTTGTCGATTTTGACATCGATCCCGAGCCTGGAGGCCGCATCCTTCACCATGGCCTCTGCCGCTTCGCACCGTTTACAGCCGGGACCCAATACTTTGATATCTTTCATCGACCATTCTCTCGGCATCAGTGGAATATCACGTTGAAAAGAAACCCAACGGCGAGGATGCCGGAACCGACCACGCCGATGAACACGCCAATCAGCCGGAGCGTCAGAACCTTCCGCAGAATGATCATCTCGGGCAATGACAGCGCGATCACCGACATCATGAAGGCCAGCGTTGTACCGAGAGCAGCCCCTTTGCCAATCAGCGCCTCAACGATCGGGATGACGCCAGCCGCGTTGGAGTAGATCGGAATGCCGATCAGGACCGCGGCCGGCACCGACCACCATGCGTCTGCGCCCATGATCTCGGCCATCAGCTCGGCCGGCACGTAGCCGTGGATCAGGGCTCCGACAGCGATACCAACGATAACCCAAATCCAGACTTTCCCGACGATATCCTTGACCGCTTCGACGCCGAATTTGATCCGATCGACGAAAGCAGGTTTTTCGCTCGGAAAGGCAGCGGTGCCGTTCGTGTGGATCTCCTTGACCCAGTCCTGAAGCCAATCTTCAAGATGGGCCTTCCCGATTACCCACCCGGCGACAATGGCAACGCCAAGTCCAAACCCGAGATAGGTGAGCGCCACTTGCCAGCCGACAAGGCCGAAAAGAAGGCCAAGCGCAATCTCGTTGACCATCGGAGCGGCGATGAGAAACGAAAAGGTTACGCCAAGCGGCACGCCGGCCGAGACGAAGCCGATAAACAGGGGAACGGCCGAGCAGGAACAAAAGGGTGTGACGATGCCGAGCGCTGCCGCCATGACATTGCCCGCACCCTGACGCCTGCCCGAGAGCAGCGCGCGCGTTTTCTCTGGAGAGAAGTAGCTGCGCACGACTCCCATCGCGAACACGACGAGGGTCAGCAGCAGAATGACTTTCGGGGTGTCGTAGAAGAAGAATGCGAGCGCTTCGCCGCGATGGCTTTGCCGAAGGCCCGGGAAAAGCGAAACGAGCCATTCGGAAGCTGGCATGAGCTGACTGTAGATAAGACCCCACACGACGAGAGCGACGCCCAGCCCGACAGACCAGATCCAGGTGGATACGTCTCTGCGGTTGCTTTCGCCTGCGGCCAGTGTCTCGATACTCATACAGCAGCTCTTTTGTTATTCTCAATTGCCGCGACAACGGCCTCGACAATCCGCGCGATTTCCTGAGGGAGATCAGGGTTGCACCGGTAGCGCACCCATTGTGCGTCGCGCCGGTCGATGACCAGGCCCGCAGCCTTAAGCGCGGCCATGTGACGCGACATCCTCGATTGCGTTGCGTGCAACCGATCCATCAGTTCGCAGACGCAGTGCTCGCCGCCATCCCAAAAAATTTGCATGGCGTACATGCGGATGGGCTCCGATAACGCCGACAAGACCTGCGAGACATTCACGCGTGTCACCATATTCTCATATGCGCTTTGGCGCATTTTATAAGCGCCATCCATATCCGTCAATCCAACGGTTATTCGACGACGTTAGCGCAAGCGCTGTACCTGGTTACCCGCCTGGTCTTGCTGCGTCATAAAGGTGTCGGCCTGCCCCCGGTGACCTTGGTTCTTGCGCAGCGGGGACATCGGTGAGGTCGTTGCGCGAGTTCGATGGCGAGGCTCTTTCGCAGCGTCGGGATGGAGTGGGTGCACGCCATCATGGATCCGGGCAGCTCGCTCACTCCGCCCCGCGGACGGAGTGAGCATCCGGCGTCTGATCTGGGTTGCACTCAGGGTTGTCCTTGCTCCCTGTTGAAGGGGTTGATTGACCGGGGCGAATATGCCGGTCGTCGACGATTTCCATCAGATCGCGGCGCAGCTCCTGACCCTCACGTCGCATTAGCAGCAGCCGGAGCGTCCGTCCGTGTCGGCGAAGCCGGCGAGCGTTCCCAGGTCGGCAATGGTGACCTCGCTTCCCCGCTGGCTGACGCCCAGCTTCCGGAGCGTGGCGAAGGCACGAGAGAGCGTTTCCGGACGCATGCCGAGACGTTGCGCAATCAGCGCCTTCGGCAGCGAGAGAGTAAGCGTCACGCCACCGGTACGCGCCGGGGACAGGCCAACCAGGAAAGAGGCCAACCGCTGCGGTGCCGATTTCACCTGCAGATGCTCGATTTGCACCACCAGCCGCCGCAGGCGGTGGGAGAGTGAACCCAGCATCCGCAGCGCGATCGTCCCGTCGGCGGCGATGGCACGTTCGAACGCCGATTTGGCGAGACACAGCACCCGCGACGGCGCGATGGCATCGGCGCACACGGGATAGACGGCGTCGGCGAACGACGCAGCCTCGGCGAACGTCTCGCCGGCGGCGACGACGCCGACGATCGCCTCGGTCCCGTCGTGCCCCAGCCGGTAGAGCCGGACCCAGCCGGTCAACAGCAGAAAGAGGCGTTTCGCCGGTTCGTCCTGCAGAAACAGGGGCTGTCCTTGCAAAAGCGGGGCGACGGTAGCGCCGGTCAGCAGTTGGCCCAGCGCATCATCGCCCAGCCCTTGGAACAGCGGCGCCTGCTGCAGGGCCGTCTGCTCCGAGACCGACAGGCCGAGCGGTGCTGCCCAGTCGCAGGCCATCTTCGATCCTTTCTGCGCGCCGGCCCTTCGCCGACGTCCGTCATCTTCCGCGCCATTTGACCCCGGTCAAGGCGCAGAGATCGGCCGGAGCCCATTCTCCCGTCGCTGATCCGGAAAGGACTTCCATGATGCTGAGCTGGACCGAAGACCTTGCTCTTGGAAACGACGACATCGATTGCGATCATCGCCATGCCGTGGAGGCGATGATGCGGATCGCCGCGGCGGACGACCCCGCCCTGCCGGCGCTGTTCGGTGCGTTCGTCACCCACATGCGCGAACACTTCGAGCGCGAGAACGCGCTGATGCGGGCGACCGGCTTTCCAGCGCGCGCCTGTCACGAAGGCGAGCACGTGCGGGTGCTCAGCCTCCTGGACAGTATCGCCGCCGACATCGCCGCCGGACGGTTGGAGTCGGCTCGCGATTTCGGTCGGCACGGCGGTCCCGCCTGGTTCATCGACCATCGCAACACGATGGACTTCGTGACCGTCGATTACGCCCGGCGGCAATCCGGCCGCTGACCGCCCGCCGTGCCGCGGAGGGCACGGTCGCCAACCAACCAGAGGGAGCGCAATCGGTGTTTTGCTACCAGTGTGAACAGACGGCACACGGCGTCGGCTGCAGGACGATCGGCGTCTGCGGCAAGACGGATGAGACGGCAACGCTGCAGGATCTTCTCCTGTACGCCACCAAGGCGATCGCCATGTACGCGCATCGCGCCCGTCAGCTTGGCGCACGCGATGCCGAGATCGATGCGTTCACGATGGACGCGCTGTTTGCCACCGTCACCAACGTCAACTTCGACCCGCAGCGTCTCGACGACCTCGTCCGCCGAGCGGCCCTGATGCGCGACCGGGCCCGCGACCTCTATGCTCTGGCCTGCGCGCAGACGGGCAGTTCGGAAGAGCTCGCAGAGCCGGCCGGCTGGGAGCCGGCGGACGACCACCAGGGCCTGCTGGCGCAGGGACGCGAGGTTGCGATCGACCGGCGTATCGCTGCCCTCGGCGCCGACGTCGCCGGCCTGCAGGAACTGCTGACCTATGGACTGAAGGGGGCCGCCGCCTACGCTGTGCATGCGCGAATCCTTGGCCGCGAGGACGACTCCATCTCCGCGTTCCTGCATGAAGCGCTCGATGCGCTGACCGCGCCGGCGCCGGACCTCGCAACGCTGCTTGCTCTCAATCTGCAATGCGGCGCCGTCGGGCTCCGTGTGCTCGAGTTGCTCGATGCTGCGCACACCGGCAGCTTCGGCGTGCCACAGCCGACGGCGGTGCTGATGGGCCACCGCCCGGGCAAGGCCATCCTCGTCTCGGGCCACGATCTCCGCGACCTGCAGGTCCTGCTGGAGCAGACGGCGGGAACCGGCGTCGACGTCTACACTCACGGCGAAATGCTGCCGGCGCACGGCTATCCCGAGCTGAACCGCCATCCGCACCTCGTTGGCCATTACGGTGGCGCCTGGATGCGGCAGAAGTCGGAGTTCGCCGCGTTCCCCGGTTCCATCCTGATGACCACCAACTGCCTGCAGCAGCCACAGCCCGAGTATCGCGACCGGCTGTTCACCTGCGGCCTCGTCGCCTGGCCCGGCATTCCCCACGTCACCGACCGGGATTTTCGGCCGGTGATCGACGCTGCGCTGCGCGCTCGCGGTTTTGCCGCCGCCTCGGAAGATCGCCGGCACGTCGTCGGTTTTGCGCACGGCGCGGTGCTGTCGATCGCCGACCGGGTGATCGATGCGGTTCGCAGCGGCGCCATCAAGCGGTTCGTTCTCATCGGCGGCTGCGACGGCGCGGAAGTCGGGCGCAACTACTACACCGAGCTGGCCGAGACGATGCCCGCTGACTGGATGGTGCTGACGCTCGGCTGCGGCAAGTTCCGCGTCATCGGCAGCGATCTCGGCGAGGTGGCGGGATTGCCGCGATTGCTCGACATGGGGCAGTGCAACGACGCGTTCTCGGCGATCCGGGTGGCATCGGCGTTGGCGGACGCCTTCGCGGTCGGCGTCAACGACCTTCCGCTTTCTCTGGTCATCTCCTGGTACGAGCAGAAGGCGGTTCTCGTCCTGCTGACGCTCTTGCATCTCGGCATCCGCAACATTCGGATCGGCCCGAAACTCCCGGCCTTTCTGACGCCCGCGGTGCTGAAGATCCTCGTCGAAAAGTTTGCCGTTCAGCCGATCGGCACTGTCGAGGAGGACCTCCGCGGCCTCGCGGCGTAGCAAGACCGGGCGAAAGAAGTGAGCCGCGGCGGGCCTGTCTTGATCGGCGGGACCGCCGCATGGGCGGCAACCCCGTCTCGACGCCGGCGAGGGTAACGGCAACCGCCGCAACGGTCGGTCATGGCGGGTAGACGGCTGATGCTGCGGAACTGGCGTGACCAGCCTGGCCACCTTGCGGCTACGCCGGAAAAACATCCGCCATGACATCAAGGGCGAAGCGCGCATGCGCGGTTGCCGGTCCACCACCCATCTCGATGCCGACCTCGACGGCCTCGAAGACTTGCCGCTTCGACGCACCGGCCTTGGCCGCCTGCTCGATGTGCCACTGCATACAGGACTCACAGTTGATCACCACGGAAATGCCGATGGCGATCAGCTCCTTGAATTGCTTCGTCAACTCGCCGTTGGAGAAGGCCGCCCGCTCCATGTCGAGGAAGGCCTTGTAGACCTTGGAGTCGAGTGCCAGAAGCTGGGCGTGCGCCTCGGCGCGGCGGATCGACATCTCTTTGAGTTTGCTCATCGTGCTTCTCCTGATGGGTCGGCGTGACATCGAATTGCGAACAGGTTCTCTCGGCCATGTTTGCCCGCCTGCAAACCCTCCCGCAGGCAGTCTGGGCCTCATGCTGCGGGCTCATGTCGCTTATGATTATTGGTGCGACGCATTTTCCCCGTAGAGGGCGAAAACGCCCCCTAGAATTTTTCCTCATGCGGCGCTATTGGGTACCCTGTTGAGGGTGTGGTGCTCAGAGAGGGTAGATATAAAGATATCATGGCTAGCAGCGTCATAATCAACAAACATCTATTTGGCGTTTTATAGCTAGTATCAGCAATAGTTATGTTGTTGCGTATTATCTCAGGGGGCATATGCGTGAAATCACGGCATCTGATGCAAAGACTGTGCGGGCATCGCTACGTGAGCGCGATGTTGAGGCCATCGCCGGCGCATTCTACTGTTTTCCGGTTCCTGTGCAGCGCGTGACGCGTTTCGTCAACTTCGTTGGCGTCGAAATTGCCGAAGTGGTTATCAAACACTCGGCTGTTTTTGCGTTGGACGCCGGAGGAGCGGGTAAGCCAGCGCAACCCGGATCCGTCGGGTGCCTAAGCCTTTGCTTCCGACACGATCAGCATGGTGTAGGTCGCCGGTTTGACGGCGATGGCGATGCCCAGCAAGGTTTGGAATGCGGCGTGCGGAGCGCGTCGCCTTCCGGTCGCTGCTCGGCTTCGTTGTCGTCCGTAAACCGATAGCGAAACATCTACTGAGGTGGAGGTCTAGGCGTGGCGACGTTCCGTTGGGGGATCCTTGGCACAGGCTCCGTTTCACAAGCCTTTCTGCTTGGTCTTCAAGCCTGCTCGACCCCCGCAGCGGCAACTGTCGTCGCCTCACGGACCAGGTCAAACGCCGAGCGCTTTGCCAAGGATTTCGGCGTTCCGGTGGTCGCATCGAGCTACGAGGCGGCCGCAGCCTCTTCCGACGTCGATGCGCTTTATATCGCCACTCCGCCTTCCGCGCACGAGACGCACGCCCTGGCCGGCATCGCCGCAGGCAAGCCGGTGCTGATCGAGAAGCCGATCGCTCTGGACGCCCCGGCGGCCGCCAGGATCATCCAGGCTGCACGCGCGAATGGCGTGTTCTGCGTGGAGGGGATGTGGACCCGCTTCCAACCGCTGATCCGCGCTGCACACGCCCGACTCGTCGCCGGCGAGATCGGCGAGGTCCGCGCCTTCCGGGGCGAATTCTGTGGGCCCAGCCGGCCCGATGTCTCTCTCAGCAACTTCGACCCGGCCCGCGGCGGCGGAACGTTGATGCACAAGGGCGTCTACGCCGCCTCGCTCGCCCGGCTGTTTCTCGGCCCCGTGACCGAAGTGAGCTCGATGGCCCGGATCGGCAGCACCGGCGTCGACGAGGACTGCGCCCTCGTGCTCAGGCATGAGGACGGGTCGATCTCCACCATCCGCGCCAGCAACCGCACCACGGGCTCCAACGACGTGCTCATCTACGGCACAAAGGGCCTGCTGCACCTGTTGAGCCCGATCGCCCGGCCGCCGGCCGCGCGATTCACCTACCACCCCGAAAACACCGGCGCGGGCGGCAACAAGACCATGGGCAAGCTGCAACGCAGGCTGGCGGCCGGCCTTGGTCAGAACCTGAAGCAACGCGCGGACCCGGTGATCCGGGCGCTGCGCAGCGCTTCCGGCAAAGCCGTTATCGGCCATTACCGCGGCAACGGCTTCAGCCACGAGGCGGATGCATTGATGCAGGGGGTCGCCGCCGGCGCCACGGAGAGCGAACTCATGCCGCTCGATCAAAGCCTGGAAATCATGGCGATCATCGACAAGGCCAAAGCGAACTGGTAGGGGGGGGAAATTGAAGTGAAAGTTGGAATCATCGGCTGTGGTTACGTCTTCGACAAGTACATGCCGACCTGGGGAAATCACCCGGAGTTGGTGATCGCCGGTGTGTCGGACATCGACCCGAAGCGGGTCGACGCGGTCACCCGTCACTACGGGCTTAAGGCCTATACGGACAACGCGGCGTTGCTGGCTGATCCGGAAATCGACATCGTCGCCAACTTCACCCCGATCAGGACGCACTACGAGGTGTCGAAGGCGGCTCTCGAAGCCGGAAAGCACGTCTACTCGGAGAAGCCGCTGGTTACGCGGATGGATCAGGCGCGGGAGCTGATCGATCTTGCCGAGAGCCGGGGCCTCAGGGTGTCCTGCGCCCCCTCCAACGTCCTCGGCGCGACGTCCCAGACCATGTGGAAGGCAATGCTGGACGGTGCCATTGGCCGCGCCCGCATGGTCTACGCCGAATTCGACGCCGACCCTTGCTACATGCTGGGCGAAGTTTCGACATGCCAGCCCGAGCCAGGCTGCTCCTTCCCCTACTTGGACGAGAATTCGACGCGGTCGGTGACCGGTGCGTTCTTCCCGTTCGTCAAGGAATTCGAGATGGGCTGCACCTACGAGCACGTCGCCTACCATCTCAGTTGGATGTGCGCGATGTTCGGGCCGGTGAAAACCGTCACCGCATTCTCGAAGGTCGTGATGCCGGACAAGACCGATGCGCCGCTGGATCCCGCCGATACGCCCGATTTTTCGGTGGCGGTCATGGATTTCCATTCCGGCGTCGCCGGCCGGGTCACCTGCTCGATCAACGGTGCCAACGACTTGAGGATGCGGATTATCGGCGACCGGGGCATCCTGACGACAGAAACTTACGGCGACTACAAATGCCCAGTTTATCTGGATCTCTTCAGCAAGCTGTCGGTGAAGACCAAACATCTGAAAGTGGTACGAAACAGCCCGATGCTGCAGTGGGTGTTCGGCGTGGCTCCGCGAGAGCTGCCGCTGGTTCCCGCCCAGGCCAACGGTTCTCGCCGGGCGGGACGCGTCTCCTGGTGGGACGTCCGAGGACGTCTCGCGCAGATCAAGCAGGCGGAGCTCAACCGGCAGGACAAGTGCGTCGGCATCGGCGATCTCGCCGCAGCCATTTCCTCCGGGCGCCCGCATTATCCTTCGCATGACTTCACGTTGCATATGACCGAGCTCACCCTGGCGATCCAGGCGGCGGGTACGCGCAGCCAGACGCACGTGCTGGAAACGACGTTCCATCCGGTGGAGCTGCCGGAGTGGACGCGCCAAGCCGCAAGGAACTACCGCGAGTACCTCAAGCCATTGTGGCGCACCCGGCTGACCGAACGTGCCCTGGACGCACTCAAGGGCTGATCCACGCCAGGAGCGCGCCGACGCGACCAAGCGAGCATGAGCGGTTCATCCCCCGTGCAAATCCGGTGGGTTGTCGAACTGTAACGGGGTGATGCGCTCGAAGGACTGAGGAGTGTCGGAGATTGGACACGTTCGAGCGTCGCGAACTCGACCGCCTCGATGCCGCGCCACGGGCCGCGGTGATGAAGCGATCCTACCGATATGACGGCAGACCCGCCGTTGAGGTTTCCGGTCTTCCGCGGCCCGTCCTGATCATTTTCTCTGATTCTCCTCAAGCTTGTCGCGGAGCGCCCGCGCTCGTGGCTCCGGTATGGTGAAGTCCACGACCCGTCGTCGGAACCGATCAGACGGACCCTGTGTGCCTACACGAAGCCCCAGAAACGCCGACCTGTCGTAAGACAGGCCAACCATGTCGGGATCTACGGGAAGGCCATCCTTAGGCCGTCCCCAGCACCAGGTTCCCTCGGTGACGCCGGATCCAGGCCCGTAGCGAGCGCATCCGTTCCTCTCCCCGATGGGCGTTGGCCAGGACGGGTAGGGGACTGATTTTCCGTTCCTGTCGATGTGGACGTCGAGCAGCCTGACGCCGCCTCGAGGAAGCATCGCCCCCGGAGTGTTCGGATCCTGCCAGACCATCACCCAGCCGATGCCCTTCTTTCGGTCAGGGTTCTGAAGGCGATCCTCGGCAACAAAGGTGACATGGTCGAGGACGAGCCTGCTCACGCCGTGGCCCGTGTTCCTCGGCGACAGGAACGTGCCCTGGCCGAGAACCCGCACCGTGGCGTTCTCGACCTTCACCTCCGGCTGAGTGAATGGCACGGGCTTGCCCCAGCCCTGGTTCTGGATGAAGTCGCCATGCGTCCCGCCCTTGCCACAGTGACCCGCGCCCTCGGCGTAGATGTTCTGAAATACAAAACGGACATCCGGCCCGATCTCGACCATGTTGACGAGGTCTTCGCACGTGCCGCGCCCATCGAAGTGGACGCCCTCGACCATGACCTTGCCGCCAGCGACATTGCGGAACCGCAGCAAGGCTGACCCCTTGTCGGTCTTCAGGTTGCCCTGGCCGTGGACGTTCACGACCTTGCCGCCCGTCACCCAGATGTTGTGCGCCGGGTTCTCGGGCGTGCCGCCGAGCTCAGAAACAAGGCGGCCGTCGGCATCCTCCTTCGGTTGGCAGACGCGGTCGCGCGGGAGGGTGATGCGGATGTCCCGTCCGGCCCCCTGCTCGGCTGTTGGCCACCGCGGATCCTCGGGACACACGCTCTCTACGACCAGAGGGTTGGTGAGAGAAGGTGGCTCCTCGAGCTGCGTTGTCCAAGGAGCGGCTAGGGCCGGACAGGGGACGGAACAGGCGACAATAATGGCAATTCTAACTCCAAACGTCATTTATCGCCCCCATTCACGTGGACACTACCGGCGCCGAACGGGCTTCCCGGCGTCATGCCGGCCGGCGCCGAGGCGCGGAAGCGCCGGCCACAGCGGGCGCAGCGCCCGCCGAACAGCTCGATCCGCGTCACCACCGGCGCGATCGGCGGAATGTCGATGTAATCGTAGCGATGCCGGCGGCTCTGCGTCTGGCCGGAGTCATCCGCCGCGCAATGCGGGCAGGTGGCCGCCAGCCCGCCGGCGGCATTGCCGAGGACGAGCCCAGGTCCTCGAGATCACGCAAACATCGCCGCCACGGCGCTGCGGTTCAGCTTTCCCGC
>JAEULH010000093.1 GCA_016793925.1 Rhodospirillales bacterium | reverse complement strand
GGCGGGATGCGCCGGCGGCTGCTGGTCGCCAAGGCGATGGTTCACTCGCCTCCCGTGCTCGTCCTCGATGAGCCGACCGCCGGCGTCGATGTCGAGTTGCGCCATCAGCTTTGGATCTATCTCCGCCGCCTCCGCGCCCAGGGGACGACGATTCTTCTGACCACGCATTATCTGGAGGAGGCGCAGGCGCTGTGCGATCGCATCGCCATCATCAACCACGGCCGGCTGATCGCGAATGAACGAACCGAGGATCTGCTTCGCCGGATCGACGCCAAGCAGCTCGCCATATCGGTCGCGGGCGCCGGCGGCGAAGCCGTGACGAGCGTCCCGCCCGGCCTCGAGCGCTTCAACGTCGTGGTCGAGCGGCCGGGGCGCCTGAGCTTTCAGTATCCGCCAAGCCAGATCGCCGCCGGCGAGATCCTGGCCGCGGTGCGCGCGGCGGGCCTGGACATCGGCGAGGTGACGACCCGCGAAACCGAACTCGAGGACATATTCCTCCAGCTTACGAACGAGCCGGACGCGGGCGCGGACGCCGAGCCGGTCGCGCCGCTCCCGATCGCCGACGCCGGCGGACGCATCGATCCGTGAGCCGGCGTCATCCCCCGCCGCGTTCGCGCCGCTCCGTCCGCGTCCGGCCCGGCTGGCCGGCGGGCTGGGCGCTGCTCGTGGTTGCAATGCTTGCCGTGGCCTGCAGCCCGGTGGTGGCGTTGTCCGGGCCCGCGGTCGCGGCGCCCGGCATCGCCGAGGCGGGGCTGATCGCGCGCGACGGTGCCAGGCTGCCGCTCCGAATCTGGCGACCGGCTGACGGACAAGCGCCGCGGGCGATCCTCATCGCCCTGCACGGCTTCAACGACTATCGCAATTTCTTCGCCGCCGCCGGATCCTTTTTCGCCGCGCGCGGCATCCAGTCCTACGCCTACGACCAGCGCGGCTTCGGCGCGGCGCCTCATCCCGGGTTGTGGCCGGGGGAGGCGGCGCTCGTCGACGATCTCAAAGCGGCGGTTCACGCAGCGCGCGAGCGCCATCCCGGCGTGCCGCTTTATCTCCTCGGCGAGAGCATGGGCGCCGCCGTCATCATGACGGCCATGGCCGATCCGCAGCCGCCCCGGGTGGACGGGGTCATCCTCGTCGCCCCCGCGGTCTGGGGCCGGGCGTCGATGCCGTGGTACCAGACGACCGCGCTGTGGCTTGCGGTCCATACCTTGCCCGGCGGCCAGGTGAGCGGCCGCAGCCTCGGGATCAAACCGTCGGACAACATCGAGATGCTGCGCGCGCTGGGCCGCGATCCGCTGGTCATCAAGCAGAGCCGGGTCGACGCCGTCTACGGCCTCGTCAACCTGATGGACCGGGCCATGGCGTCGGCCCCCTCGGTGCGGGCGCCGGCGCTGATCCTCTACGGCGAGCGCGACGAGCTGATCCCGCCGGCGGCGGTGCGCGAGATGGTGTCGCGGCTGCCGGACGCGGCCGGCGCAGGGCCGGGGGGGCGCCAGCGCGTCGTCGCCTACCCCGACGGCTACCACATGCTGACCCGCGATCTCCAGGCCGAGACCGTTCTGAAAGACATCGCCGCGTGGATCGCGGACCCGGAAGCGCCGCTGCCATCCGGCGCCGAAGAGGAGGGGGCCGCAGCGCACTGAACTACAGCCTTCCAGCGCATCTCCCGCAGCCTGATGTCGTCAAGAACGGGTGGGTCTTTCCCTCAGAACCAGATCAACGAGCAGCGTCGCCCGTCGAACGCAGGGTTCGTTGCATGAATCCTCCGAAGAGCGGCACCAATGACAGAGGCGAAGCCACGCGCTTCAGCACCAAGTCTGATCTTGTTGAGTAGAACCGTCTTTCCGACCCCGCGGAGACCGTAAAGGATCAGGCTGCGCGCCGGGCGTCCCGCTCTGATCCGGTCAACAGCTATGGCTGCGCGTTCGACGAGATTGTCGCGACCGGCAAGCTCCGGAGGCGGAAAGCCAGCACCTGGAGCGTAAGGATTGGAACGAGGATCCATTATACCTTTCTTACCCGGAATTTCACTACAGAGATAATCTGTAGTAAGAACTGCATAAAGCGCAAGCATGCATTTCGCCGGGGGCCGTAACAATCCGCTTCTCGGGCGAGGAACCGCAACCAACACGCCGCGTTAGTCATAAACAACCGGGCGATGCGTCGGCGCAGGCGCGACGACCGCGCCGGCTCCTGCATATCAAGACCGAGGGACTGCTGATGGCTTTGCGTGGATCGAAAACGGGCGACGGGCATGCGAATGTGGAACTGGGCGAGCAAAAGGTAAGGCGCGGCCAGGGCGGTGAGACCCACCAGGTCGCCGGCGGCGACGTCCCCGTGATGACCAGTCAGCAGGGCGCGCCGATCAGCGACGACCAGAACTCGCTGAAGGCCGGCCCCCGCGGGCCGACCCTGATGGAGGACCACCTCCTCCGCGAGAAGATTTTCCACTTCGACCACGAGCGAATCCCCGAGCGGGTCGTGCACGCCCGCGGCTTCGGCGCTCACGGTTTCTTCGAGACCTACGAGGCGCTCTCCGACATCACCAGCGCCGACATCTTCCAGCGCGCCGGCGAGAAGACCGAGGCGTTTGTCCGCTTCTCGACCGTGGCCGGCAACAAAGGATCGGTGGACCTCGCCCGCGACGTCCGCGGGTTCGCGGTCAAGCTGTACACCAGGGAGGGCAACTGGGACATCGTCGGCAACAACATCCCGATATTCTTCATCCAGGACGCGATCAAGTTCCCGGACCTGATTCACGCCGCCAAGGAGGCGCCGGACCGCGGTTTCCCCCAGGCGCAGACGGCGCACGACAATTTCTGGGACTTCATTTCCCTGATGCCGGAATCCTTCAACATGGTGCTGTGGATCATGTCCGACCGGACGATCCCGCGCTCGTTCCGCTTCATGGAGGGCTTCGGCGTCCACACCTTCCGCCTCGTCAACGCCGACGGCAAGTCGACATTCGTCAAGTTCCACTGGAAGCCCAAGCTCGGCCTGCAATCGGTGGTCTGGAACGAGGCGGTCAAGATCAACGGCGCCGACCCCGATTTCCATCGCCGCGACCTGTGGACATCGATCGCGATGGGCGACTACCCGGAGTGGGAGATGGGGGTTCAGCTCTTCGACGACGATTTCGCCGACCGCTTCGCCTTCGACGTGCTCGATGCGACCAAGATCATCCCGGAAGAGGAGGTGCCCGTCCGCATCGTCGGCCGCCTCGTTCTCGACCGCAACGTCGACAACTTCTTTGCCGAAACCGAGCAGGTCGCGTTCCACACCGGCAATGTGCCGCCGGGAATCGACTTTACCAACGACCCGCTGCTGCAGGGCCGCAACTTCTCCTACCTTGACACCCAGCTCAAGCGGCTCGGCAGCCCGAACTTCACCCACCTTCCGATCAACGCCCCGCGCTGCCCATTCCATCATTTCCAGCAGGACGGCCACATGGCCTTCCACAACCCGAAGGGTCGGGCCAACTACGAGCCGAATTCATGGGGCGGCGCCGCCGGCGGTCCGCGCGAGGCGCCGGAGACAGGATTCCGCTCGTACCCGGAAAGCCTCTCGGGCGAGAAGCGGCGGCTGCGTGCGGAGAGCTTCGCCGACCACTACAGCCAGGCGAGGCAGTTCTACATCTCGCAGACCAAGGGCGAGCAGGAGCACATCGCCTCGGCCTTCACGTTCGAGCTGTCGAAGGTCGAGACGCCGGCGATCCGCGCCCGTGTCGTCTCCCACCTGCTGAATGTCGATGCCGATCTGGCCAAGACCGTGGCGACCGGCCTCCGGCTGAAGGAAATGCCGGCCGCCGCCGATGCGGCGCAACCGACCCGTACCGACCTCGCCGCCTCGCCGGCGCTGTCGATCGTCGGCAACGGGCCGAAGAGCTTCAAAGGGCGCAAGCTCGGCGTGCTCGTCAGCGACGGGGTCAGCGGCGACCTGGTCGAGGGCCTCAAGGCGGCCGCGAAGGATGAAGGCGCGCTGGTCGAGATCGTCGCGCCGATGATCGGCGGGGTGAAAGCCGATGACGGAACGCTGATCGAAGGCGACCAGAAGGTCGACGGCGGCCCATCCGTGCTCTACGACGCCGTCGCCGTGCTGCTGTCGCCCGAGGGCGCGACCATGCTGGGCAAGAGTCCGGCGGCGAAGGACTTCGTCACCGACGCCTTCGCGCACTGCAAGTTCATCGCCTACAACGCGGCGGCGATGGCCCTGTTCGAGAAGGCCGGCGTCGCCGCAGACATGGACGATGGCTTTGTCCGGTTGGAGGCGGCGGCCGATGCGGACGGCTTCATAGAGACCGCACGTCAACTTCGCTTCTGGCCACGAGAGGCAAAGCTGCAATAGGGCGGGGCGCGCCGCCGCCGGTGGACGGTCCCCTCCGGCGGCGGCTCTTAAAGATCCCGCGGTCTAGCGGTCCAGGTCGTCGATTTCGCGCTGCACGCGGTAGCGCTTGGAGGTCACGAACGCTTCGGCGCGTCGCAGCTTGCGTTCGAGCTCGCGGAAGCGATGGCGGAGCTCGCCGAAAGAGCGCGATGGATCGATGCGGACGCCCTGCCAGAAGTCGGCTTCGCCCGCACTGGCGTATCGCCGCGCCGGCGCCTTCGGCAGCAGCATGGCGAGGACGAGGTAGGCCACGATCGTCGGCGGCGGCAGGATCAGCAGGCCGAAGAACCAGAACACGCGGACGATCCAGCGCTCGACCCCGAAGTAGTCGGCGAGGCCGGCGCAGACGCCGAACAGGATCCGGCCGTCGGCGCTGCGGTACAGTTTGCCGAAGCTTCCGGCGTCACGGTCTTCCAGAGCGGTTGTCATGTCTGTTGTCTCCAGTCCGGAACCTCGGCGTCGAGGATCCTCTCCAGGTTGTTGATCCGGCTCTCCAGCCGGGGCGCCAGTTCCCAAAGCTCGGCCAGCATCTTCTCATCCTCGGCGGAGAGGATCTTCGCGGTTCGCCAGCGGGTCATGTAGTGGCTGACGATTCAGACCGGCGCGACGATCACCAGAAAGAGGATGAGGGGCAGATGCAGATACTCCATCATCTTCGCAGGCCCCGCCGCCGCAGATCCCGGCCGTCCGCCATCAGGCCCGCTCTCCCGAAGCAGTACTGTTGTGCAGGCGGGCCTTGAGCGCGGCGAGCTCGTCCTCGATGGCGGCGTCGGCTTCGAGCTCGGCCAACTGCTCGGCCGTCGACTTCGGCCGGCCCATCTCGTAGGCCTCGATCACGCTTTCGGTCCGGTCGATCCGCCGCTCGACGCTCTCGAAGCGCATCAGCGCGTCCTCGACGCGGCGGTCATAGATGGCCCGGCGGGTGCGCAGCCGGTTGTTCGCCGTTTCCTGACGGGCCTGCATCGCCTTTTGCCGGGTCTTCGCCTCCTGCAGCTTGGCCTCGAGCTTGCCGATGTCGGCCTCGCCCTGGCCCAGCGCCGCTTCCAGGGCGGCCAGATCCTCCTCCATCGCCTGCGCGGCCTCGCTCAACTTCGCCTTCTCGATGAGCGCCGCCTTGGCCAGATCCTCGCGGCCCTTGCGCATCGCCAGTTCCGCCTTGTCCTGCCAGCCCGACTGGGCGTTGCGGCAGCGCTTGAGCTGGCGCTCGATGTCCTTCTTCTCGGCGATGGACCGCGCCGCGGTCGCGCGAACCTCGACCAGGGTCTCCTCCATCTCCTGAATGATGAGGCGGACGATCTTTTCCGGATCCTCGGCGCGGTCGAGGATCGAGTTGATGTTGGAATTGACGATATCGGCGAGCCGAGAAAACACACCCATGCTGCTGGTCCTCCTCCGCGACCGCGGGCGCGTTGCCCGCCTGACTGTCCGGCACAGCGGAGCACGCGCCATGCCAGTCCGGGCCTGAGACGTAATTGTTTGTTATATAACGGTATTTTTCGGGACTGGCCGTCGGCGGCGGAGGGGCGATCCACGCCTTTAGTGAAGGTTTGACGAAAATAGTCAGAATATGACACTATTCGTCAATGGCTCAACCGATCTCCGGACTGTCCCCGCTCATCGGCCAGTCGCCGGCATTCCTTGAGGTCATGGAGCAGGCCTCGGCGGTGGCGCCGCTGGACCGCCCCGTGCTGGTCATCGGCGAACGCGGCACCGGCAAGGAACTCATCGCCCAGCGCCTGCACTATCTCTCCGGTCGCTGGGCCCGGCCGATGGTCGCCCTGAATTGCGCCGCCCTGGCCGAAACACTGATCGAAACGGAGCTGTTCGGCCATGAGGCCGGGGCCTTCACCGGCGCGGTCCGTCGCCGCGTCGGCCGGTTCGAACGCGCCGACGGCGGCACGCTGTTTCTCGATGAGATTGCCAGCGCGCCGCTCGCGGTTCAGGAGAAGATCCTCCGCGTCGTCGAATACGGCGAGTTCGAGCGCGTCGGCGCCGGCGCCGTCCAGCGCTGCGACGTGCGTCTGATCGCCGCCGCCAACGTCGACCTCCCCGCCGCCGCTGCCGCCGGCCGCTTCCGCCACGACCTGCTGGACCGGCTGGCCTTCGAGGTTCTTCACGTCCCGCCACTCAGGGCGCGCGCCGGAGACATCCCGCTTTTGGCCGATCACTTCGCCCGGGCCATGGCCTCCGACCTGGGCTGGCCCGGCTTCCCCGGCTTCAGCGCCGGCGCCGGCGCCGCCCTGCTTGCGCATCCATGGCCCGGCAACGTCCGCGAGTTGAAGAACGTCGTCGAACGCGCCGTTTTCCGCTGGCGGCAGCCGCGGCGACCGGTCGCGGCGGTCGTGCTCGATCCGTTCGCATCGCCCTACGCGTCGGCGCCGACGCGCATCCAGGCCGAGCCGAGCCGGGCCCCGGCCACGATGCGGCCGCCGGACGCCGCAATCGACCTGCCGCTGAGCGGCGACCTCGACAGCGCCGTCCGCGCGTTCGAGGCCGAGCTGTTGCGCCAGGCGCTGGCGGCGGCCCGCTACAACCAGCGGGCGGCGGCGGCGTCCGTCGGTCTGGCCTATCACCAGTTCCGCAACCGGCTGAAAAAGCACGGGCTGATCGCGGGCGCGGCCTCGCCGCCGGCATTGAACGGCGGTGCGGAAGCTGAAAGAGTATTCCCGCCGGCTTCCTGACGTCGGCGCCACCACGAAGCGAGGCTCCCATGGCGGATCCCGGCACGCCGCCGGTCATCGGCATCATCGGCGGCAGCGGCATCTACGAGATCGAGGGCCTGGAAGGGGCGCAGTGGATGCCCGTGGCCTCCTCCTTCGGCACGCCTTCCGACGAGCTGCTCCTCGGCTATCTCGACGGCTGCAGGGTCGCCTTTCTCCCCCGTCACGGCCGCGGCCATCGCTTGTCGCCGACGGCCATCAACGGCCGCGCCAACATCGACGCGCTCAAGCGCGCCGGCGTCACCGAAATCATCTCGTTGTCGGCGTGCGGGTCGCTGCGCGAGGACCTGCCGCCCGGCGCCTTCGTTCTCGTCGATCAGTTCATCGACCGCACCTTCGCGAGGGAGAAGAGCTTCTTCGGCGAGGGCCTCGTCGCCCACGTCGGCATGGGCCATCCCGTTTGCCTGCGTCTCGCCGACGCGCTGGCGGCGGCCGCGCGCGGCGCCGACATCCGGACGGTGCGGGGCGGAACCTATCTGGTGATGGAGGGACCGCAGTTCTCGACCCAGGCCGAGTCCAGGCTTTACCGATCGTGGGGCTGCGACGTCATCGGCATGACCAACATGCCGGAAGCGAAGCTCGCCCGCGAGGCCGAGCTCTGCTACGCCACCGTCGCCATGGTCACCGACTACGACTGCTGGCACCCGGCGCACGACCATGTCAACGTCGAGGCCATCATTCGTGTGCTGACCGAAAATGCGGCGCGCGCCAGGGCGCTGGTGCGCAGCGCGGTGCCGGGGCTGGGGCGGCGGCAGGGCTCGTGCCCGCACGGCTGCCACACGGCGCTGGCGACGGCGATCATCACGCCGCCCGAGTTCCGCGACCCCGCGGCGGTCGCAAGGCTCGACGCCGTCGCCGGTCGGGTGCTGGCGACGTAGCCGAAACGAAACCCGGCATACGCAGCTCGATCGAGCCGATTCACGAACTCTTGAGACGGCGCCCGCTGGCGACGGCGCCGCCTCCGCCTCGTCCTTCGCCCCTGTGGCCGCGGGCAGCGATCGCGATTGCCGAGCCGATGCGGATCCTGTACGACAGCCGCGTCCAACGGAACGGGCAACGTGTGCCGCGGGTTGCCAGACGGAGTAACGGATCGATGAGCGCGCGACAGCGCAGCCTGCTGCGGCTATGCTTGGCGCTGGCCGCGGTTGCCGTGCTTGGCGCCTGCGAGGTCAGCGGCGACCCGCGCACCGGCGCGGGCAATATTCGGCTCGGCGTTCCGGGCACCGCCGCCAACGAAGCGATTTTCCAGGAACGCTGGAACAACTGCATCCAGTTCAGCTCGCAGAGCCAGTGCGCCAGACGGTTCGGCGGGCGAACCCCCATGAACGCTCCCGCCGATCTTCAGGACGACAACCCGTAACCGGGTCGGCGGATATCGGCACGACGCCCCGATCGCCGTCACAAACAAAGCGGCCGCGATCCACCTTTCGGCGGGCCGCACCGTCCGCCAGCCGGTCGGCGTTGTCCGATCCGTTTACGCTCAGGCCGGCGTCGCCGAAGGCGTCGTCGCCAGTTCGCGGACCATGCACACGGCGCTCGCGCACGCGGGCAGGGAGAACTCGTCCGAAGCGGCAAGGGCCGACGGCACGGTTGCGCGGTTGACGTCGGCAAAGCCGAGCTTGGCGAAAAAGCCGGGCGCCGAGCTTGTCAGCAGCCAGACCCGCTCGATGCCGGATTCGCTCGCGACGGCGAGGAGCCGCTCGATCATGGAACGCCCGTGGCCGCGATGGCGGGAGCGGATGAAGATCACCGCCGAGCGCAGCAGGGCGTCGGCGCCGCCGATCTCCAGACCGACGTAACCCACGATTTCGCCGGCGATCGAGGCGCAGAAGAACCGCTTGGCAGGGCCGACCAGATCCTGGTGCGGCAAATCCGCCTCGCGCAGGGTGACGGCGAGCTCTTCGAGATCGTCTGCCGGGAGCGGCTCAAGGATCAGGGTGTCGGTATCGGCCATGACCTGCGACGCCTCGGGCGGCGCACTTCGCGCGCGGCCCGTGGTCCAAAGATCCGGAATATTAGCGCCGGCGCCGCTCGCGCATCAACGGCCGTGCGGAAACGTTTCGCACCGCAGGCAGCGGCTGCCGCCCGCAGCTCCGGTCAGACGGCATGACCGACATCGGCAACCTTCGTCCCGCGCTGGTACCAGCTCTTCGTCGCAGCGGTGATGCGGACGACAGAGAGCATGACCGGAACCTCGACCAGCACCCCGACCACGGTCGCCAGCGCCGCGCCCGAGTCGAAGCCGAACAGCACGATCGCGGTGGCGACGGCGAGTTCGAAAAAGTTCGACGCGCCGATCAGCGCCGAGGGGGCGGCGACGCAATGGGCGACGCCGAACCGGCGGTTGAGCAGATACGCCAGGCCGGCATTGAAGTAGACCTGAATGAGGATCGGCACGGCCAGCAGGACGATGATCAGCGGCTGCGCAAGGATCTGTTCGCCCTGGAAGCCGAACAGCAGGACCAGGGTCGCCAGCAAAGCGATGAGCGAGATCGGCTGCATCCGCCGCAGCGTCCGTGTCAACGCCTCCGTGCCGCGCTTCAGCAGCGCCCGGCGCCACACCTGCGCGACAACGACCGGGATAACGATGAACATCGCCACCGAAATCGCCAGCGTCTCCCATGGCACGACGATCGACGACAGGCCCAGCAGAAGGCCGACGATCGGCGCAAAGGCGAAGACCATGATGGTGTCGTTGATCGCCACCTGGCTGAGAGTGAAGTGCGGCTCGCCATCGCTCAGGTTCGACCAGACGAAGACCATCGCGGTGCACGGCGCGGCGGCGAGGATGATCAGCCCGGCGATGTAGGACTCGATCTGGCCGGCGGGCAGATAAGGCCGAAACAGGTAGCCGATGAACAGCCAGCCGAGAAGGGCCATGGAGAACGGCTTGACCGCCCAGTTGATGAACAGGGTGACGCCGACGCCGCGCCAGTGCTCCTTCACCCGATGGAGGGCGCCGAGGTCGATTTTCAGCAGCATCGGGACGATCATCAGCCAGATCAGCACCGCAACCGGCAGGTTGACCTGGGCGACCTCGATGCGGCCGATGGCCTGAAACGGCGCCGGGAACAGGCGCCCCAGGGCGATGCCGGCCGCGATGCACAGCGCTACCCAGACGCTCAGATAGCGCTCGAAGAGGCCCATCGCCGGCCGGCTTTTCGTCGCCTCGAACGCGACCTCGCGCGCGGCGACGGCTGTCTCGCTGGCGTCGCTCACGAGCCGATCCGCTTTCCTTCGCCATCGACCACCGCCTCGCCGTCCTCTTTGGCGAAGGCGCCGCGCTGCGCGTTCGACAGGATGTCGAGGACCGTCTCCGACGGGCGGCAGAGGCGGACGCCCTGAGGGCCGACGACGATCGGGCGGTTGATGAGGATGGGATGCTCAATCATCCGGTCGATCAACTCATCGTCGCTGAGGTTCGGATCATCCAGGCCGAGCTCGTTGTATGGCGTGCCTTTCTGCCGCAGCAGATCGCGCGGTGCGATGCCCATGCGCGCGATCAGGTCGGCGAGCTCGGCGCGGGTCGGCGGCGTCTTCAGGTATTCGATGATCCGCGGCTCTTCACCCGAATTCCGGATCATTGCGAGGACGTTGCGCGACGTTCCGCACGCCGGGTTGTGATAGATCGTAATCGTCATCGAAACCTCCTGTGTTTCCGTACCCGCAGATCTCCGGATGGCCTTTGCAGCAGTCCTCTGTCAGGAAGGCGATCAGCCGTCGGGTTCCCTCGATATCGACCGCGTAGATGATCCGCCGTTGGCTGCGCCGGGAGCGGAGCAGGCCGGCCCGCTCCAGATGCGCCAGATGATGCGACAGCGTCGAAGGCGGCACGGCCACTCGCGTCGCGATCTCGCCGGCGGGCAGGCCGTTCGGCCCTTCGCGCACCAGCAGCCGGAACACGGCAAGACGGTGCTCCTGGGCGAGGGCGGAGAAGGCTTCCGTTGCCGCCGTGTGGTCCATGTGCGTGGCCCATGAGTTCGCGGTCCATCGCTTCCATAGTTCGAGAACTATGGAAATGATGCAACCGAAAAGTATTCAGCCAAGGAAGCGGCGGCGCGCCTCGGCGGCGGCGGCGCGAACCAGAGCCGGCGCGGTTCCGCCTTCGCTGATCCGGCTGGCGACGCTGTGGTCGACGCCGAGCACGGTGTAGACGTCGGCGTCGATCAAGGGCTCCACCGTGCGCATGTCCGCAAGCGCCAGGTCTTCGAGGTTGCAGCCGCGCGCCTCCGCCATCTTCACCAGCGCGCCGACGACATGGTGGGCACGGCGAAAGGCAAGCCCTCCGACCCGGACCAGCCAATCGGCGAGGTCGGTGGCGCCGGCAAAGCCCTTGCCCGCGGTGGCGCGCATCCGAACCGTATCGAACGTCGCCGTTTCCAGCATGCCGGCGGTCGCGGCGATGCACAGGCCGAGGGTGTCGGCGGCGTCGAAGACCGGCTCCTTGTCCTCCTGCAGGTCCTTGCCGTAGGCCAGCGGCAGGCCCTTGAGCACGACCAGCAGGGTCGTCAGCGCGCCCATCAGCCGGCCGGTCTTCGCCCGGACCAGCTCGGCGGCGTCGGGGTTGCGCGTCTGCGGCATGATCGAACTGCCGGTCGAGTACTGATCGGCGAGGCGAACGAAGCCGAAGGGCTCCGCGCTCCAGATCACCAGCTCCTCGGCGAGCCTGGAGAGGTGGACGCCGAGCAGCGACCCGGCGGCCAGGAATTCGACTGCGAAATCGCGATCGGAGACCGCGTCGAGGGAATTTGCGCAGGGACGGGCGAAGCCGAGGGCGGCCGCGGTCATCCGCCGGTCGATCGGGAATGAGGTGCCGGCGAGGGCAGCGGCGCCGAGCGGGCACTCGTTGAGCCGGCCACGGGCGTCGGACAGGCGGCCGCGGTCGCGGCCGAGCATCTCGACATAGGCCAGCAGGTGGTGGCCGAGCGTCACCGGCTGCGCCGTCTGCAGATGCGTGAACCCCGGCATGATGTCGCCGGCATGGGCCTCGGCGCGGTCGATCAGCACCGCCTGCAGCCGGGCCAGGCCCCTGTCGAGGTCGTCGATCGCGTCGCGCAACCACAGCCGGAAATCGGTCGCCACCTGGTCGTTGCGCGAGCGCGCCGTGTGCAGCCGGCCGGCGGCGTCGCCGATCAGGGCGGCGAGGCGGCTTTCCACGTTCATGTGGACGTCTTCCAGGGCGCGCGAAAAGGCCAGCGTGCCGGCCTCGGCTTCCCGGTGCACGCGTTCCAGCCCGGCGAGGATGGCTTCGCCGTCGCCTGGCGTTATGATGCCCTGCTGGATCAGCATCTTGCAGTGGGCGCGGGAGGCTTCGATATCGTGGAACACGAGACGGCGGTCGAAGTCGATGGAGGCGTTGATGTCCTCCATGATCGCGGACGGCGCCGCCGCGAAGCGGCCGCCCCAAATGCTGCTGACGGCGGGTACGTCTTCGTTGTCGGATTCGGCGCTCACGGCCGAGCCTCCGCGAGGCGGTCATGGAAACGGGCGCGACGCGCCAACACGCTGGAGACGGCCATGCTCATTCGTATCCTCCGTCCGCTTGCTGCGGCGCTCTTATTGATGATTGCGCTGTCCGGCGCAACCGTCACCGACGCCGCCGCCCCGGCCGACGGCTGCGCCGATCCGCCGCCCGCTCTTGGTCGCTTCGAGGCGGGGAGCGGCAAGCCGGCGCCGGATACGCCGTTCGTCGTCGAGGCCGACGGCGAAAAAACGCTTATCGAATTCGCTGGCGCGCCGCTGGTGGTCAACCTGTGGGCGACGTGGTGCGCGCCCTGCGTCACCGAGATGCCGGCCTTGGATCGCCTCGCCGCCGCGGCCGGCGACGACGGGGTTCGCGTGCTGCCGCTCTCGGCGGACCGCGAGGGCGCGCCGGTGGTCAAGGCGTTCTTTACCGCCAACGGCATCCGGCATCTGCCGGTGATGATCGATCGGCTGGGCCAGGTCGCCCGCGCGCTCGCCGTGCCGGGCTTGCCGACGACGGTGCTCTATGATCGAGAAGGCCGCGAGGCGGGCCGCGTGATCGGCGTCGCCGAGTGGGACGCGCCCGAGGTGGTGCGCTTTCTCCGCGCCTGTCTGTCGCCGACGGCCTGAGCCCGCATCTTCCGTCGCCACCCGAACCCAGCCTGCAACCGTGCGCATCGCCACCTTCAACGTCGAGAACCTGGGCACGACCCGCAGCGGCGGCGCCAGCCTGGACGAACGGGTCGCGCTGGTGCGACCGCAGCTTCTCCGCCTGCGCGCCGACATCCTCTGCCTGCAGGAGGTCGATGCGCAACACCAGGGTCACAGCCGGCGCGAACGGCGGCTGGTCGCTCTCCAGTCGCTGATCGCCGGCACGCCCTACGAGGGCCACGCGCAGATCACCAGCGTCAGCCGGTCGCGGGGCGGTCCGCGCGACAAGCACAATCTGGTCATTCTCAGCGGCCTGCCCGTCACCGGCCACCGCCAGGTCTTCCACGATTTTGTCGCGCCGCCGAGCTTCCGGCGCAGCGGCAGCGGCAGCGGCAGCGGCAGCGGCAGCGGCAGCGGCAGCGCCGGCGGAGATGGAGACGGAGACGAGGCAGGCGCCAGCGCGATCGAGTGGGATCGGCCTTTCCTCCACGCTCGCATCGCGCTCGCCGGCGGCCGCACGCTGCATCTGATCAACGTCCACCTGCGCGCGCCTCGCGCCGCTTACGTGCCGGGGCAGAAGGGGCCCGGCGGCGTGTGGCGTACGATGGGCGGGTGGGCCGAAGGCTTCTTCGTCGCCGCCGTCAAGCGCGCCGGCCAGGCACTGGAGGTGCGGCTGTTCGTCGAGACGCTGCTCGACGAGGATCCGGCCGCGCTGATCGTCGTCTGCGGCGATTTCAACGCCGCGGCGCATGAAACGCCGCTCAGGACCATCCGCGGCGACGAGGAGGACGCCGGCAATCCGCACCTGTCGATCCGAACGCTGGTGGCCGTAGAGCGGACCCTGGCCGATTCCCGGCAATTTTCCGTGGTTCACCACGGTCGGCCGCAGATGCTCGATCATATCCTCGTGTCGCGGCCGCTGCTCGCCTGGTACCGCGGCGTCGAGATCCACAACGAGGCGCTCGGCGACGAGCTCGTGACGGCGCACGCGGTGCGCGGTTCGCCGGAGTCGTTCCATGCGCCGGTGGTCGCGGAGTTCATCATCGATGCGGCGTCGGGCGTTGCCGCTCGTCCGGATCGCGGCTAAGTTCTGCGAAACATTCTGATTCAGGGGGCGGGGATGCATTTCACGGTAACGACGGTCGTCAAGGCCGCTGTGATTTCAGCCGGCCTCTTGGGCTTCGTCGCCGCTTGCGCCGAGAAGACCCGGACGAGCTGGGAAAACCCGAACCTGCCCTGGGAACAGTGGCGGGTGGATCAGGCGGAGTGCCGGAAGGCGGCCGAAGAGAGGGCCGAGCGCGATTTCTCCCTGCGCCAGATGGAAAGCGCGCCGCCGAGCGCCTACAGTCGCAACGAACCGGTTGTCTCGTCGCTCAATCGGTTCGACGCGCAGAGGCAGATCGACCGCCTGTTCGCGAATTGCATGACCGATCGCGGCTACAAGCAGGTGGAGCGCAGCGCCGAGGAGTAGAGCGCGGCGCTGACGGCGGAAGGCGCGGACGCGCGCGGCGGGGAGCGTCCCGGCGCCCCTTCAGCCTCCCGCTCCGCGGGCCCCTCCCTCTCCCGCCGGAGACCCGCCGGAGCGAGAGAGGGTCGGGGTGAGGGCATTTGCGGGGCCGGGCTCCGCCGTCCTCGCAAAGACAGCGTCTCGGTCGCCGCGGGAAGCGGAAGCGGCTACAGCCGGCGGCGGACGATGGTCTCGATCTCGCCGTCGCTGAGCACGATGGGATTGGTCTTCATCGAGCTGCCGCGGCTTTCCGCGACCACGCCGGCGACGCCGTCGCCGCCCATGCCGAAGGCTGACAGACGCGGCAGCGACAGCTCGGCCGTCCAGGCTTCCAACGTCGCGACCAGGGCTGCGAGCCGTGCCTCGGCCGAGGCTTCGGCGAGATTGGCGAGCATGCCACCGACCCGGGCGTACTTGGCGAGCGCCGGCGCCCGCGGGTCGCGCTCCGCCAGCGCGGCAATGTTGACGGCGGTTGCGGCGGCGACCAGCGTGCCGCAGCAGACGCCGTGGGGGATGGGATAGAAGGCGCCCAGCGGCGAGGCCAGACCGTGAACCGAGCCGAGGCCGGTCTGCGCGAGGCAGATGCCGGACATGAGCGAGGCGTAGGCGACGGCCGACCGGCCCGCCGGCGCGTCCGGCCCGTCGCCCCGCCAGGCGGAGAAGAAACCGTCGCGAAAGGCGCGCATGCCGGACCAGGCGAGGGCGTCGGTCATGGCGTTGGCCCTGATCGAGACGAAGGATTCCAGAAGCTGGGTGAATGCGTCCATGCCGTTGGCGGCGATGATTCCGCGCGGACAGCCGCCGAGCAGGTCGGGATCGACGATGGCGACGCGGGCGACCAGCGCCTCGTCGCGGAACGACTTCTTGAAGCCGCGGGGCCCGCGCCGGCTCAGGACCGCGTTCTTGGTCGCCTCGCTGCCGGTTCCGGCGGTCGTCGGCACGGCGATGAACGGCACCGTCGGGCCTTCGTAGGGACGCTCCGGACCGACGCCTTCGAGGTGCTCCAGGACCGAATGATCGTGTCGTAACAGTCCGGCGATGGCCTTGGCCGCGTCGAGCGCGCTGCCGCCGCCGATGCCGATGACCACATCGATGGCGTCGCCGCGATGGCGCGCGACCGCTTCGTCGACCGCGTCGGGCGACGGCTCGCCCCCGATCGCGAGATGTCGCCAGCACAGGCCCGCGTCGGCCAGTGCCGCTTCCAGCCGCGGCCAGTGCAAACCCGCCATGAACGACTGCCGGCCGGTGACGATCAGCGCGCCCGTGCCGAACGCGCGCGCCTCGCCGGGCAATGACGCGATCGATCCGGCGCCGAAGATCAGACGCGGCAGGCGCGCGATGGTGAACGGCGTGATCAGGTCCGTCACGGTCAATCCCTCGGAAACAGGCCGACGTAGGGGATGCCTTGGCGCGGTTTCGCCATCATCTCGGCGACGGCGTCGCGCCATGCGGCGTAGTGCGCCGTCTCCTTGTGCGCCGTTGCGTCGGAGGCGCTGGCGTAGGCTTCGTAAAGCACAAACGCACACGGCTCGCTCGCATCCTGCAGCACATCGAAGCGGCGGTTGCCGGGCTCGCGAATCGAAGCCTCGTGATTGGCGCGCGTGGCGGCAATGAAGGCATCGACGCTCTCCGCCTTGACCGTTATCTTGACCAGGGTCACATGCACGGCCGGATCCTCCCTTGGACACAGTTGCCAATCTTGCGGGCCGCGCCGCGGCGGCGTCAAGGCGCGCGACCTCGGGCGTCGCTCGGGATTCGGTCCGGCCCGCGCCGGGAGGCGACCGCTGCGACATGAAAATCGGCGACTTCGATTTCGACCTGCCGGCTTCGGCGATCGCCCAGCACCCGGCGACGCCGCGTGACGCCGCCCGGCTGCTGGATGTTGGCGAGGACTGCCGCGACCGGGTCTTTCGCGATCTGCCCGGCCTGCTGCGCCCCGGCGACATGCTGGTCTGCAACGATACCGCCGTCATGCCGACGCGGCTGTTCGGCCGGCGCGATGACGTCGCGGTCGAGGCGACCCTGATCGAGGATCTCGGCGGCGGTCGCTGGCTGGCGCTGGCCCGCCCGGGGCGGCGGCTGCGGATCGGGCAGCGCATCGCTTTCGCCGACGATTTCGCCGCCGAGGTCGCGGCCAAGGCCGACGATGGTCGGGTCACCCTTGCCTTCGACCGGGACGGCCCGGACCTGCTGGCTGCGTTCGAGACCTATGGCGGGATGCCGCTGCCGCCCTACATCCGCCGGCCGCGCGGCGGCGATCCGCGCGATCGCATCGATTACCAGACCGTCTTCGCCGCCCATCCCGGCGCCGTCGCGGCGCCGACCGCCGGGCTTCATTTCACGCCTTCGCTTCTCGCCGAAGCGGATCGTCGCGGCCTCGGTCGAACCATGGTGACGCTGCATGTCGGCGCCGGCACCTTCCTGCCGGTGAAGGCGGACGATATCGGCGATCACGTGATGCACGCCGAGCGCGGCGAGATCTCCGCCGCCGCCGCCGAGGCCGTCAACGCCGCGCGCGCGGCAGGAGGCCGGATCGTTGCTGTCGGCACCACGTCGTTGCGCCTGATCGAAGCCGCGGCCGACGATGACGGCCAACTTCGGGCCTTTTCCGGCGAAACCGACCTGTTCATCAAACCGGGGCACCGCTGGAAGATCGCCGACCTGTTGCTGACGAACTTTCATCTGCCGCGTTCGACGCTGTTCGTGCTGGTCTGCGCCTTCGCCGGGACCGGCAGGATGCAGGCCGCCTACCGCCACGCCATCGCCGCCGGCTATCGCTTCTACTCCTACGGCGATTGCTGCCTGCTGCGCCGGAGCGAGGCGTCATGAGCGTCGCCGCAACCGCATTCACGCTGCTGGCGACGGACGGCGAGGCGCGCTGCGGGCGGCTGGAGACCGCGCACGGGCCGGTCGAGACGCCGACGTTCATGCCGGTCGGTACCGCCGCTTCGGTCAAGGCGATGCTGCCGGAGATGGTCGCCGCCACCGGCGCCTCGACGGTTCTCGCCAATACGTATCACCTGATGCTGCGCCCGGGCGCCGAGCGGGTCGCGCGCCTCGGCGGACTGCACCGGTTCATGAACTGGCCGGGGCCGATCCTCACCGACTCCGGGGGCTTTCAGGTGATGTCGCTGGCCGAACTCAGAACCATCGACGAGACGGGGGTCGCCTTCCGCTCCCACGTCGACGGCAGCCGCCACCTTCTGACGCCGGAACGCGCGATCGCCATTCAGCATGCGCTCGATGCCGACATCGCCATGGTCCTCGATGAATGTCCCCGCTTCGGCTCGGGCGAGGGCGCAATCGCCGAGGCCATGGAGCGGACCGTGCGCTGGGCCGGGCGGTGTCGCGACGCCTTCGTCGCCCGCCCCGGCTACGGGCTGTTCGGCATCGTCCAGGGCGGCGTCTCGCCGGCCCTGCGCGCGGCCTGCGCCGAGGCGCTGGTGGCGATCGGTTTCGACGGCTACGCGATCGGCGGCCTTGCCGTCGGCGAAGGCCAGGCGCGGATGTTCGAGGTGATTGCGGCGACGGCGCCGCGCCTGCCGGCGGACCGGCCGCGTTACCTGATGGGAGTGGGCAAGCCCGCCGATCTGGTCGGCGCGGTCGCGCGCGGGGTCGACATGTTCGATTGCGTCCTGCCGACGCGCTCGGGCCGGACCGGCCAGGCCTTCACCCGCTACGGCGCCATCAACCTGCGGAACGCCCGCCACGCGGACGACCCCCGGCCGCTGGACGAGACCGTCGCCTGCCCGGCGAGCACAGACTACAGCCGCGCCTACCTGCACCATCTGGTCCGATCGGGCGAAATCCTCGGGGCGATGCTCCTGAGCTGGCACAATCTCGCCTACTATCAGGCGCTGATGGCGGAGATGCGCGCGGCGATCGGCGGCGGCCGCTTTGCCGCCTTCGCCGCAGCCTTCGCCGCCGATCAGGAACGCGGCGACATCGAACCGGCGACGCCGGCGGCGGCGGCCGACGCCGAACGCGAACGGGAGGCCCGCAGCGCGTGAGCGAAAACGATGAACGGAACCGACCCGACCCGCACCTCACCCAACTCGGGCGTCCGACGCCGGTGCCGACATCGCCGGCGGCCGCGGTCCTGGAAACGGTGGCCAACCCGCATCCCGAGACGACCTACCTCGTCCGTCTGACGGCGCCGGAATTCACCACCCTCTGTCCGGTTACCGGGCAGCCGGATTTCGCCCATATCGTGGTCGATTACGTTCCCGCCCGGCGCCTGGTCGAGAGCAAGTCGTTCAAGCTCTACCTCGCCTCTTTTCGCAACCACCACGACTTCCACGAGGCTTGCACGCTGGCGATTGCGGCGAAGATCGGCGCCGCGGCCGAACCGCGCTGGCTCAGGATCGCCGGCTACTGGTACCCGCGCGGCGGCATCCCGATCGACGTTTTCCACCAGACCGGCGCGCCGCCGAAAGGGGTCTGGCTGCCGGAGCCGGGCGTTCCGCCCTACCGGGGCCGCGGCTGAGCGTCGCTACGACGAAGAAGCTGCCCGCCTCGCCGGCGGCCTGGCAACTCCTGCGGGCTCGGACGCCTCGTCGACTCTGGGCCCATCCGCCGCGGCGGACGTCGCCGGTTCATCCGCAGCATGCGCGACCTCGGCCCCGGCTTCGCCGTCGGTTGCGACGGGTTTCCAGAACGGGCGCCGACCGAGGAAACGATCCCAACTCCTGAGCACGCTCTGCTCGCGATGCCCGGAGACGTGGCTGTGCCAACCGATGACCACGCCGGCGGCGAAGGCGACATCGCGG
The DNA here is from genome assembly GCA_016793925.1 of Rhodospirillales bacterium. Lineage (GTDB taxonomy): Bacteria > Pseudomonadota > Alphaproteobacteria > Rhodospirillales > Defluviicoccaceae > JAEULH01. The sequence continues at coordinate 5,231 of JAEULH010000093.1, read as the reverse complement.
CGCTCGGCCCCGCTCACCCGCTTCGGCGCCATTTTCAGCAGGCCTCGGGCGACCTCCAGATCGTTGTTCAGGCCGAGCTGGTCCTGCAGTGCCTTCATCGCCGCGAGGAACGGCGTGACCTGGCGGCGCGCGAACAGCATGCCGAAGAATTCCGTGGCGTAGCGAAGCTTCTTGATCTGGATGCGGACGGCATGGCGCTCTTCGGCCGCGAGCGCGGCGAAGTTCCCGGACAGAGCCAGCGTCTCGTCGTAGCGCTCATCGAACAGATGGCGGGCGAGATCGACCGCAAGGGTGCGCAACGAAGCGACCTGGTCGTGCGTCGCCCCGTCGTGCCAGCGCCGGCCTTCCGCCCACGCCTTCAGCAGCAGCATCAGCCCGGCGTAGCGTTGCGACTTGATCGCGGCGGCGGCGCGGGCGTAGGCCTCGTCGCGCATTGACTCGACCACCCGCGTCAGCCGCGCCAGCGTCTTTTCCTGCGGCATGGCTTCGGCGACCGGTTGCAGCACCCCGCCGACGAATACGTCCCAGTCCCGTGCCCCACCGAGCTCGCGGATCAGCCACTTCAGCTCGCCGTTGAGGTAGCGGTACTGCTCGTCGGGAATGAAGCCGCGATACAAGGTCAGGGCCGAGCGCAGCCGCCGGGAGGCTACCCGCATCTGGTGGATACCTTCCTCGTGCGCCCGGGCGAGGACACAGGCCTCGTTTGCGCGCAGGTGTTCGGCGCCGGCGACAACGATGCGGCTCAGCGCTTCTTCGGCCGTCGCCAGCGGGGCGATCGCCGGGGTCTTCGCCTTGCGCCAGCCGACCCGAGATTTATCCGCGGCGGCCTTGCCTTCCGCTGGGTTCTCCATGTCGTTCATGGCCGCATGTTCCCGTTTTCCGAGCGTCACAGCCGGCGAATGCCGCCCGTCTTGCCGGTGTCTGGCCGCATTCTGAAATTGGAACCGGTCTGCGGCGCTGTCAACGCCGCCGGCATGTGCGTTCGCGGTCTCTTTCCTCGGGGGCGGCTTGCGAAGAGCCTACGAATGCTGGTGGGTCACGGCGCCGGGTATCCCGCACAGCTCCTCGCTGATCGTCCACAGCCGTTCCGCTGCCGCCCGGTCCAGGGACTGCGGCGACGACTCCGCCGGCGCGCATTTGATGAAGTATTGGCCGTGCGCTGCGGCGACTTCGGGGCTGCTGGCGAGATAGATGCTGGTGCGTGCGCCTTCATCCGGCCTGATGGCCGCCAGCGAGGCCAGACGCCATAAAAGGTTGGGCACCAGCTTGTTGCGCGCGCCGATCTCCGTCGCAACGAAGCCCGGATGAAGGGCGTTGACCGTGATCGCCCCGTCGTCGAGGCGCCGCGCCAGTTCGTAGGTGAACATCAGGTTGGCGAGCTTCGAGCGCTTGTAGGCAGGCCAGCCGCCGTATCCGCGCACGCCCTGCAGGTTGTCGAAGGGCAGGGCGATGCCGCGGTGCGCCTCGGACGCGACGTTGACGATCCGCGCGCGGCCGGCGGCGCGAAGCAAAGGCAGCACCGTCACGCTGAGCAGGACATAGGCGAGGTGGTTGAGCGCAAAGGTCATTTCGATGCCGTCCGCGCTCAGGGTGCGCTTGCCGAACATGGCCCCGGCGTTGTTGACCAGCACATCGAGGCGGCCGAAGCGGTCGCCGAGGGTCGCCGCCAGCGATCGGATCTCGCTCTGGCTCGACAGATCTGCGCGAATGAAGGTGACGGCGCCGCCGCCGAGGCCGGCGAGATCCGCGCTCACCGCCTCGCCGAGGGCCCGATCGCGACCGACGACGACCACGTCGGCGCCAAGCCGGGCGAGTTCCCGGGCGGTGACGAGGCCGATGCCGCCCGTGCCGCCGGTGACCAGGCAAATCCTGCCATCCATGGCCCCGCCCGTCGCCTCGCCGATGTCCGCCTCCTTATGTTAACCGCCAGCGCCCTTGCCTGTCGGCGGCATCGGCGCAAGGCCTCGACGATGGCAAAGGCCGCTCCGGCGTTTCCCCTGCCGGGGATCGACAGGATACGATAAACCGCCTAGTCTCCCGCTCATAAAATATAACGGCGGGAGGCGAGAACAGACCATGACCGTGCATCGTTCAATCCTGTTCGGCCTGCTTGCGGCCGTCCTCTTTGTCGGCCGGGCGCTGGCTGTCTCGTGGGACATGCCGACCCCTTACCCGGATGGCAACTTCCACACCCGCAATATCGAGATGTTCGCCAAAGAGGTGACTGCGGCGACGGACGGCGCTGTCGAGATCCGGGTGCACAGCAATCAGTCCCTGTTCAAGCATCCCGAGATCAAGAACGCGGTGCGCGGCGGCCAGGTTCCGCTGGGCGAGATCCTGCTCTCCCGGCTCGGCAACGAGAACGCGGTGTTCGAGGCCGACAGCGTGCCTTTCCTCGCCACCGATTACGAGGCGGCGGAAGCGCTGTGGCAAGCGCAGCGCCCCATTGTCGAAAAACTGTTCGATCACGAAGGCTTGATGGTGCTGTTCAGTGTTCCCTGGCCGCCGCAGGGGCTTTACAGCAAGAAGGCCATCGATCAGGTGGAGGATTTGCGGGGGGTCAAGTTCCGCGCCTACAACGCGGCGACCGAACGTCTCGCTCAGCTTGCCGGGGCGGTTCCGACGCAGGTCGAGGCCGCCGAGGTGGCACAAGCGTTCGCCACCGGCCGGGTTGACGCGATGATGACGTCGCCTTCGACCGGCGCCGACTCCAAGGCCTGGGATTTCGTGAGCAACTACTACGATGTTCAGGCGTGGTTGCCGAAAAACATCGTCTTCGTCAACAAGCGGGCGTTCCGCGCGCTCGATACGAAAGCGCAGCGGCAGGTGCTCGAAGCCGCCGCCGCCGCCGAGACGCGCGGCTGGCAGATGAGCCTCGAGGAGACGAAGGAAAAAACCGACCTGCTGCGGGAGAACGGCATGAACGTGGCGCCGCCATCGCCGAAACTGAAGGACGGGCTGAAGGCCATCGGCGAGACGATGACCGAGGAGTGGGTTGCGAAGGCGGGCGAGGATGGTCGCGCCATTCTCGAGGCCTATCGCAAGAGTTCGGCCGGCGCACGCTGAGCCGCGCGACCAGGAGGGCGCCGTAGTGGACGGCGCGGGCTTGCCGACGCCGAACAGTCGCGGCCGCATCGGTGCGCTGCTGGACCGTCTTTATGTCCTCAGCGCCGCCATTGCCGCGCTCTGCCTTGTTGCGATCTGCGCGGTGGTCAGCCTGCAGGTCGCAGCCAATGCCGCCGATGTCGTCGGCCAATGGCTGGTCGGCCGGCCGCTGGGCTTTATTGTGCCCTCCTATGCCGAGTTCGCCGGCTTCCTTCTCGCCGCTGCATCGTTCCTGGCGCTGCCGTATTCGCTCCGCTGCGGCGCGCACATCCGCGTCACCTCGCTGTTCGATCGATTTGGCGAACGCGGTCGGACCGCCGCCGAGATCTGGTGCTCCGCCGCCGGAGCGGGCCTGTCCGGCTATTTCACCTGGTATTCGGTTTTGCTCGTTGCGGAGTCTCGGCGCTATGGCGACCTGTCGCCGGGCATGATTCCACTGCCCTTGTGGATCCCGCAGGCGAGTATCGCCGTCGGGCTGGCGATCCTGACCATCGCCTTCGTCGACCGTCTGATCTCCCTGCTCACCGGCGTCTGGCCCGGCGACAGAATGGACGATGATGATGACCCCGGCGGCGCGCCGGCGGACCGCTAGAGGGGGCGGCTGAGAATGGACCCGCTGAGCGCCGGGCTCGTCCTGCTCGTGGCGTTGTTCGCATTGCTCGCGACCGGCCTCTGGGTGGCGCTCGCGCTTCTCGGCGTCGGGCTGCTTGGGATGGTTGTCTTCACCGGCGCGCCGGCCGGCCAGATCCTCGCCACCACGAACTGGGGCGCCAGCAACTCATGGGCGCTGGCGGCCCTGCCCATGTTCATATGGATGGGCGAGATCCTCTTTCGCTCGCGCCTGTCGGAAGACATGTTCGCCGGGCTGGCGCCGTGGCTGAGCCGGCTGCCGGGACGACTGCTTCACGCCAACGTCCTCGGCTGCGGGATGTTCGCCGCCGTCTGCGGCTCGTCGGCGGCAACCGCGGCGACCATCGGCAGGATGTCCCTGCCTGAACTCGCCCGGCGCGGCTATGACGAGCAGCTCAGCATCGGGACCCTGGCCGGGTCTGGCACCCTGGGCCTGCTCATTCCGCCTTCGATCATCCTCATCGTCTACGGCGTCGGGGTGGACGAATCGATTGCGCGGCTGTTCGTCGCCGGGATCGTGCCCGGGATCCTGCTCGTGGGCCTGTTCATGTCTTACGTGGCGGTCTGGGCGATCCTCCATCCCGATCGGGTGCCGCCGCCCGACCCCGCCATGAGCCTCGGCCAGCGGCTGCGCAATTCACGGCGGCTGGTGCCGGTCCTGGCCCTGATCGCCGGGGTTATCGGCTCGATCTACACCGGCATCGCGTCGCCGACGGACGCGGCCGCGGTGGGGGTGGTGCTGTCGCTGCTGTTCTCGTGGATGTCGGGAACCTTGACCTGGCGCACGTTCGCGGCCGGCTTGATGAGCGCGACGCGGACCTCGTGCATGATCGCCTTCATCCTCGCCGGCGCGGCGTTCCTGACCGTGGCCATGGGCTTCACCGGCATCCCCCGCCTCCTCGCCGCCTGGATCGCGACGCTGGATCTGTCGCCGCACGCTCTGCTCGCGGCCCTGACGGTATTCTTCATCCTGCTCGGCTGCGTGCTCGACGGTATTTCGATTGTGGTCCTGACGACCGCCGTGGTTCAGCCCATGGTCGAGGCCGCCGGCATCGATCGGCTGTGGTTCGGCATTTTCATCGTTCTTGTGGTCGAGATGGCGCAGATCACCCCGCCGGTCGGCTTCAACCTGTTCGTTCTCCAGGGCCTGACCGGGCGGAGCCTGTTCTTCATCGCGCGCGCCGCCGTCCCCTTCTTCTGTATCCTGCTGTTGGCCCTGGCCCTTGTGACCGTCTTCCCCGCGCTCGTCACCTACCTGCCGGCGCGCATGTCCGGCTAGGACGGACGGCAGCGGTCGGGACCGCGGATGCGGCGGGAGACGCCCTTCAGGCGGTGCTCCCCTTGCGCGGGCCGATGATGATCCAGAGCAGGAAGCCGAGGAGCGGCAGGAGAAGGATGACGACGACCCAGATCGCCTTCTTCATCATCGACTCGTTGCTTTGCACGACGTTGATGATCGCCCAGACATCGAGCACGAGCACGATCAGCCCGAACAG
>JAEULH010000003.1 GCA_016793925.1 Rhodospirillales bacterium | reverse complement strand
CGCGTTCAGCGTCGACTGGACGTCGATGCCGGTGAGCGGCAGCAGGTTCATCCCGACGTAATGATGCTCAAGTGCGCGCGGCCGCAAGGTCTGGGGCGCGAGGTGGTAGTGGTGGAGGTAGGCGAGCTGACGCTCCATGTGGTGCGGCTCGGTGCCGGGGAAGCTGGCGCAGCCGAACATCAGGTTGATGTCGTACTCGCGGACATAGGCGGCGAGCCCGCGCCAAAGGATTTGCATCACCCCGCGGCTGCGGTAGCCCGGATCGACACAGGAGCGGCCGAGCTCCACGATCTCGCCCGGAAACGACATCAGCGCCGTCAGGTCGTACTCCTGGGAGGTGTAGAAGCCGCCGTGCTGGACGGCGACCGATCGGCGGAGCAGGCGGTAGGTGCCGACGACCTTCGGCGACCCGTTGGACTTTTCCATATCGATGACCAGCAGGTGGTCGCAAAAGTCATCGAACGCATCGAAGTCGCGTCGCTCCGCCCTCATCGCCGGCGTCGGCGTCGCCGCCATTTCCTCGTAGAAAACCTGATAGCGGAGGGCCTGAGCGCTCTCTATCTCACTCGGCGTCTCCGCAAGCCTGACCTGAAAGTCGCTAAAGCGTAGAGGCTCCACGTTACCTTCCTGCGGCATATCCCCGCGCGCTGAACGATCGGCGCGACACCGATCCCGCGCAGGCATCCGTGATCAGACTCACAAGCGCGCAGCATAGGTATGGCAAACGGCTGAATGTCCAGCAAGCGAATTCCGCCCGAATTCTGCCGCACCTGCGGCCCCTGGATGGTGCGGCCTGCGGACCCCGCCGGGCACCGCTTTCGCCAAACCCGTCAGCGTGTGGGGACGGGCGTGTCGCTGGAATAGTCGTAGAAGCCGCGACCGGTCTTGCGTCCCAGCCAGCCCGCTTCGACGTATTTCACCAGCAGCGGGCAGGGGCGGTATTTCGAATCGGCAAGGCCGTCGTGCAGGGTGTGCATGATGCCGAGGCAGGTGTCGAGGCCGATGAAATCGGCGAGCTCGAGCGGGCCCATGGGATGGTGGGTCCCAAGGCGCATCGCCGTGTCGATGTTCTCGACCGAGCCGACGCCTTCGTAGAGCGTGTAGATGGCTTCGTTGACCATCGGCATGACGATCCGATGGACGACGAAGGCGGGAAAATCCTCGGCGCTGATCGGGACCTTGCCGAGCTTGACGGCGAAATCCTGGATAATGCGGAACGTTTCCTCCTCGGTCGCGATCCCGCGGATCAGTTCCACCAGCTCCAGCTTCGGAACCGGGTTCATGAAGTGGGTGCCGAGAAAACGCCCCGGCCGGTCCGTCTGCGTCGCCAGCCGGGTAATCGAGATCGTCGAGGTGTTCGTCGTGATGATCGCGTCGGCGGGAAGCACAGCGCAGAGCTTGCTCAGGATGTCCTTCTTCACCGCCTCGTCCTCGACCGCGGCTTCGATGGCCACCTGGCAATCGCGAAACCCTTCGTAGTCGGTGCCGGTGGTTATCCGCGCCGCCGCCGCATCGGCCTCGTCGGTCGTCAGCTTGCCGCGCTCGACGAGGCGTCTGAGGTCGGCGTCGATGCATTGGAGGGCGGTGTCGAGCGCATCCGGCGAGATGTCGCAGAGGTATACATCGTAGCCGGACTGGGCACAGATCTGCGCTATGCCGGCGCCCATCTGACCGGCGCCGACCGCGCCGATCTTGCGGATGTTCATCAACGCGGACCCACCCTGCGACTCAACCGGCGCGCCTTTCAGGCTAGCCGTCCAGCTTCTCGGCGAGTTCCGGCAGAGCCTGGAACAGATCGGCGACCAGCCCGTAATCGGCGACCTGGAAGATCGGCGCTTCCTCGTCCTTGTTTATGGCGACGATGACCTTGCTGTCCTTCATTCCCGCCAGATGCTGGATCGCGCCGGAGATGCCGACGGCGATATAGAGCTCGGGGGCGACGACCTTGCCGGTCTGGCCGACCTGGTAGTCGTTCGGGACGAACCCCGCATCCACCGCAGCGCGCGAAGCGCCGACGGCGGCGCCGAGCTTGTCGGCGACCTTCTCGATAAGGGCGAAGTTTTCGCCGCTGCCCATGCCGCGGCCGCCGGAGACGACGATCTTGGCGCTGGTCAGCTCCGGCCGCTCGCTCTTGGTCAACTCCTGGCTGACGAAACTCGACAGGCCCGGATCGTCGGCAGCCGCCACGGTTTCGATGCCGGCCGAGCCTCCCTCCGGAGCGGCGGCTTCGAATCCCGTGGACCGCACGGTGACGATCTTGACGGGATCGCTGCTCTCGACCGTCGCCAGGGCATTCCCGGCGTAGATCGGGCGAACGAAGGTATTGGCGTCGACGACCTTGCTGACGTCCGACAGCATGGCGACATCGAGGAGGACCGCAACCCGGGGCATGATGTTCTTGCCCGTCGTCGTCGCCGACATCAGCACGTGGGTGTAGTCCTTCGCCAGCGAGACGATCAGCGGCGTCAGGCTCTCGGCCAACGGGTGGGCGTAGATCGGCGCATCCGCCAGCAACACCTTGCTCACGCCGGCGATCTTGGCGGCCGCGTCGGCCACGGCCTGGCAGCCTTCGCCGGCGACGAGGACCGCGACCTCGCCAAGCTGGCTCGCAGCCGTCACCGTTGTCAGCGTCGCCGCCTTGATGGATTGATTGTCGTGTTCGGCAATGACCAGAGCGCTCATCAGATCACTTTTGCTTCGTTCTTGAGTTTGTCCACGAGCTCGTCGACGCTGCCGACCTTGATGCCGGCCTGTCGCTTCGGCGGTTCCTCGACCTTGAGGACCTTCAACCGCGGCGCAATGTCGACCCCGAGGTCCGCCGCCTTCAGCGTCTCGATCGGCTTCTTCTTCGCCTTCATGATGTTCGGCAGCGAGGCGTAGCGCGGCGTGTTGAGGCGCAAATCCGTCGTCACGATCGCCGGCAGGGTCAGTGCCACCGTTTCGAGACCGCCGTCGACCTCTCGCGTGACTTCGGCCTTGCCGTCGCCGAGGACGACCTTGGAAGCGAAGGTTCCCTGGGCCCAGCCGAGCAGCGCGGCGAGCATCTGACCGACCTGATTGGAATCGTCGTCGATCGCCTGCTTGCCGAGAATGACCAGCTTCGGCTGCTCCTTGTCGACCAGCGCCTTCAGCAGCTTGGCCACCGCCAGGGGCTGCAGCTCCTGGTCCGCCTGAACAAGGATCCCGCGGTCGGCGCCCATGGCCAGAGCGGTGCGGATCGTCTCCTGGCACTGCTGCGGCCCCATCGACACCGCGACCAGCTCGCTCACCGCGCCGGCTTCCTTCATCCGGACGGCTTCTTCGACGGCGATCTCGTCGAACGGGTTCATCGACATCTTGACGTTGGCCGTCTCGACGCCGCTCTGGTCGGATTTGACACGAATTTTAACGTTGTAATCGACGACGCGCTTGACCGCGATAAGAACCTTCATGAGTGATCCGCGTGCCCCTCTTGCTTGGGTGCGTTTATCAACCTCCGCGCGATCCACCGGCGTCGCCGAACGGCGAAAGACGGCACTTCACGATCGGGCGGAACGCCCGGGCACACAGTAGGGAGAACCGGTTACGAGGTCAAGGCGGCCCTGCCGACAATGCTGCCGGCCGGCGCGTCCTGCGCGTGTGACCGGCGGCGATGCCAGCCGCAACCGAACGGGCGGCCGGAGGCGGGGGCTGCCGGATGCGAAAACCGCCATGGTGAGGGTAGGATGCGAGGACCCAGGGCGCGCCCGTCCGCGCCGAGCGCTAGCGATTGCCTCCGGGCACCCAGAGGACGTCGGCCGCGCCGTTGTCGTTGAGCACGCGCGCGAGGACGAACAGGTGGTCCGACAGCCGGTTGATGTAGCGGATCGCGGCGGGGTTGACCTGCTCGACTTCGGCCAGGCCGCAGACGAGGCGCTCGGCGCGCCGGGCGACGGTGCGGGCGTGGTGCAGGTGCGCCGCCGCCGGCGTCCCGCCGGGAAGGATGAACGATCGCAGCGGCTGCAGGTCGACATTCATGGCGTCGATTTCCCGCTCGAGCCGGTCGACCTGGGTATCGACGATCCGCAACGCGCCCTCGCCCTTTCGCCCGGCCTCGGGCGTGCACAGGTCCGCGCCCAGGTCGAACAGGTCATTCTGGATGCGGCCGAGCATGGCATCGGCCGCGCCGTCGGCGTAGAGCCGCGCCAGGCCGATCGTGGCGTTCGTCTCGTCGACGGTGCCGTAAGCCGCGACCCGCAGGTCGTTCTTCGAAACCCGCTCGCCGTCGCCCAGCGACGTCTCTCCGGCATCCCCGCCGCGGGTGTAGATTTTGGTCAGGGTGACCACGTATTCCGACCCCTCGCCTGACCGGCCTAGCGAACGGTAAAAAGCACCGTAGCTGCAAACAGGACGATCGCCACACCCTGCAGGATGACCCGCGCCGCCATCAACTTGGTCGCGTACTTGCGGTTGGCATTGCCGTTCATCGCGAAGGAGATGACGCCGGCGAACAACACGCCGAGCGTCGCCAGCATTGCCGCGCCGAGCAGGTAGGGTAGTGCTGCTGCCATCGCAGTTGGAGACCTTTCGCAGTGCCGGCCGCCCGGGCGCGCACGGCCGCGACCTCTCTTACATAAGGCGTCCCGCGGGCCCGCTCAATTGCGCGCGGACAACAAGCCGCGGGCAATGACCTGGGCCTGGATCTCGGCCGCGCCTTCGAAAATGCTCAAGATCCGTGCGTCGCAAATGACCCGCGAGATGGGATACTCCTGCGCGTAGCCGTTGCCGCCGTGGACCTGAAGCGCGTTGTCGGCGTTGCTCCAGGCGACCCGAGCGGCAAGGAGCTTGGCCATGCCGGCCTCGATGTCGCACCGCCTGTCGCTGTCCTTCTGGCGCGCCGAGTCATAGGTCAACTGGCGGGCGATCATGGTCTCGACCGCCATCCACGCGATCTTGCAGGCAACCCGCGGGAACCCGTAGATCGGCTTGCCGAACTGAACCCGCTCCTGGGCGTAGCGCTGGCCGAGCTCCAATGCGTTCTGGGCGACGCCGACGGCCCGCGCCGCGGTCTGGATCCGGGCGCTCTCGAAGGTTGCCATGAGCTGCTTGAAGCCCTGCCCCTCCTGACGGCCGAGCAGGTTCTTGGCCGGCACCCGGAAATCGTCGAAGCCGAGTTCGTATTCCTTCATCCCGCGATAGCCGAGAACCTCGATCTCGCCGCCGCTCATGCCCTCGGCCGGAAACGGTTCCTCGTCCGTGCCGCGCGGCTTTTCCGCAAGCAGCATGCTGAGGCCTTTCCAGTCCTTGCTGCCGGAGTCGGTGCGGGCGAGCAGGGTCATGAGGTCCGTGCGCGCAGCGTGGGTGATCCAGGTCTTGGCCCCGGTGATTTTGTAATCCTCTCCGTCCCGCGTCGCCCGCGTCTTGAGCGATCCCAGATCCGAGCCGGTGTTGGGTTCGGTAAACACCGCGGTCGGGAGAATCTCGCCGCTGGCGAGCTTGGGCAGGAAGTGCTCCTTCTGGTCATCGGTCCCGCCGAGCCGGATCAGTTCCGCGGCGATTTCCGAGCGGGTGCCCAGCGAGCCGACGCCGATGTAGGCGCGGCTGAGCTCTTCCGTGACGATGCACATGGACATCTTGTCCATGCCGAGGCCGCCGTATTGCTCCGGGATCGTCAGTCCGAAGACGCCGAGCTCGGCCATCTCCTCGATGATCTCCAACGGGATGAGTTCATCGCGCTCGTGCCAACCGTGCGCGAAGGGGACGACCTTTTCCTCGCAGAAGCGGCGGAACTGGTCGCGGATCATCTCCTGGGTTTCGTCGAGGCCGAGCTTGCCGTACGTGGCGTCGGCGATCAGCTCCGCGATCCGCAGCCGCACCGCGTCCGGTGCGCCCGACCGGATCAGGGCGGCGACCGCAGGTACATGGAACGCGTGGAGGGCGTCGTCGGAGATGCCCATATCGCGCGGCCGGACCACTTCGACCTGCGACATCGGAATGCCGCCCACGATCTGGGAGAGATACTCCCCGTAGGCGCACTGCAACATCAGCGTTTCGAGCTCGCTCAGCTCGCCCGCCTCTTCAAGCCGCTCCGCCCAGACCAGCATCTGCTGGAGGCCGCTGACGTAGGTCGCCAGCCAGGCGTAGCCATGAACGGCGAACTGATGTCGATCGAGCAGGGCGCTGTCCAGACGACCGCCATGGATGACCATGCCGGAGACGCCGCGCCTGGCTTCGAGGAGCAGATGCTGGGCGGCGTTGTAGGCCTCGAGGCAGGTCGCGGTCAGATCCGGCAGGACCAGACCTTCGCGTTCGGCGACGGCGGCGTCCATGGTGTTTCCCCTTCTCCCGGCCGTCGCGAGGCTGTCGCCGCCCCGGCGGCTTCCATTATCGCTTCTGCTGACGGCCGCTCCGGCCGCGGCAACCGTTCTAAGGTTACACCGCGGCTCGGAGACTACAAAGCCGTCAAGCCTTGAGGCTCATCCCATCAGGCGGCGAACAAGGTCCGTCATCGACAGGACGCCGACCGGTTTGCCGTTCTCGGCGACCACCAGGCGGTGGATGCGCCGCTTCATCATGTCGGAGACGGCGTCGGAGAGCTTCGCGTCGATGTCGACGGTGGCGCAGCCGACGGTCATCACTTCGCCGACCTTCATCGCCCGCGCGTCGTCCACCGTCCGGCCCTGGCGAGCGAGGACGAGGTCGGTCTGCGAGAGGACGCCGACCGCCTTTTCGCCGTCGATGACGACAAGCGCGTGAATGTCGTTGTCGATCATCGTCTTGGCGGCCTGCCCGACGGTGTCGCCGGTGCCGCAGGAAATGATGCCCGGATGCATCCGCTCGCGCACCTTGGTCCCGTCGTCGACGAGCTTGAAGTCCTCGTCGCCGTACGCCTCCACGTCCGGCAGCGGCGCCGAAAGCGGATAGGGGTGCGGGGTATCGTGGACATCGCCCTTCGGCAGCTTCGCTTTCGGAACGCCGCTGGGCGCGGCGGCCGTTTTGCCGAGACCGAAGTCCGGCGCGCCGATCAGAACGCCCATGTTGCCGTGCGGGTGCTTGTTGTCGTGCATCAGTTGGTGCGACAGGGGCAGATCGTCGTAGGTGAAGGCTCGCGACATGCACGGGTTGAGCTGCCCGTTCAGGGCCAGCTCGTTCATGGCGTAGGCCTGGTCGTCATTGGCGAAGTGCGAGCCCTGAACGCGCTTCTGCCGCATCCACAGGTAGCGAAGATCGACGGTGGCGTTGTAGCCGGTGGTGCCGGCGCAGATGACGACCATGCCGCCGGTGTCGCAGACGAACATCGAGGTCGGGATGGTCGACTCGCCCGGATGCTCGAAGATCAACGTGGGCGAGCGCTTTTCACCGAGCGCTTCCCAGATCGCCGCGCCGAACGAGCGGACGCCCTTGAGCCAGTTGTTGTAGCCGACGTTGTCCTTCCAGTGCGGCAGCATGCCCCAGTGGTCGAACTTGCGCCGGTCAATGCAGCCCTTGGCGCCCAGGTTCAGGCAGTAGTCGACCTTGTCGTCGCCGGAGATCACGGCGACCGGGATCGCGCCCGCAGCCTTGACGATCTGGATGGCCATGGAGCCGAGGCCGCCCGCGCCGCCCCAGATCAGAACCGGGTCGTTCGGCTTCATCGCGTGTTCGGGCCAGCCGTGCAGCATGCGATAGGCGGTGGCGCCGACCAGGACGTAGGAGGCAGCCTCTTCCCAGTTCATGTGCTTCGGCTTCGGCATGCACTGGTGCGCCTGCACCTTGGTGAACTGGGCGAAGCTTCCGTAATTGGTCTCGTAACCCCAGATCCGGAACGTCGGGGAATACATCGGGTCGTTGCCGGCCTTGACCCACGGGCAGTCGCGATTCCACATGCCGCAGTGGATGACAACCTCGTCGCCGACCTTCACGTTGGTGACGTCCTTGCCGACCTTGTAGACGATGCCCGAGGCATCGCTGCCGCCGATGTGGAAGTCTTCCGGCTCGCCGCCCTTGTTGCGGGCCTTGATGACGTTGACCGGGATGCCGAGGCCGGCCCAGACGTTGTTGTAGTTGATGCCGGCCGCCATGACGTAGACGAGGCACTCGTCGTCCTTGATGTCGGGAACGTCGACCACTTCCTTCTGGAACGCCTGCATGGGTTGGCCGAAACGCTCCGCGCGGATCAGCCATGCGTGCATTTTTTGTGGAATTTCACCGAGTGGCGGTTGTTCGGCGATCTCGTAGATTTCTTTGCTCATTCTTCTCCCTCCGCAAGCGTGGCCGTCCCGGTGTTCTGAGCGCTGTAGCGCGACCGCCAAGTCCCCGCGATCACGACCGCTAAAAGCGGTTGAACGACCGCCCGGTGCCCGTAACGTATTGGCGTAGACAAGCAACGGTTTTAGACCGTCACGTCTTACGTCGCAATGCACAATTTGCTAGGCTGGTGGATTGCGGACGGGTAGAAACGACCGTTTAGCGAGACTTTGTTGCATTCGCTGTAGGCTCGGGACAGAGCGCGGGAGGGGTTGATGGGCGAGCAGTTAGCAGTTGCAAAAACGGCGACCGTGGCCAAGCGGGAGGCGCCGTGGCTGATCCGAACATACTCGGGCTACGGCTCCGCCAAGGAGTCCAACGCGCTCTACCGCAAGAACCTGGCCCGCGGGCAGACCGGCCTGTCGATTGCCTTCGATCTGCCGACGCAGACCGGTTACGACTCCGATCACGTGCTTGCCCGCGGCGAGGTCGGCAAGGTCGGGGTTCCGGTCCGCCACCTGGGCGACATGATGACGCTCCTCGACGGCATTCCGCTCGACGTGATGAACACGTCGATGACCATCAATGCGCCGGCCGCTTGGCTCCTTGCCCTCTATATCGCCGCCGCCGAGCGCCAGGGCGTCGACCGGGCAAAGCTCTCGGGAACGACCCAGAACGACATCATCAAGGAATACCTCTCGCGCGGCACCTACGTTTTCCCGCCGGCGCCCTCGATGCGGCTGATCGCGGACGTGATCGCGTTCACCTACAAGGAGGTGCCGAAGTGGAACCCGATCAACGTCTGCTCCTACCACCTCCAGGAGGCGGGGGCGACGCCGGAACAGGAACTGGCCTTCGCCCTCGTCAACGCGCTCGCCGTTCTCGACGCGGTCAAGGCCTCCGGTCAGGTGCCGGAGGAGGATTTCCCGAAGGTCGTCGGCCGGATCAGCTTTTTCGTCAACGCCGGCATCCGCTTCATCACCGAGATGTGCAAGATGCGGGCGTTTACCGAGCTGTGGGACGAGATCACGGCTGAGCGCTATGGCATCGACGACATCAGGTACCGTCGCTTCCGCTACGGCGTACAGGTCAACTCGCTCGGCCTCACCGAGCAGCAGCCTGAAAACAACGTCTATCGCATTCTGCTCGAGATGCTCGCCGTGGTCCTGTCGAAGGACGCGCGCGCCCGTGCGGTTCAGCTTCCGGCCTGGAACGAGGCCCTCGGCCTGCCCAGGCCGTGGGACCAGCAGTGGTCCCTGCGCCTGCAACAGATCGTCGCCTACGAGACCGACCTGCTCGAGTATGGCGACATCTTCAACGGCGC
>JAEULH010000115.1 GCA_016793925.1 Rhodospirillales bacterium | reverse complement strand
TCTCGGCAACGTCACCGGCACGGCCGAGAAGTGGCTGGGAACGGCCGGACGGCAGGTGCAAAGCGGCAATCCCTTGGCGATCGGCGGACTGGCGGCGCTTGCCGGCTCGGTTCTCGGCGGCGGGCGCGGCGCCATGCGCGGTGCCGTCGGCGGCGGCCTCCTTGCGCTGCTCGGCAGCCTGGCGATGCAGACGCTGAAATCCCGGGGCCAGGGCGGCGAAACGGCAAGCCCGGACGAGGCCTCCGCCAAGGCCCCCATCGGGCTGCGCGAGCCGCAGTCGCCGGCCGAAGAGGCGCAGCTGCAGGACACGGCCAAGCTGGCGGTGAAGGCGATGATCAACGCGGCGAAGGCCGACGGGCAGATCGACGGTGCCGAGATCAGCCGCATCCTCGGCAGGCTCAAGGAGGACGGTGGCGACGAGGAAGCCCAGGCCTTCGTCATCGCCGAAATGCAAAAGCCGCTCGATCTTGACGCGCTCGTCCGCGAGGTGCCGAGCCGCGAAGTCGCGGTTCAGGTCTACGGCGCTTCGCTGCTGGCCATCACCGTCGACACCGACGCCGAGCGCGACTACCTCAAGCGGCTGGCCGAGCGCCTCGGCCTCGACGAGGCGACGGTCGCAAAGGTGCATGACACGCTCGGGGTCAGCGCCTGATCGACGCAGGGACAAGCGTCGCCGTCACCTGGCGCTGGCGCGCAGCGGCAGGCGGCTCAACCATAGCTGGCAGGGGCCCGCGCGCGCCGCGGCCTTGCGCGTTCGGAGGGCAGTCATGATCGAGAAACGAAAGCTCGGAAACAGTGGCGCATCGGTGTCCGCGATCGGTCTTGGCTGCATGGGCATGTCGGAGTTCTATGGCGCCGGCGACGATGCCGAGTCGATCCTGACGATTCACCGCGCGATCGAACTCGGCGTCACCCTCCTCGACACCGCCGACATGTACGGCGTCGGGCGCAACGAGGAGCTGGTCGGCCGGGCCATCGCGGACAGGCGCGACGGCGTGTTCCTGGCGACGAAATTCGGCAATGTGCGCGGCACCGACGGCAGCTTTGCCGGCGTGAACGGGCGGCCCGAATATGTCCGTGAGGCCTGCGAGGCAAGCCTGCGGCGGCTCCGCGTCGAAACCATCGATCTTTATTATCAGCATCGCGTCGACCCGGAGACGCCCATCGAGGAGACGGTCGGCGCGATGGCCGATCTCGTCCGCGAGGGCAAGGTCCGCTTCCTTGGCCTGTCCGAAGCCGCGCCGCAAACGATCCGGCGGGCGCATGCCATCCACCCGATCACGGCGCTCCAGACCGAGTATTCGTTGTGGAGCCGCGATGTTGAAGCGGAGATCCTGCCAGCCTGCCGCGAGCTCGGCATCGGCTTCGTGCCCTATTCCCCGCTCGGCCGCGGGTTTCTGACCGGAAGGCTGAGGGGACCGGGTGACCTGGCCGAGGACGACTTTCGCCGCCGATCGCCGCGCTTCCAGGGCGCCAATTTCCAGCGCAACCTTGATCTTGTCGCCCGCATCGAGGCCCTGGCGAGAACGAAGGGCTGCACGCCGGCACAACTCGCACTGGCCTGGGTGCTCGCTCAGGGGGAGGACGTGGTCCCGATCCCCGGCACCCGCCGGCGCCGCAATCTCGAGGACAACGTCGGCGCGCTCGCGGTTACGCTCTCGAACGATGAACGCGCCGCCATCGACGAGCTGATGCCGCACGGCGTCGCCTCCGGCGAGCGCTACGATTCGTTCGGCATGTCCCGGCTGAACCTCTGAACCGCCGCAGCAAGCGGCGCGAGAGGTCGTAAAAAAAATCAACCGTGACGCGCTCCGCCACGATATGTATCCGAGTACATTTTTGACGGCGCGCGCGGCTGCAGAGCGCGCGAGCGGGGGATGTGCGCATGCGCCTCACGGCCTACACGGACTATGCGCTGCGGATGCTGATGTACCTCGGCCTGCGGCGCGCCGGGATCGCCACGATTCAGGAAATCGCCGAGCAGTACGGGATCTCCAGGAACCACCTGATGAAAGTGGCCCATGAGCTGGGGCGGCTCGGCTACATCGAGACGATCCGCGGCAAGAACGGCGGGCTGCGCCTCAGCCGGCGCCCGGAGGACATCACGCTCGGCGAGATCGTCCGCAACCTGGAGCCGGACATGGCGCTGGTCGAGTGCTTCAAGAGCGCCGGCGTCCACTGCCGGATCGTCAAGGGCTGCCTGCTCAAGAGCGTGCTGCAGGAGGCCCTGGACCGGTTCCTCGACACCCTCGACCGCTACACCCTCGCCGATCTGCTGGCCCCGGCAGAGGATCTGGCCGCATGTTTTCCCGTACCCGTCGAAGGGCAGCGCGACCGGCAGACCGGTGTGTGAGGCGGGCGGTGGGCCGGGCTGACCGGCCCGCACCACCCGGGTCTTCGTGGCCTGCCCCTGAAGCCTACTCCGCGGCCATGGGCGAGTCCCCCTCGCGATGCCTGGTCAACGGAACGCGGCCGAGGCTGCCGATCCAAAGCTTGAACACGAACAGGGCGATCATCAGCGCTCCCAGCCCGAAGACGATATCGCCCGGCACCCGCATCCACACCAGCGTGCGAACCAGCGGCGATTGCACCACCTCGATCGAGCGCGCGTACCAGAGCCCCTCGGAAACGGCCGCCCAGCCCTGTATGGCGCCGATCGGCAGCAGAGACAGGAACAGCATCATCATCAGGCCGATGTTCAGGCCCCAGAAGCCCCATTTCAGCAGCCTGTCGTCCCAGGCCGCGCGCACCGTCAGCCCGCGCAGGCAGAACAGCATCAGGCCGATGCCGAGCATGCCGTAGACGCCGAACAGCGCCGCATGGGCATGCACGGCCGTCGTGTTGAGGCCCTGGATGTAGTAGAGCGAGATCGGCGGGTTGATGAGAAAGCCGAAGACGCCAGCCCCGAGCATGTTCCAGAAGGCGACCGCAACGAAGAAGAGGATGGGCCAGCGGTAGGCGGCGATCCACTTCGTCGACTTGGTCACGCGGTAATTGTGGTAGCCTTCAAGACCGAGCAGCACCAGCGGCACCACCTCCAGGGCCGAGACGACCGCGCCCCACGCCATGACCGACGGCGGCGTGCCCGCCCAATACAGATGGTGCAAGGTGCCCATGATGCCCCCCGACAGAAAGATGATCGTCGAGACGAGCACCGCCGCGGACGCGACCTTCGGCCGAACCAGACCCAGCTTCATGAAGAGGAGTGCAATGACGGCGGTGGCGAAGACCTCGAAGAACCCCTCCACCCAGAGGTGGACAACCCACCAGCGCCAGTACTCAATCATCGAAAGCGCCGTGTGCTGGCCCCAGGTCAAACCGGCGGCGTAGAACAGCGCAATGGCGACGGTCGAGATGAACACGGCCGCGATGAGCGGCTGGCTGTCGCTCGGCCTGCGCAAGGCCGGCCAGAGCGCCCGCCCGACCAGCAGCAGCCACAAGAGCAGGCCGACGAACAGCAGGATCTGCCAGAACCGGCCGAGGTCGACGTACTCGTAGCCCTGGTGGCCGAACCAGAAATTCGCATCCAGGCCGAGCTTCTGCCGGACGCCGAGCCACTCGCCGATCAGCGACCCTGCGACGACGATCAGCAGGGCGGCGAACAGAACGTTGACGCCGAGCGTCTGCCGCGGCGGCTCGTACCCCGAAACCGCCGGCGCGATATAGAGGCCGGTGGCGAGCCACGCCGTCGCGATCCAGAAGATCGCGATCTGGGTGTGCCAGGTCCGGGTCACGGCGTACGGCAGCCAGTCGGCCAGCGGGAAGCCGTAAAAGTGCTGGCCCTCGACCGTGTAATGCGCGGTCAGGGTGCCGAGCCCGATCTGGACGAGAAACAGCAACACCACGACCCCGAAATACTTGCGCGTTGCCAGCATCGAGCTGGTCGGCCGCAGCGTCTCCAGCGGATCGCTCGCTGGCGGCGGCGGCGCCGCTTCCTCTTCGAGTTGCGCGGCCTGATACCAGACGAGAAGCCCGATGGCCCCGATCAAGGCGACGAACGAGGCGACCGACCAGACCACGGCCTCCGTCGTCGGCAGGTTGGCGATGAGCGGCTCGTGTGGCCAATTCATCGTGTAGGTCGCGGCCTCTCCCGGCCGGTTCGTCGCCGTCGCCCACGACGTCCAGAACAGGAACGTCGTCAGCCATTCCCGGCGCGACGCATCCGGGATCGGGTTCTCGGGAAGGGCGTACTTCTCGCGCAGAGCCGTCTGCTCGGGATCGGCGCCGAACAACCCCTCGTAGAACGACCTGTTGTTGCGGATCGCGGCCGCGCGATCGGCGGACACGGTGAGCACGCCGCTCGCCGGATCCACGCGGTCGGAGCGGATCTCGGCGCGCAGGCGCTCCTTGAGCGCCGCCTGCCGCTCCCGGCTTGCCTCGGCGAAAGGAAGGCCGTCGTCGCGTTCGGCCCAGCGGTCGAGCATGAAGACGAGTTCGCGGTGCAGCCAGTCGGCCGACCAGTCCGGCGTCAGGTACGCGCCGTGGCCCCAGATCGAGCCGAGTTGCTGGCCGCCCATCGACTGCCAGACCTGGCGCCCACGCTGGATGTCGTCGCGCGTGAAGAGCGTCTCGCCGCTCTCGCTCACCACCGTCGAAGGCACCGGCGGCCGGTGCACATAGATCTGCCGGCCGACAAAGCCGAGCCCGGCGAAGGAAACGACAACGATGATCGCAAGAACGATCCAGAGACGTCGGATGTTGTGCACCGCGGAGCCTCCCTTCTCTGCCATGACGCGCGAGCCGACGGCTTTCGCGCCCGCGCGTTCAGATGCGTCGCCGGGATAAGCGTCGTGCCTTGACGGTGCCCCGGGGCGGCCTTGCCGAAGGCCGGCCGTCCCGGAAGACCCGCGCCCCCGGCATTAGATGTATAATGAATACATCTTTTCGCCGCGACGGCAAGAGGCGCTGCGCGGGCCCCTCATCTCCCGCGGGCGGGAGAGGTGATTTGTGCGGTGCCCTTGCGCTTTTTCTCCCTCTCCCGCAGGCACGAAGAGGGGCGGGCCGAGGGCGCAGCCGCGGCGCGTGGCAATCCAGAGCTCGAACCGTGGATTGCTTCGTCGGCTGCGCCGCCTCTCACTGAGGCCAAACGTGCGCACCCCGCGGACGGTCCCCTCACCCGCCCGCTGACGCGGCCCTCCCTCTCCCCGGGGGTCGGGGCGACCCCCGCCGGCACGCTAATCGATGCCCATGACCCGCCACTGCGCGCGCGGCGCGTGGATGCCGCACTCGGTCTTGCCCCGCCCGCGCCAACGCCCGGCGCGCACGTCCTCGTCGGGAGCAACCCTGTCGGTGCAGGGCATGCAGCCGATGGAGAGAAAGCCG
This sequence comes from Rhodospirillales bacterium, assembly GCA_016793925.1. Lineage (GTDB taxonomy): Bacteria > Pseudomonadota > Alphaproteobacteria > Rhodospirillales > Defluviicoccaceae > JAEULH01. The sequence continues at coordinate 17,635 of JAEULH010000115.1, read as the reverse complement.
TCGGCCTCCAGCGGATGGCGCGGCAGGTCGTGGGCCTCGAAGTAGGTGTCGATGTCGGCCTTGTCCCAGGTCGCCAACGGATTGATCCGGATCTTGCCGTCGATGGCCTCGACCAGCGGGAGAGTGGCGCGCCCGTCGCCGTGAAAGCGCTTGCGCCCCGAGATCGAGGCGGCGAACGGCTCCAGTGCCCGCTGCAGCGGCTCGACCTTGCGGACGTAGCAGCACATGTCGGGATTGCCGTACCACAGCACATCCTCGGGATCGATCCGGGCCAGGCGGTCGGGATCGGGCGCGACCGAGCGCACATCGCGCAAGCCCAGCCGGTCGACGAGGCCGTCGCGGTAGCGCAACGTCTCGCCGAACAGCTTGCCGGTGTTGAGGAAAATCACCGGGGTCGCCGGATCCGTGGCCGCGACCATGTGCAGCAGAACGGCCGCCTCCGCACCGAAGGACGAGACCAGCGCGATCTCGCCTGCGAACTCGTCGCCGATCATGGCCGCGAGCAGGTCGCTCGTCGGGGTCTGCGCGTAACGGGCCTCGAGGCTCTCGACCAAGGCGGCGAGATCCGCATCCGCGTCCCGTTCGTCGCGACGCAGCCGCGCCGCCGCGGCGCCCGGCCCGCTCATTCCGCCGCCCTCCGGAGCCGACGCAACGTCGCCGCCGACGTCCGTCCATCGCCGGTGCTCTGGTAGAACACCGAGAACGAGGCGAGGGCCGCGGCGAACGCTTCGGCCTCGGCCGCATCGGCGACCTCGTAGGCGTCGAAGCCGCACCGGTGCATGAACAGGAACTGGTCGCGAAAGACGTTGCCGACGGCCCTGAGCTCGCCGCTGAAGCCGTACCGCTCGCGCAGCAGCCTGGCGGTGGAAAAGCCGCGGCCGTCGCGGAAGGTCGGAAAGGCGATTGCAATCAGGGCGAGGCGCCCGACGTCGTCGGCAAGCGCCGCGGCCGACTCGTTGCTTTCCAGGCGCACCCCCAGGGGCGTGTTGCGGCCCAGCAAGTCCGCCCGCTCCGCCCGCCAGCGCGCGAGCGAAACGATGACCGGCTGGCCGTCCGGCAGCGCTGCGTCGTCGGCCGCCACAATCCAGTCGTCGTCGGCGATGACGCCGTTCCTAATGAGCGGCATACAGGCTCTCCTTGAAAGGCGCCGGGCCGAGCCGGCGGTAGGTGTCGAGAAAGCGCTCGCCGGGCGCACGGACGTCGACGTAGGTGTTGACCACAGTCTCGACCGCGTCGACGACCTGATCCGACGAGAATGCCGGGCCGACAATCGAGCCGATGGCAGCCGTGCGGGTGGCGTCGCCGCCGAGCGTGATCTGGTAGAATTCCTCGCCTTTCTTGTCGACCCCAAGGATGCCGATGTGGCCGACATGATGATGGCCGCAGGCGTTGATGCAGCCGGAAATCTTGATCTTGAGCTCGGCCAGATCGTGGATCCGCGCCAGATCGTTGAAGCGACGGGTGATCGCCTGGGCGATGGGAATGGACCGGGCGTTGGCGAGGCTGCAGTAGTCGAGGCCCGGGCAGGCGATGATGTCGGTGACGTGGCCGATGTTCGCCGTCGCCAAGCCAAGGGGCCGGAGCGCCTGCCACAGCTCGTACAAGTCGCCGGCCTTGACATTGGGCAGGACCAGGTTCTGCTCGTGGGTCACCCGGATCTCGCCGAGGCTGTATCGATCGGCGAGATCGGCGATGGCGTCCATCTGCGCGTCCGTCGCGTCGCCCGGCGGCTCGCCCTCGGCCTTCAGCGACAGGTTGACGATGGCGTAGCCCGGTTGCTTGTGGGCGACAAGATTGGCCCGAACCCAGGCGGCGAACGCGGGGTCCGCGCGCGCCTGCACATCGACGGCCGGCGTCACCGCCTCCAGCCGCTCGTAGGCCGGCGGGCGAAAGTAGGCGAGAATCCGCTCGAGCTCGCCGTCCGGCAACTCGACGGGGCCGCCCTTGAGCTGCGCCCACTCCTCCTCGACCATGTCGGTAAAGGCTTCGGTGCCAACCTCATGGACGAGGATCTTGATGCGGGCCTTGAACAGGTTGTCGCGCCGGCCGAGCAGGTTGTAGACGCGGAGGATCGCCTCCAGGTACGAAAGCAGATGCGCCTTCGGCAGGAACGGCCGGATGGTCTTGGCGATCATCGGCGTCCGCCCCTGGCCGCCGCCAACGAGCACGGCGAAGCCGACCTCTCCATCCTCGGCGCGCACAAGCTGAAGGCCGATGTCGTGGAACGCAATGGCGGCGCGATCTTCCGCCGCACCCGTCACCGCGATCTTGAATTTGCGCGGCAGGAACGAGAATTCCGGGTGCAGGCTCGACCATTGCCGAATGATCTCGGCGTAGATCCGCGGATCCTCGATCTCGTCGGCGGCGACCCCGGCGAACGGGTCGGCGGTGATGTTGCGGATGCAATTGCCGCTGGTCTGGATGGCGTGCATCTCGACCGCGGCCAGCTCCGCCAGGATGTCGGGCACGTCCTTCAGCGCCGGCCAATTGTACTGGATGTTCTGCCGGGTGGTGAAATGACCGTAGCCGCGGTCGTAGGCCCGGGCGATGTGCGCCAGCTTGCGCATCTGCCGCGACGACAGGGTCCCGTAGGGGATCGCCACCCGGAGCATGTAGGCGTGGAGCTGGAGGTAGAGCCCGTTCATCAGCCGGTGCGGCTTGAACTCGTCCTCGCTCAGCGTGCCGGCCAGCCGGCGGGCGGCCTGCTCGCGGAACTGCTCAACCCGCTGGGCGACGAACGCGTGATCGAACTCGTCGTAGCGATACATGATGCGGCGTTTCCTACTTCGCGAACTGGGGATGGATGGACGGACCGAAGGCGCGGATGCGCTCGCGGTAGCGTCGCGGCACAGGGCCTGCCGACCCGCCCTCGGCAACGATATCGACATCGATGAGATAGGGCTCGACGACTTCGCCGACGGTGCCGGCGGCGGCGGCCATCAGCGCCTCGCCGTCGGCCTTGGCGACCACGCGGGCGCGGTCGATACGCTCGTCCCAGCCGCCGTCGGCACTGAAGAAGACCACCTTTCCGTCGCTGAGGCGGTTGGCGGTGAGCACCTGATCGACCGGTGCGGATGCTTTTGCGGCGCTCATCTTACACCCCGACAGCCTGGAGAAGGGCCGGCGCGCGCGTGGCCTCGGACCAGGCGTCGGCATGGCGGACCACCTCGCCGATAATGAACAGGCTCGGCCCTTCGTTGGCGCGGCCGCCGCCCTCGCCGCCGGCAACGGCGCCCAGGCGCACCAGCGGCGCGGTTTCGACCCGTTGCCCGGCGAGCGTGGCGTTGACGATCATCGCCGCCGGCGTCGCCGGGTCCATGCCGGCGGCCATGAGGCGTCCGGCTATGCGCTCGGCGGCCGCGCGGCCCATGTAGACGACGATCGTCTGCCGGCCCCGCGCCAGCCCGGCCCAGTCGACGTCGGGATCGCCGTCGCGACCGCGCCCGGTAACGAACGTCAGCGCCTGGACGTGATCGCGGTGGGTGAGCGGGATGCCGGCGATCGCCGCGCACCCGGTCGCCGCGGTGATGCCGGGGACGATGCTGACATGGACGCCGTGGCCCCGGAGATACTCCGCCTCCTCGCCGCCGCGGCCGAAGATGAACGGATCGCCGCCCTTGAGCCTGACGACGCGTCGCCCGGCCCGAGCCTCGCGCAGCAGCAGGGCGTTGATCCGCTCCTGGCTCATCGCGGCGGCGCCCGCGCGTTTGCCGACGTCGATGCGCCGGGCGTCGCGGCGCGCCCGGTCAAGCACATCCGGTCCGATCAGCCGGTCGTGGACGATCACGTCCGCCTCTTCGAGCAGCCGCAGCGCGCGCACGGTGAGCAGGTCGGCGTCGCCGGGACCGGCGCCGACGAGGGCGACGCTGCCGCCGCCGCTCTCCGCCGCCGGTCGCCGATTGACCGCATCGAGCATCCTTTCGCGGGCCCACCGCTCATCGCCGGCGAGGACCGCGGCGGCGATCGGCCCGGCGAAAAAGCGCTCCCAGAACCGGCGACGGCCGACCTCGTCCCCGTGCGTCGCCTTCACCGCGCCGCGAAAGCCGTCGGCAAAACGCGCCAGCCGGCCGAGGTTGGCCGGAAGCAGCGCCTCGATGCTGGCGCGGATGGCGCGGGCCAAAACCGGCGCCGCGCCGCCGGTCGAAACGGCCACCGTCACCGGATCGCGACGGACCACCGCCGGCATGATGAAGGTGCTGAGCCGTGGCGCGTCGACGACATTGACGGGCACGCCGCGGGCCTGCGCCGCTTCGGAAACGGCCTCGTCGAGGGCGACGCCGCCGCTGGCCGCGATCGCCAGTGTTTGGCCGTCGAGATCGTCGGCGGCAAACGTTCCGTTCCGGTGGCGAACGAGCCCGCGCTCGATCAGCGCCTCCATCTCATGGTCAAGCGCGGGCGCGACCACGCTCACTGCCGCGCCGGCGTCGCTCAGCAGCCGCGCCTTGCGTGCCGCTGCGGCGCCGCCGCCGACCACGAGCGCGGGTCGACCTTTGAGCGCAAAGAAGGCCGGGAAATGTTCCATCCTGGTATCCTCGCCCGACGCCAGCCGCGGCCCCGGACCTAAACTACACTGTCATTTACGCACATCATGAAGGCATGACTATACGACAATGTACAATAGTCTTAAATTACAAAAGTCAAGTGCTGTAGGGTCGTCTTGCGCGGCGGCGGTCCGAAATTCTGCTAGGCGCGGGCGGGCGCGGCGTCCTCGACCAGGAGCTGCAACCGACGGTTTCCCCGCCAGATCTGGTGCTGCAGCCTCCCGGCGATGTGGTAGGCGGCGCCGGCGTGCTCGGCGAGGGCCTCGCCAAGGGGCGTCCCGCGGCTGCGGAAGGCCACGGCCTCGAGGCGCGCACCTTCCGGGTCGGCGAGGGTCAGGCGGAGGTGGCCCTGACCGAACTCGCGCGTGGCGACGATGCGCGCGGCCGACAGGGCGAAACGCGGTTCGGGGTTATCGCTGCCGAACGGCCACAGGCGCTCGAGCCCGGCGCAGAGGAGCGGCAGGCCGCCGACAAGCCCGACCGTTCCGTCGAGATACAGCGGCGGCATCGCATCGCCGCCGGTGGGGACAAGGCGAGCGCCGAGGAAGGCGGCGAACGCGTCGAGCCGCGTCCGCGCCACGGTAAACCCGGCCGCCATCGGATGACCGCCGCCCTTGATGAGCAGCCCCTGCTCGACCGCGGCATGGACGGCGGCGCCGAGATCGAGACCCGGCAGGGACCGACCCGAGCCGACGCCCTCCTCGCCGTTGAGCGAGACGACGATGGACGGTCGCGCGAACCGCTCGGCAAGGCGGCTGGCGACGATGCCGATGACGCCGGGGTGCCAGCCCTCGCCGGCGGCCAAAACCAGCGGCGGGGCCTGACAGGCGGCGCCGATGTCGACGCGGTCCATTGCCGCGGCGAGCACGTCGGCTTCGATGCACTGGCGCTCCTTGTTGAACGCGTTCAGCCGTTCGGCGGAAGCCCGCGCTTCGGCCTCGTCGTCGGTCGCCAGCAGGCGTGCGCCCAGGCCGGCCTCGCCGACCCGCCCGCCGGCGTTGATCCGGGGGCCGAACATGAAGCCGAGTTCGAACGGACCCGGCGCATGCCCGACATCGATGAGATCGGCCAACGCCCGAAGTCCGGCGTTGCCGCGCCGGGCCATGATCTTCAGGCCCTGCATGACAAAGGCACGGTTGACCCCGCGCAGCGGAACCATGTCGCACACGGTGCCGAGCGCGACCAGATCGAGCCACTGGCGCAAATCGGGCTCGGCGCGGGTGCGGAAAAAGCCCTGCTCGCGCAGCCGGCGATTGACCTCGACGATCAGCATGAACGCGACGCCGACCGCAGCGAGATGGCCCTGCCCCGAGGTATCGTCCGGGCGGTTCGGATTGATGACCGCAACCGCTTCGGGGAGAGACTGGCCCACCTCGTGGTGGTCGACGACAACGACATCGAGGCCGGCGTCCGCGCCTTCGGCGAGAGCCGCATGGGCCGAGGTGCCGCAGTCGACGGTGATGACCAGGCGGCATCCCGTCGCGGCGAGCCCGCGCAGGGCCGTCGGGTTCGGACCGTAGCCTTCCTTGACCCGGTCGGGGATGTAGACGGCCGCATCGACGCCGAGGCTGCGGAAAAAGCGAACGAGAAGCGCGCTGGACGTGGCGCCGTCCACGTCGTAGTCGCCGAAGACGGTGATCGGCTCCTTGTTGCTGACGGCCGTCGCCACCCGCTCGGACGCCGCGATCATGTCGCACAGCAGCCGCGGGTCGGGCAGCAGCCGGCGCAGGGTCGGAGCGCAGAAGTCCGCGGCCATGGCCGTGTCGACGCCACGCGCGGCCAGCACCCGGGCGATCGTATCGGGGACTCGCAGCGTCCGCGCCAGCGCCGCGGACAGTCGATCGTCGGCCGGGCGGAGAAGCCAGCGCTTGCCGCACAAAGAGCGGTCGACGCCGAGGATGGCTTCTTGCGATCCGCCGACGGCCGTGGCGGCAAGCGGCATCAGCGGACCGCGCCTAAAGGAAGCTGCAACATGACGCTAAATATAGCGCAGCGGCTGGGCTTCGACGCAACATCTTTCAGGCGCGGCCGACCTCGACGACAGGATGCGGGGGTCAGAACGGCTCGATGCGGATCATCCGCGGCTCCTCGACACAGGTCTTCAGTGCCATGATCTCGCGCAACGAGCGGATCACCGCGGCCTCCTCGGCCTCGTGGGTGATCATGACCACCGGCACCGCCTCGCCGGGCGCCCGGGCCCGCTGGAGCACCGCTTCCATGGAGACGCGGTTGTCGCGGAGAATGGCGGCGATATCGGCGAACACGCCCGGCTTGTCGAGAACCATCAGCCGGACATAGCAGGCGCCGCGGCGGCCGCCCATGGCGACGGCGGGAACATCTTCCAGCGCCGCGACGGGCACGCCGAAGGCGGACGCGGTCCGCCCGGCGGCGATATCGGCAAGGTCGGCGACGACGGCGGACGCGGTCGGCAACTCGCCGGCGCCTCGGCCCACCTGGACGATCGTATCGACGAAGTCGCCGTGGGCGACGACCGCATTGAAAACGCCGTTGACGTGGGCGATCGGGGCGCTTGCTGGAACCATGCACGGATGCACCCGCCGTTCGACGCCGCGATCCGTCAACGCGGCGATGCCGAGCAGTTTGATCCGGTAGCCGAGCTCCTCGGCAAAGGCGAGATCCACCGGGGAGACATGGCGAATGCCCTCGACATGCACGGCGGCAAAGTCGAGTCGGCAGCCGAAGGCGACGGTGGTGAGGATCGCCAACTTGTGCGCCGTGTCATCGCCGTCGACGTCGAAGGTCGGGTCGGCCTCGGCGTAGCCGAGCACCTGCGCCTCGGAGAGCACGTCTTCGAACTCGCGGCCGCCCTCGCCCATCGCCGAGAGGATGAAATTGCAGGTCCCGTTGAGGATGCCGTAGACGCGACTGCACCGGTTGCCCGCCAGGCCTTCCCTCAGCGTCTTGATGATCGGAATGCCGCCGGCGACAGCGGCCTCGAACGAGAGCGCCACGCCCGCCGCTTCCGCCGCCCGTGCCAGAGCCTCGCCGTGATGGGCGAGCAACGCCTTGTTGGCGGTGACGAGGTGGCGACCGGCGGCGAGCGCCGCTTCGCACGCCCGCCTGGCCGGACCCTCAGAGCCGCCGATCAGCTCGACGACGACGTCGACCGGCGCCTCTCGCGCCATCGCGATGCCGTCGTCATACCAGCGGTAGCCGTCGACCGGAAAGCCGCGATCGCGCCGGTCGGGATCGGCGACGGCGACGATGTCGATGGCGCGACCGCACCGCCTTTCGAGAAGCGCCGCATTGCGCTGAAGCAGTTTGACCGTGCCGCTGCCGACCGTGCCGAGCCCGGCGACCGCCACCCGTAGTGGTTCACTCATTGTCTTGTCCGCCGCGCCTTGAAGCGCGTTGTTCCAGGGGCGACTATTCCGCCGCCGTTGCTTTCTCTTCGCTGCGCTCGATGACGTTGTGATACCGGGCGAGGAAGGACCTGATGTTGCGCAGGGCCTGGCGGGTTCGCTGCTGATTTTCGACCAGGGCAAATCGGACGTGACCGTCGCCGTGCTCGCCGAAGCCGATGCCGGGCGAAACCGCGACCTTCGCTTCCTGCAGCACCATCTTGGCGAACTCGAGCGAGCCGAGGTGGGCGAAGGCCGCCGGGATCGGCGCCCACGCGAACATCGTCGCCGGCGGCGCCGGGACGTCCCAGCCGGCGTGGCGCAGACCGGAGATGAGGACATCGCGACGCGCCCGATAATGCTCCCGCGTCTCGACGACGCAGGACTGGTCGCCGTTGAGCGCGGCCGACGCCGCCACCTGGATCGGGGTGAACGCACCATAGTCGACGTACGACTTGACCCGCGCCAGGGCCCCGATGAGGCGCTGGTTGCCGCAGGCAAAGCCGATCCGCCAGCCGGGCATCGAGTAGGTCTTGCTCATCGAGGTGAATTCGACGGCGATGTCCCGCGCGCCCGGAACCTGCAGGATCGAAGGCGGCGGCGGGCAGTCGAAGTAGATCTCGGCGTAGGCAAGATCGGAGAGGATGTAGATCTCGTGGCGACGGCAGAAGTCGACGACCTCGGCGTAGAAATCGAGGCTCGCGAGCTCGGCGGTCGGATTGTTGGGATAGTTGAGGACAACGGCGGTCGGTCTCGGCACGCTGTGCTTGACCGCGCGCTCAAGGGCGGCGAGGAACGCCTCGTCCGGACGCACCGGGATGTTGCGCACGGCGGCGCCGGCGATGATGAAGCCGAACTGATGGATCGGATAGCTCGGGTTCGGCACGAGGATGACGTCGCCGGGGCTGGTGATGGCGGACGCGAGGTTGGCCAGGCCCTCCTTCGAGCCGATCGTCACGACCGCTTCGCTCTCGGGGTCGATGTCGACATTGAAGCGACGGGCGTAGTAGGCGGAGATCGCCCGGCGCAAGCCTTTGATCCCGCGCGACTCCGAATAGCGGTGCGTGCGCGGGTCGCGGACCGTCTCGCTCAGCTTGTCGACGATGTGCGCGGGGGTCGCGAAGTCGGGATTGCCCATGCCGAAGTCGATGATGTCGTCGCCGACGGCGCGCGCCCGCGCCTTCATGGCATTGACTTCCGCGAACACGTAAGGCGGCAGCCGGCGAATGGCGTGAAATTCTTGGCTCATCATGATTTCCTGCAGCCGTCGCGGCGCCGGATCATTCGCGGCGCGGGCAGACGACGGCGACAGCTTCGCTTATTCGCAGGCTCCGTTCAATAGCCGAGGTAAAGCTCGACCCCCCGGTTGCCCGCCTTCGCGGACGCCATGACCGCGGCGTAGAGGGCGGCCGGGTGTCGCCTATTGCGGCCACGGAATCGTCGATCAGCCGCGCCGAAGCCGGCCAGGGCGCGGCCGGCAGCGGCGCAGGCGCCGGCCGCGACAAGCGAGACCATTCCCATTATTATGGAAAGTTCACAAGGTTCCTGGGCTTGCCTCTGTTTTTCTTTGCAGCCACTGCATCGGCGACCACGCACAAGGCCGGTTTTCCCGCCCGGGCCATGCGTCACATCAACATTGCCCGGGGGTGGTTAAGGAGCTATAAACGGCTTGACAGACTTAGCGTCTGTACCTCATCCGCGCGTTTTGTGTGGTTGCCGGCGATTGAAATGATCCGGGGAAGCCGGCGTTTGCTCTGTGGGATCAAAAAGGATTGAGTCATGGCCAACCAACCAGGCACGGAAGTACAGCTGCCTGACACTTCCGAACTTGCAAAATCGTTTTCGGAGATTGCCGAGCGCAGCCAGCGGCTGTTGTCCGACTGGCTGTCCCAGAATGGGTACATGAGTCAGCAATCGATGCCGGCCGACCCGCTCAATATTGGCAACAGCTTCTTGGAGCTCACCTCCAAGATGATGGCTGACCCCGCCAAAATGGTCCAGGCGCAGATGTCGCTTTGGCAGGACTACATGTCGTTGTGGCAGCACACGGCAAGCCGGATGATGGGTCAGGAGACCAAACCGGTCATCGAGCCGCGCCGCGACGACAAGCGCTTCAAGGACGAGGCCTGGCAGGAAAACGACGTTTTCAACTACATCAAGCAGTCGTATTTGCTGACCTCGCGCTGGATGCAGCAGAGCGTCGACCGGGTCGAGGGCATCGACCCGAAGACCAAGGAGCGGGTCGATTTCTACACCCGGCAGTTCGTCAGCGCGATGTCGCCGACCAACTTCGCCATGACCAACCCCGAGGTCATTCGCGCCACGATCGAAACGCGCGGCGAGAACCTGATCAACGGCCTGAAGAACATGCTCAAGGATCTGGAGCGCGGCAAAGGCTCGCTGCGCATCAGCCAGACCGACTACGACAAGTTCATCGTCGGCAAGAACATCGCGACGACGCCGGGCAAGGTGATCTACCGCAACGAGATGATGGAGCTGATCCAGTACGCGCCGACGACGGAACAGGTCGTCAAGCGGCCGCTCCTCTTCGTGCCGGCCTGGATCAACAAGTTCTACATCGTCGACCTGCGCGAGAAGAACTCGTGGGTCAAGTGGGCCGTCGATCAGGGCCACACGGTCTTCATGATCTCCTGGGTCAACCCCACCGAAGAGCTGGCTCAGAAGTCGTTCGCCGATTACATCATCAAGGGTCCGGTCGAGGCCCTGGACGCGATCGAAAAGGCCACCGGCGAAAAGGAAGTCAACGCCGTCGGCTACTGCATCGGCGGCACCCTCCTGGCGTCGTCCATCGCCTACATGGCCAACAAGGGCGACAATCGGATCCGCTCCGGCACCTTCTTCACCACCATGCTCGACTTCTCCGAACCGGGCGAACTCGGCGTCTTTATCGACGAGTCGACGATCTCCTACCTGGAAGAGAAGATGGCCGAGCGCGGCTACCTGGACGCCGCCGAAATGGCGACGACGTTCAACATGTTGCGCGAGAACGACCTGATCTGGTCATTCGTGGTCAACAACTACCTCCTCGGCAACGACCCCTTCCCGTTCGACCTGCTCTACTGGAATTCCGACTCGACGCGCATGCCCTACGCCATGCACAGCTTCTACCTGCGCAACTTCTATCAGAAGAACAAGCTGGTCGAGCCGGGCGGGATCACCCTGAACGGCGAAGCCATCGACCTGCGCAAGGTCAAGATCCCGGCCTACTTCCTCTCGGCCCGGGAAGACCACATCGCGCCGTGGACCTCGACCTACAAGGGAACACAGATCTTCTCCGGCCCGGTGCAGTTCACCCTCGCCGCCTCCGGCCACATCGCCGGCGTCATCAACCCGCCGGCAGCGAAGAAATACTGCTTCTGGTACACCGAGAAGAAGCCGCCGGCCAATCCCGACGAGTGGCTGTCCCACGCCACCCAGAAGGACGGCTCGTGGTGGCCGAACTGGGACGCCTGGGCGAAGAAGCAGTCGGGCGACGAGCGGGTGCCCGCGCGCGAGCCGGGCAGCGGCAAGCTGAAGGTCATCGACGACGCGCCCGGACCGTACGTGTCGATGAAGGCCTAAATCTCAAGCCGGTGTAGACTCAGCCGGCTTTGCAGGAAACCGAGGGCGGCGCCGCGATGATCGCGGCGCCGCTTTCGTTTGCGAAAGGTGCCGGTCGAAGGAAAGCGATGCCGGGCAACCTGGACCGGCAAGCCCGGTTCGGCCTCAGTCGGTGGGCTTGGTGTTCTGGTCGACGAGGCCGAGGGCGGCGGAATAGGGGTCGACCCTGCCGGCGGCGACCCGGCCGACCAGCGCTTCCATCATCCCGGCGCTGCGGCCGAGAATGCGGGCGCGGACGATCTCCTCGGCGGTCTTGAGGATGCGCATCTCGGCGATCCGACGCCGACGGTCGGCGATTTCGCCGCTTCGGTCCAGGTACGTGCGGTGGCCGTCGATGGCCGCGACAAGCTCTTCCATGCCCTCGCGATTTTGTGCGCTCGTCGCCAGGACCGGCACCGACCAGCCGGCCGCCTCGCCGACGCCATGGCGCCCGCTCTCGCCGAGCTTCAGCATGGTTTTCAGATCGACCACCGTTTCCGAGGCTTCCGGTCGGTCGCACTTGCTGACGACGTGGATGTCGGCGATCTCCAGCACCCCGGCCTTGATCGCCTGGATCTCGTCGCCGAGACCCGGCGCCGAGACGACAACCACCGTATGGGCCGCCTGGACGATATCGACCTCGTCCTGGCCGACGCCTACGGTTTCGATCAGGACGATGTCGAAGCCGGCCGCGTCAAACACGTCGACCACGTCGAGCGAGGCGCGGGCGAGACCGCCGAGCGCACCGCGGGTGGCCATGCTGCGGATGAAAACGCCGGGATCGCCGGCGAGTTCCAGCATGCGAATCCGGTCGCCAAGGATGGCTCCGCCCGAAAATGGGCTCGACGGATCGACCGCAACGATGCCGACGCGCCGCCCGGTCCGGCGAAAGTTCTGGGCGAGCACCCGGACCATGGTCGACTTGCCGCTGCCGGGTACCCCGGTCAGACCGACGACATGCGCGCGGCCGGTATGGCCGTAGATGGCCGCGGCGAGTTCGCGGCCGGCCGACCCGGTCGTCTCGGCCAGCGACATGGCGCGAGAAATGCTCCGCCGCCGCCCTGCGAGCACGTCGTCGATCAGGTTCTCGCTGAATGCCGCGGCCGCCTGTCCCTGCATCGTCTTGCGCTCTCTGCCTTTCCTGTCGTCGCCGCAGGCTTGGTGTCGGGCCGCGACTGCCTATTTGATCAGACGGCTGAGCTCGCGGAACGCTGGCGTGGCCGCCTGCCCCAGCCATTCGAACACGACCATTTCCGTCGTCACGATCCGCGCCCCCGCGCCCTCGAGGCGGCGCAGCGCCATGGCGTGGTTGGCCGGCGTTCGCGAGGACACCGCATCGGCGACGACGAACACGTCGCTCCCGGCGGCGAGCAGCCCCTCCGCCGTCTGCAGGACGCAAACATGGGCCTCCAGCCCCGCGACGATCGCCTGGCGCCGGCCCAGAGCCGCGAAGCGGCCCGCAAACGCGGGGTCGGCCATGCACGAGAAGTGCACCTTCTCGACGACGGATCCGGGCGGCAGCAACGCGCCGATCGGCGCGACCGTGTGGCCGATCCCTTTCGGGTACTGCTCGGAGGCGAGCACCGGAACGCCAAGCGCCGCCGCCGCCTTGAGCAGGATGGCGGCGTTTGCGACCACGGCGTCGGGCTCGCCGACGGCCGGCAGCAGCCGATCCTGGATATCGACGATCAGCACGCACGAATCGGTGGCGTTGATCAGCATGCGCGGAACCTCCTCGGCCGCAGACCGTAGCAGGAGGGGGCGGCAGCGCCAAGCCGGTTGACCCGGCCCTGCCCGCAGTGGACCGAGGTCAACAGGAGGCCTCGGTCATCCGCGCCCGGAACGGCCGGCGGGGCCGCCCCGGAAGCGCAGACAATGCCTGCCTGATGCCTACTTGTTGAGGATCTTCGGCACCTTGTTCAGCCGCAGGCGGGAAACCTCGGGCATGCCCGAGCCGAGGAGCGGCCGGAGGTAGAGCAGGAACGCGTCGGTGACATCGTGGCCGTTGTCGTCGATGTACTCGTCCGGCATGACGAAAGTCTTGCCGGCGATGTCCTCGAGCGCGCTCAGGTGATATTCGACCGAATAGAAGCCGGTGCGATGGATCGTGACCGAGCCGCTGTGGTGACCCTGGGTCGAGCCGAAGTGGGCGTACTGCACCGCCTTCTCGCCGACTTCGCGGGCCTCGCGCTGGTCGACGTCGGAGACGACGCCGAGGAACGAGCGCTGCAGGTAGCCGAAGGTGTCGCCGCGAACCCGGGTGATGTTGGTGTTCGTCTTGATGTAGTCGGTGAGCAGGTCGGCCAGGGCGCCGGTGCCGGAGAGCTGCACGTTGCCGTGGGCGTCGCGCTCGACCTTCTTCGCCAGCTTCGTCGCAATGGGCTCGCCGCTGTCGTCATGGACGCCTTCCGAAACGGCGACGATGCAGCGCCCGTGCTTGTCGTAGACCTCCTGGACATCGCGGGCGAACCGCTCGAGGTTGAACACCCGCTCGGGCACGTAGATGAGGTGCGGCCCGTCGTCGTCGTATTTCCGTCCCAGGGCGGAAGCGGCGGTGAGGAAGCCGGCGTGACGGCCCATGACCACGGCGACGTAAACGCCCGGCAGCGCCCGGTTGTCGAGATTGGCGCCGGCGAAAGCGAGAGCGACGAACCGCGCCGCCGAGGGGTATCCCGGCGTGTGGTCGTTGATCATCAGGTCGTTGTCGATGGTCTTGGGGATGTGCACGCAGGTCAGCGGGTACTCCGCGCTTTTCGCCTGCTCGTTGAGGATCCGCAACGTATCGGACGAGTCGTTGCCGCCGATGTAGAAAAAGGTCTCGATGCCGTGCGCCTGAAGGACCTTGAAGATCTCCGCGCAGTACTTCTCGTCGGGCTTCTCGCGGGTCGAACCCAGCCCGGAGCACGGCGTGTTTCCGACCATTTCCAGGTTGTGGGTCGTTTCGCGGGTAAGGTCGATGAACTCCTCGTCGATGATGCCGCGCACCCCGTGATAGGCGCCGTAAACCCGCTCCACCGACGGAACCTTGCGCGATTCGATCACCGCCCCGACCATCGACTCGTTGATGACCGCCGTCGGTCCCCCGCCTTGCGCCACCAGGACTTTCCCACGCAGCATGATTGCTCCCTCCGTTATCCCTGTCGATCGCGACTGCGGATCGGGACGCCCGTCGGCCTTGGGAAAACTGTCGCTCGCGCCGGCGATCCTCGCGAAAGCGGACGATTAGCATGCCGTCCGGGTGGGTAAAAGGCCTAAACGGTGCGCGCCATGCCGCTCCGGTGTCTCCGCTGCGCGATCGCAAACGCCGGCTTCGGGCAGAGCCGCGGATCGGTCAACGTGACAGACACAACCACCCGGGTTCGGAAAGGACCACCAAGAGCCCGTACTTCCACCACAGCGCCAGGCCGGCCGCGATGAGCACACCGGCGACGACCGCGCCTTTCGGTCCGATCACGCCACCGCCTCCTCCACCCTCGCCAGCGGTTGATCCCCGATCGGAAGATGGATGAGGGCGGCAAAGATGGCGAGGGCGATCGAGGCCAGCCAGATGCTGCTGTACGAGCCCATCACGTCGTAGGCGTATCCGCCGCCCCAGGCGCCCAGGAATGCGCCGAGCTGGTGCGAGGCGAAGACCACGCCGTAGAGCATCGACAGATAGCGCACCCCGAAAACGCGGGCGACGAGCCCGCTGGTCAGCGGCACGGTGCCGAGCCAGAGGAAGCCGATCCCGGCCCCGAAGGCGATGGCGGACGCGGCCGAAAGCGGCAGCGCCACGAACAACGCGATGACCACGGCGCGGGCCGCGTAGATGGCGGAGAGCACCCATTTCTGACGGAAGCGCCCGCCGAGCGCGCCGAAGAGGTAGCTGCCGAAAATGTTGAACAGGCCGATCATGGCAAGCGACCAGGCGCTCACCGACGGTGGCAGCCCTTCGTCCGCCAGGTACGCCGGCAGGTGCGTCGCGACGAAGGCGACGTGAAAGCCGCAGACGAAGAAGCCGGCGTTCAGCAGCCAATAGCCCAGGTGCTCGCGGGCTTCGCGGATCGCCGCACGCATGCTCTGGTTGCCGGCATGCGCGACGACCCGTCGATCGCTCGCCCGAAAGCCCAGCGCCAGCGGGATGAGAGCGCTGATCGCAATCGTCAGGACAAGGAACGTGTCGCGCCATCCCAGGCCGTCGAGCAGCGCCCGCGCGCCCGGCACCACGGCGAACATGCCGAAGGATCCCGCCGCCGTGCACAGGCCGAACGCGAGGCTGCGCTTCTCCGGCGGCACCACGCGCCCGACCGCGCCCAGCACCGTCACGTATGTCGTACCGGCGAGCGCCAGGCCGACCAGCACGCCCAGCGAGACATTCAGTCCCAGCGGGCCGGAGACCGACGCGGCCAAAGCCAGCCCGCCGACATAGAGGAGCGTGCCGGCGATGGTCACGCGCATCGCCCCGAAATTGTCGGCGATGGCCCCGACGAACGGCTGCGCCAGGCCCCACAGCAGGTTCTGCACGGCGATCGCCAGCCCGAACGCTTGCCGGCCGATATCCAGGTCGGTGGCGATCGGGGTGAGGAAGATCCCGAACGACTGGCGAATGCCCATGGCCAGAATCAGGCAGACGACACCCGAGATCATCACCCGCTGTGTTACGCTCGGCATCCCTGTCTCCTCCTGCGGAAGCGGCCGGGCCGCTGCGTCACGCGGCTTCCCCGGATCCGCCGACGCTCGTCCGCTCCGGTCGCCGTGGGATCGTCAGCTTCATCGTGAAGATCTGCACCGGCTCCCCGGTCTGCGTGCGGGTTGCGCTGCGAAGGGTGGCAAATCCCCGGTCCGGCCGCGACTTCGACGGCACGATTTCGAGCACCTCCGTCTCCACCGTCAACACGTCCCCCGGACGGGTCGGGCGCGGCCAGGCGAGTTCGCCGCTGGCGCCGATCAGCCCGCCCGCGATCGGCAGGCCGCCGTCGACCATCAGACGCATGCTCAGCGCGGCGGTGTGCCAGCCGCTGGCGGCGAGACCGCCGAACAGGCTCGCCCGCGCGGCGGCTTCGTCGAGATGGAAGGGTTGCGGATCGAACTGCGCTGCAAACGCCTTGATCTCGGCCTCTTCGATCCTCAGCGAACCACTGGTGAAGCGTTGCCCCACGCGCAGATCGTCGAGATATAGCGCGCTCGCCGTCCCGCCGTTTTCGCCATCGACGAACGGCGTCGAGCCGTCGGTTTGCGCTTCCGCCACGATCTCCTGCTCGTCCATCACCCGGCCCTCCATTCGTCGCCCGTCTCCCGCGCCGGCGGGTCGACCGATGACAAGGCTTACTTACTTCAAAAAATGAAGTCAAGGCTTTGCGGACGCGCTGTCGCGGATCGCGCCTTTCGTCGGCCGTCGCCGCTCTTGAACCGAGGCCGCCTGAGGGCTATGCATAACTTCAACTTTTGAATGGTCTGTCTTATGAGCTGGGACGAGGTCGGCGAAAGCCTGTGTCCGGTCGCGCGGTCGCTGGCGGTGCTGGGGGACCGCTGGACGCTGCTGATCGTTCGCGAGCTTTTCCTCGGGACGCGTCGCTTCGACGCCTTTCAGGCGCAGACCGGCATGTCGTCGCATCTGCTGTCGCTGCGACTGAAGCGCCTCGAAGACGACGGCGTTGTCGAACGCAGGCCCTACCAGACCCGGCCGCATCGCTACGAATACCGGCTGACGGCCAAGGGAAAGGATCTGCATGGGGTCGTTCTTGCCCTGAGAGCGTGGGGGCTGCGCTGGTACGGCCCTGATCCGGCCGTCGGACCCGCGGTGCAACTCATCCACACCGTTTGCGGCGGGGAGGTCGGATCGGCCTCGATCTGCGTTCACTGCGGCGAACCGCTGCACGCGAGGACCGTGGAGGCGAAGTTCAGCGACGCCTACGCGGCGGAACGGGAGGCGCGGCGGGCGTCGTCCGCTTCGGCAAAGCCCGCCACCTGAGATACCGTCGGACCGCGTCGGGCGCGGCGCGCCTCTGTAGTCTGCGGCTGGGTGCTTGATTTTGGCGGCCGGCGCGGGTACCTCAAGCCTCACGCGACCCCATCGTCTAGAGGCCTAGGACACCACCCTTTCAAGGTGGGAACACGGGTTCGAACCCCGTTGGGGTCGCCAACGCACATCCA
>JAEULH010000109.1 GCA_016793925.1 Rhodospirillales bacterium | reverse complement strand
GCGATAGCGGCGGGTCACCAGGTTCGCGATAAGCCCGGTCCATCCGGTCTGGTGCGCCGCGCCCAGGCCCTGGCCGGTATCGGCGTGGAAGTACTCGTAGAACAGCAACAGATCCTTCCAGTGTTCATTTTCGGCGAACGGCGCCTGCGCCTGCATCGCCGGGCTGCGCCCCATGCGGTCGCGCCGGTAAATGTCGACGATGCGTTCGGCGATCAAGGTTGCGACTTCCTTAAGGTTGAGCTCACGCCCATCGAGACACGGTACCGCGACCTTGAAGTTGTCGCCCAAGAAGCGGTGAAACTTCTCGATGGCCTGGATCAGAGTGAAGTTGACCGGCATCCAGATCGGCCCCCGCCAGTTGGAGTTCCCTCCGAAAAGGGGTGAGTTCGACTCCCCTGGCAAATACTCGATCATGGCTTGGCCGATGCCGGGCAGGGTGCCGAGGTCGCGGTGGTCGGCGTGGATCCGGCTGACGCTGCGAACCCCATAGGACGAGAGGAATTCGCTTTCGCTCAGCAGGTGCGAGAGGATGCGCGGCAGCATGGTGTGGTCGACCAGCGCCAGCAGATGCTCGCCACGCTCGTTCTCCCAGTCCGGGCACGCGCAGATGTAGTTGCCTTGGAAGGCGCCGCCTCGGTGCTGGCGCAGACGCTCGCGAAACCGCGGCACGTTGGCCAGCAGCCGCCCGTCGATTACTTCGGTGGCAAAGATGGGGATCAACCCGACCATAGAGTAGACGTCGATGCGATGATACCGCCCGTCGGGCGTAAATATTAGATCCTTGAAGAAGCCCGCGTCCGGATCCCAGAGCGAAACGCCACCGTCGGCATGACCGGCGATGGCGTTGGCGATGGCCAGAAACTGCTCGTAGGTCTGGATGGCGATGTTCTCGTAGTCCCGGTCCTCGATCGCGAGTTCGAGCGCGATCACCGTCATGTTGAGCGCGAACATGGCGACCCAACCGGTGGCGTCGGCCTGCTTCAGACTGTAGCCGGGCGGGAGCGGCTGAGACCGGTCAACGACCGAAATGTTGTCAAGACCGAGGAAGCCACCTTCGAATACATTATGCCCGTCTGCGTCCTTGCGATTGATCCACCAAGCATAATTCAGAAGCAGCTTGTGAAAGGCGCGCTGCAGAAACTGCCGGTCGCCCTTGCCTCGTTGAACCCGCTCCGCGCGAAAGGCCTTGAGCACGCCGAGAGCATGAACCGGCGGGTTCACGTCGCTGAAGTTCCACTCGTAGGCCGGGATCTGTCCGTTCGGATGCAGGTACCGATCGCTCAGCATCAACTCGATCTGATCCTTGGCGAAGTCCACATCGATGAGGGCAAAGGCACCGCAATGAAAGGCCAGATCCCAGGCGGCGAACCACGGATACTCCCAGCTGTCGGGCATTGAGATGACGTCGCCAGCCTTTAGGTGCATCCATTGCCGGTTGCGGCCGTAGCGGCGGCTGTCAGGCGGCGGAACTGCATCCCCCTTCAGCCATGTTTCGACGTCATAGTGAAAGAACTGCTTGCACCAGATCATCCCGGCGAGCGCCTGGCGCATGATCCTGTGGTCCTCCGGACTGGCCTGCGGGAGCAGTTCGTCGAAAAAGACATCCGCCTCACCACGCCGCGTGGACATCACGACTTCACTGCGCGCGAAAGGCGCCGAAAGCGGATGGGCGGAGAGCACGAGGTCAATCTGGACGTGCTGACCGGCCGCAACGTGATGCCTCGTCAAGGCAGCGAACTTCGTCCCAAAGCCGTTCGGGCTGACCGCGTCCCGATCGCCGTCAACGACGAAGCGGTGGAACGCGTCCTTGACATGCGGCGTCGAGTTGGGCCGGCCCCACAACCGCTTGTTGTTGCTCTCGTTCTCCGTAAACAGCAGCTCCGCCGGCTGGCGCCCATACAAGTGATAGGTGCCAAGCGAGGAATGATCGGCTTCAACCAGCCAAGCCGCACCTGAAGGTGCGTCCGCGACGCGAAGTGACGGTCTCGCGCCAGCGCTTCCCCAGGACCAGGTGTTGCGGAACCACAGTGTCGGCAGGATGTGCAGTTCGGCTTCATCGGGCCCTCGATTGAAAGCCGTGATGCGCACGTGGATCTCGTCGGGAGCGGCTTTGCTGTAAATCACGTCGACATCGAAGTACCGGTTTCTATCATAAACGCCAGTATCGAGTAGATTGAAGGGTGGAGCGTTACGGTCTCGGTGCGCATTTTCCTCAACAAGCCATTGATATGGATAGGGATTTTGCGGATATTTGTAGAGATATCGCAGATAGCTATGACTCGGTGTCGCGTCGAGGTAGAAGTAGTACTCTTTGACGTCCTCTCCGCGGTTCCCCTGTGGGCCGGTCAGTCCAAACGCTCGCTCCTTCAAAATGGGGTCGCGCCCGTTCCAAAGCGCCAGCGCCAAGCACAAGAGCTGGTTCTCGTCGGAAATCCCGCCGAGCCCGTCCTCGCTCCAGCGGTAGGCGCGCGAGCGCGCCTGGTCGTGGGGCAGGAAATCCCAGGCATCACCGTAGGCGCTGTAGTCTTCGCGCACGGTGCCCCATGCCCGCTCCGAAAGGTAAGGACCCCAGAGACGCCAGTTCTCGGTGCCGGCACGATGATTCTCCAGGCGCTGGCGTTCTGCGTTTCGCAAGCGGCCATCTGCCATCTGTCTCTCTCCCTGTCGAGCGCCGGCCGGACCCCGCGGTAGCCCGGACGACCCGCGAGGTTCGCCAATCAGTCCGGACCAGGCCGGCGGATGAACCCACGGTCGCATTATCGTCGGCCAGTTGAGCTGTTCGGAAATATCGAAGCACGATGGTATCGATAGCGAGAGGGCATCGACGCCCCCGCACCGCCGGCGGGCTTCAGGCTATGGACTTGATGCTCGTTCGATATTTCACGTCCGATTGAGGACGCGACACATTGATGCAACAGGAAGGGAGGACGGCAGGCGATGGCGGGATCGCGGCTCACGCCGGACGAGGCGATGCGCAAGCACTGGCCGGAGTACCTGATGGAGGCCTGGGGCCTAGGCACCTTCATGGTCTCCGCCGGCCTCGTTACGACCCTCCTTGAATATCCGAACTCGCCGGTTCACCACGCAATCGCTGATCCGGACCTGCGGCGCGCGCTCATCGGGGTGGCGATGGGCCTCACCGCCATCGCCATCATCTACTCACCGTGGGGCAAGCAGTGCGGCGCCCACATCAATCCCGCGGTCACCTTGACCTTTCTCCGGCTCGGCAAGATCCGGGCGATCGACGCGGCGTTTTACATCGCTGCTCAGTTCCTGGGCGGAGCGCTCGGTGTCGCCCTCGTCTGGGTCATCCTCGGCAGCGCCTTTGCTGATCCGCCGGTCGACTTCGTCAACACCAGGCCGGGTGTCGCCGGGCTGATCGTCGCCTACCTCGTCGAGGTGGCCATGGCCCTTGGCCTTATGCTGATGGTGCTGACCGCCCTCGCGTCCATGCGACTAATGCGCTTCATCGGGCTTTTCGCCGGTCTGATGGTCGCAACCTACATCGCGGTGCTCGGGCCTTTCTCCGGCATGAGCATCAATCCCGCGCGCAGCTTCGCCTCCGCCCTGCCGTCCCAGTACTGGGAGAACTTGTGGCTCTACTTTACCGCTCCGGTTATCGGCATGCAGCTCGCTGTCAGCATCTTCCGGCTGGCAGAGCTCGGCCATGAACGGTTCTGCGCCAAGCTCATCCACGACGACGCGTACCGCTGCATCCACTGTGGCCACGAACCGGCGAAGCAAAGCGTCGAGTCCGGAAGTCTTATCGAGACAGCACGACCGCAGGGTCAAACAGGGAGATCTTGATCATGGGCGAGCCCTACGACGTCATCATCGTCGGTTCCGGAGCCGGTGGCGCGGCCGTTGCCTACAAGCTGGTGCGTGGCGGCAAGCGCGTTCTCCTGCTGGAGAAAGGCACGACGTTGCCGCGGGATCGGTCCACCCTGGACGTCAAACAGGTGTTCCGTGAGGGCCGCTTCAAGAACAAGGAGCAGTGGGTCGACGGCTACAACAAGGTTTTCGTTCCGGGCGAGTACTACAACGTCGGCGGTAAGACGAAGTGGTATGGCGCGGCATTGCTCCGCTTTGCGCCCCACGAATTCGAAGCAGATCCCGACCATCAATGTCTGGGCTGGCCTTTCGGCTATGACGAGCTGGCGGCGTACTATGACGAGGCCGAGCAGCTCCTTCATGTCAACTGCTTCGAAAACGAACCGGAGTTGCAGTCGCTGCTCGACGGGATCATCGCGGCCGATGCGGCCTGGAAGGCGCAATCGCTGCCGCTCGGGCTGAAGCGGGAGATCCTCAACGACGAGGAGGAAGCCAAGCACTTCGACGGCTACGCGTCCGCGTGCGGATACAAGTCAGACGCCGAGCGCAACCTGATCGAGCCGCTGCTGCAAGCGCCAAACTTCACCCTGCTCACCGACAAGCAGGCGATCGCGTTCATCTACGACGTCGCGGACGCCGCGGCCATCACGGGTGTCGTTTGCGCCGATGGGGCCAGCTACAAGGCCGGGGCCGTGGTCCTCGCCGCCGGAGCCATGACCTCGCCGCGCATCCTCCAGGACCATCTGGCGGTCACCGGCCTCGACCGCTCGTTGCCGTCGGCAGTCCTCGTCGGGGCCAACTTCAAGTTTCACGTCAACAGCGCGCTGCTTGGCTTCTCCCGATTCAAGAACCCGGACGTTCTGCGCAAGACGGCGATCCTGTTCAACGACAAGTTCCCTCACTCCACCGTGCAGTGCCTGGGCTGGATCGACGGCGATATCCTCGGCACGCAGCTCCCGGCGGCGGTGCCCAAATTCGTCGCCAGCGCCCTCGGCGAACGCGCGATCGGTTTCTTTGTCACCACCGAGGACGGTTCCGATCCGGACAATCGGATCGTCTCCTGCGGACAGGCCGGGCTGCCGTTGATGAACTACGATCTGCGCCGGCTGAAGCCGGCGGACAAGGAGCATCGGCGGCTCGTGCGCGCGTTCATGAGCCGGCTGATCCGCGCCGGCCTGATCGGCGTCGACCGCTACATCGGCATGGCCGGAACGGCGCACGCCCTCGGCACCCTCGTCACCGGGACCGATCCGCAAGCGTCGGTGATCGATGGCGACGGCAAGGTTCACGGCATGCGCGGGCTCTACGTTGGCGATGGAAGCGCCCTGCCCCGCTCGTCGCGGGTCAACCCGGCGCTGACCATCTATGCCTGGGGCCTGCGCCTTGGCGAGCACCTCGCCCGGCAGCCGGCGTAAACAGCCGGGAGCGGTCGCAGCGCGAGCCGATGCCGGCGTCCGGCTGGGCTGTCCTCCCGGTTCCGGCGCCGGCCTTTTGAACGGTGCTCAGAAAACCGCCGCCGGAGCCACGAAGGCCGCGGTCGACCCGCGCGTGCGAGCCTGGGTGTTGACGAACAGGAATTCGTAGACGCCGCGCTTCGCCAGTTCTTCGGTGGCGAGGTTCTCGAAGCCGAACAGCCCCATCTTGACGTACATCGTCTGCGGCACCAGGAACGGCCGTTCCGGATCCTCGCCGGGGACGGGGCCGATACTCCAGGTGTCGGCGCCAACGGCCGCGACCCGCCGCTCGTAAAGCCAGGCGATCAGATCGAGGCCGGGCCCGGGTTCGCCGGACAGGAACAGGGCGTTGTCGTTGCCCCACAGGCCGCCCCAGCCGGTGTGGAAGAGAACGACATCGCCCGCGCCAACCGCAATCTGCTCGCGGGCCAGCGCCGCTTCGACGTCGGCAATCGTTATGACGCTGCCCGGCGCAAGCCTCTCGAGACCCTTCGCCGCGGCGACATCAACCAGCACGCCACGGGCGACGATCGGCGGAATGGTCTCGGTACCAAAGCGGTTGAGGCCCCAGCTTTCGACCACGTCCTTGACCTGCCAACCGTTGTAGAAGCGGTCCCCGATCTGAATGTGTCCGATCGAGTCGAGCTGCGTGCCGACCTGGAATGTGCCGACCTGGATCTCGGTGATCCAATTGATTTCCGCCTTGCCCCAACCTTTGCCGTGCGCATCCGATCGACGAAGGTTGGTGACGTGCGGCGAGAGATCGACGGTCTGGTGCCAGTATCGGCCTGGAAAGACAGGAATGTCTTCGTCGATAATACGGCCGAGGCTCACGCGTTCGCCGGTTCGGACCAGCCGTGTCGCGGCGGCGACCCGCTCAGGCGTCAACTCGTTGAGCGAGCCGATCTGGTCGTCGGCACCGTAGCGGCTGGGCCACCAGGGTGCCACGCCCTCGGGGAGGCCGCTCACGTCGGCGCGCGAGTCCGAAGGAATAACCCCACTCCCGTCCTCGGCCGACGCCTCGGCGACGGCGACGGCGACGGCGACGGCGACGATCAGCGCTCCGACAAACGCCATGGCGAAGGTCAATCGCGACCTCCCGATGGAAAACGCCACCGGCCGCGTCGTCGGCATCGCAAGCGCGAGCCGCATGGCCATGAAGAGGCTCAGCATTTCAACCTCCCGTCTCGAATCCGGGATACAGGGTCATGCCCCCGTCGAGGTAGATCGTCGCGCCGGTGATGTAGTCGGAGTCATCGGACGCGAGCCATGCCGCGGCGCGGGCGATGTCGTCGACCTCGCCGATGCGCTTGTAGGGAACGAGCTTCATCAGTTCGGTGTACGCCTCGATCGTATCCCATGCCTTCATGTTGATCGGCGTGCGGATTGCTCCGGGGGAGATGGCGTTCACGCGGATGCGCCATGGGGCGACCTCCTGGGCGATGCTCTTCATCATCAGCGAGACACCGCCTTTCGAGGCGGCGTAGTTCACGTGCCCCGCCCACGGGATGACATCATGGACCGAGCTGATGCAAATGATCTTGCCGGCGGCACAGGAGACAGCCGGCTGGACGCCGCGGCGCTTGAACTCGCGTACGGCCTCGCGGGCGCAGAGGAACTGGCCGGTCAGATTGACACCGATGACCTTGTTCCACTGCGCCAACGTCATCTCCTCGAACGGCGCATCCTGCTGTAGGCCAGCATTATTGACGAGGATATCGATGGTCCCGAAGTCCTCACGCATCCGCTCGAACATCTGGCGCACCTCGGCCTCGTTCGAGACGTCACAGCGATGGGCGTAGCTGTTGCCGCCGCCGCAACGTTTGATCTCCTCGACCACGGCCTCGGCGTCAGCCGGGCCGCTCACGTAGTTGACCACGACGTCCGCTCCGGCGTGCCCAAGGCCAATGGCAATGCCCTTGCCGATCCCCGAACTCGCGCCGGTCACCAACGCCTTCTGCCCCTTCAGCTTTCTCTCGATGGGGCACGCCGGCATGACGACCGGCGGCAGGGTCGGATCGCTTGGCAGGGTCGAACCGATGGTATCCATGAAGAGCCCTCCTGTTGATCGTTGCCGGGCGCCGGCGCGCGTTGGCCAGGCTTGTCCCGCAGGAGAACGATCGCCCGGCGGCGGAAGAAAAGAAAATAGCCATTGCCTCTCAAGTCGATGACCGGCGCCTATGGTCGACGATGGCGCTCGGGCCCAAGCTGACGACACGGCGGGCCGTGCGTGACCGGTCCGAGGGAGCGGACGCTTCTCGCTCTTGAAGGGGCGGGCTTCCGCCACGGCAGCCGGCGCTCCCGGCTAGCGGGATAGCGCTCGGCTATCAAAGCCATAGGTTTCCGGCATTTCACATCGAGACGCAGTTGCAGGATTGTTGAGCCTCGCTCAGCCGGCGGTCGAAGCGCATGCAGGCCGAGCGTCATCCCGACGCGGCGCTGCCCGTCAAACGAATTTGGAGGAGTCTCGACAATGAAGGCACCAACGATGGCACTGGCGTCTGCTCTGCTGGGGACCATGGCGATGACCGCGGTCGCGCAGGCCGGTCCGGCGGAGAAACCCGAGTACAAATTCCAGAAATGCTACGGCGTGGTCAAGGCAGGCAAGAACGACTGCCAGACCATGGGGTCTTCCTGCGCCGGCACGTCGAAGCGCGATGCCCAGGCCGACGCCTGGGTCTACGTCCCTGCCGGAACCTGCGACAAGCTCGTCGGCGGCAACACCGAACCGAAAAAGTCTTAACCGGCGCGAGAACCGGACGGGAGCGGCGATCATGGGCACTCACGGTATGACCGGCAACAACCGGAACACGGGCATCGGCTTTCGCGCCCAGCACTACGCCACGATCGTCGCCACCCGGCCGGCCCGCGGGTTTTTCGAGGTCCATGCTGAGAACTACATGTGCGGTGGGCCGGCGTCGCGTCAGCTGGAAACACTGCGCAATGACTGGCCGATCGCGCTGCACGGCGTGGGCTTGTCCCTCGGCAGCGGTCATGGGCTCGACGCTGCTCATCTCTCGCGTCTTGCTGTGCTCGTGAACCGGGTCGAGCCGATCCTGATCTCCGAGCATCTCGCCTGGTCCGTCGCCGCCGACGGCAGCTACCTCAACGACCTGCTGCCGCTACCATACACCGAGGACAGCTTGGCGATGGTCGCCGCCAACATCACGCGTCTTCAAGACCATCTGCGTCAGCGGGTGCTCATCGAGAACCCGTCGGCGTATCTCCGCTTCGTCGACTCCGAGATCCCCGAGCCGCAGTTCCTGACCGCCCTCGTCGAACGCACCGGCTGCGGTTTGCTCTTCGACGTGAACAACGCCTACGTCACGTGTCAGAACGTCGGCGGCGATCCCCGGGCCTGGATCGATGGCCTGCCCATCGAAGCGGTGAAGGAGGTGCATCTCGCCGGCCATTGCCGCAACGACGCAGACGGCGCCAGCATCCTGATCGACGACCACGGTTCCCCGGTCGCCGAGGCGGTCTGGGTCCTCTACGAGCAGACCATCCGTCGCTTTCCGCACGCGCTCACGTTGATCGAGTGGGACAGCAACCTGCCGGCCCTCTCCGTCCTTCTGGCCGAGGCAGCGGAAGCCGATCGGCGAAGAGCGGACGTCATTTCGGAGACGGCCTATGCCGACGCTGCATGAGCTGCAGAGCCGTTTCGCGACGGCCATCATCGACGGTGACGCCGCCGTCGCGGCCGGCCTCGTCGCAGAGGATGCTCCAGGCGCAGCCGCGCGGCTCGGCATCTACCTCAATCATTTTCGGGTAACCTTGATCGACACACTGGCGGCGGTCTTTCCGGTCGTCCAGGCGCTGGTCGGCGACCCCTTCTTTCAAGCAGCGGCGCGCCGCTACGTTCGGGAGACGCCCCCGTCGCAGCCCTGCCTGTTCGCTTACGGCGACGGGTTCCCGGCCTTCCTCGAACGGCTACCGGAGGCGCGGGCGCTTGTGTATCTGGCGGATGTCGCACGGCTCGAGTGGGCAATCAACGAGGCCTGGCACGTGCCCGACGACGCGGCTGTCGCCGAGGAAGACCCCCGGCTGGTTGCCGGCCACGCCCTTCAGCCGGGCTTTCGCCTGCACCCGTCGTGCCGGCTGATCGCGTCGCGGTTCCCGGCCGGCCGGATCTGGCAGGTGCACCAGGAGGCCTGCGCGGACCGCGAAGCCATCGATCTTGAAGCGGGCGAGGCTCGGCTTCTGGTGCATCGGCGGCAAAACGAGGTCGGATGGATCGACCTGCCGCCGGCCGAATTCGACTTCCTCGACCACTTAACCGCGAGCGGCAATCTCGACGAGGCTCTGACGCTCGCCTGCAAAGGGGACGGTGATTTCAATCCAATGCCCCTGCTGATGACGCTGATTGAAGGCGGTTTGATCTCGTCGATCGGCGCCGCGCCTTAATCCTTGGGAGGTTGTCACGATGATTACGACTTTCAGCCAAGACGTTCGCTCCGGAAACTTCGTCGCTGCTATCAATGGGATTCGAGCGCTTATTGAACGCTTCCCCGCGTCGCTCCTGGCCCTGGCTTTTCGCATCGCCGTGGCGACGGTCTTCTGGAAGTCCGGGCTGACGAAGATCGCCAGCTGGGATGCGACCATCGCATTGTTCGACATGGAGTACATGCTGCCGATACTGCCACCCGCGCTCGGCGCTTACCTGGCCACCACGGTTGAACTGGGCTGCTCGACGTTACTCGCTTTCGGCCTCGCGACGCGTTTTGCGGCCGCTGCGTTGCTAGGTATGACCCTTGTCATTCAGTTATTGGTCTACCCCGAGAACTGGCCGGACCACCTGCTGTGGGGATCGATACTGGTGTACCTGGTTACACGTGGCGCTGGGGCCTTCTCGCTGGATCACCTAATCGGGCGCCGACTCTTCGGCGACAACCTTTGACGGCATTGACAGGACATCGACCTTCGCCCGGGGGGCGGAAGATCGCTCGCTTAACAGCTCTTTACGAGAAGCCGGATCATGAACTCCACGATCGATCCCCGCCCCGCGGGCAGGCCCTTCAGCCCCAAACAGAACCTGCCAAACGGCGCCACCCTGCAGGACGCGACGACGTGGTTGCGCTCTTGCGGGGTGATCGCGGAAGCCGTTCAGGTTGGCGAGATGGTTCCCGAATTCCACCTTAACAATGCGACCGGCGACCATATCGATCTGGGCCCACTTCTCGATCGCGGCCCGGTCGTGATCACCTTTATCCTTGGCGCCGGATCGTCCACGTGCCGAGCCTCGCTTCGTGCTTTGCAGGCACGGCTGCCTGAAATCACGAAGCACCGCGCAACGCTCGTCGCCATCACTCCGGATCCGCCGCCGGCGTCGCGCGCCCTCGTCGAAGAGCTCCACCTCGGATTCGACCTGTTAGTCGATGGTCGCAACCAGCTTGCGCAATTGTTTGGGCTTGCATACGAAACGCCGGAGCCCAGGGTGATTTGGCTCCAACTTCTTGGCCTCGACGATCCTCATTGGCCCCTACCCGCTGTCTTGGTTCTTCCCGCCACTTACATTGTCGATACCGATGGGATCGCCAGTTACGCCTTCCTCGAACCGGATCCAACCCGACGTGTCGAGCCTGACGTTTTGCTTGCCGCCTTACCGAGCTTCGCTTTCCAGGACAATCGCCGGATCGGCTGAGCAGGCAGACGCGCGTTCGTCTGCTGCCGGCCATCGATACCCCTTCGCATGGCGCACAAACGCGCCAACCGCCGGCGAATGGGGTCGACCACGCACAGTCACCAGATTGATCTGGCGGATGAATTCCGGTTCCGTGAGCGGCCTGATGACGATGCCTGGCATCGTCACCGAGTATTCCGAAAAAAAGCCGAACCCTAACCCGGCCAGTATCATCGCCTGCACCCAGTCGTCACGCTCGCTGCGCATAACCACTTTCACAAAGACGCCCATGTTTCTCAATATATTGCCCGCGTACTCGTAGTACTCGCAGTTGTAGCGATTGACGTAAGGCTCCTCATGCAGGTCGCGACACCGGATCAAATCCATTCCGGCAAACCGATGGCTACTGGAACAGGCAATCACGAACCTCTCGTTGAACAACGGCAAGGTGTGGTATCGCTCACCGACACCTTCGGGAAGTCCGTAGATCGCCACCTCGATCCTACCGTCGAGAAGCATCTCGCTGAGCATGTACCCGGCCGCATCGAGGAGCTGGACCTCCACGCCAGGGTACCGTTCGCGAAACGACCCAAAGAAGTTGCCGAGGATGTGCGGTCCGATGGTGCACATCACGCCGATCTTCAAGCTGATGTCTTCCAGCTTGGCAAAGGTCTTAGCGGCGTCCTTGGCGGCTTGCGATTGGGTGTAGACCTGCTCCATGTACGGCTTCATCAGCCGCCCGAGCTCGGTCAGATGGGTGTGCTGGCGCTCACGGTGAAAGAGCGGCCCGCCGAATTCACCCTCCAGGTTTTGAATGGCGCGGGTTAGGCTGGGCTGCGAAACGGCGCACTTGTCCGCAGCGCGGGTAAAGTTCAGGGTTTCGCACAGCGCGAGGAAATACTTTACTTGATAGAGTTCCATCCCCCTCTCCGCCGTCTACCGAATGTGATTATTACCTGCGCGAGATGATGATGAAGCGTGCTCGCATGCGGATCAAGGGGGCTTTTGGAAGAAAGAGGTGGAGCCGTGCTCGCAGCTCAATTGCCGGCCACCGATAAGCCGCAGGGTATATCAGAATTTACTCTCCGCGGCCCTCGCTCCCGGTAATCAAACGCATGCTGCGGCTGTAGGTCAGGTAGGACCAGAACCAGTCAAACATTACGGCAAGCCGGCTGCGAAGATCGACCAGAAACGCCAAGTGCACAAAACCCCACAGCCACCAAGCGGGGCTGCCGCTAAGCCTGATGCCCGGCAGATCCGCGACCGCAGCCTTCCGGCCGATCGTGGCCATCGAGCCCAAGTTTCGGTATCGGAATGGATTGGGATGACGCCGTTGCTCTATGCGGGCGCGAATGGTTGTCGCTACGTAGCGGCCCTGCTGTTTGGCGACGGCCGCAAGTCCGGGAAGTGGACGACCGTCCGGTCCACCACACGCCGCCGTATCGCCAATGGCAAAAATGTGCTGCTTCCCCGGGACGGAGAGGTCCGGCTCGACGACAATGCGCCCGGCGCCGTCACGGTGAGCGCCAATCCAACGTCCGGCTGCAGAAGCCATCACGCCGGCGGTCCAAAGGACGGTTCGCGCCTCGACCCGCCGATTGCCCACTTCCACCCCGCCGTCGTCCACCCTCTCGACCCGACTGTTCGTCAGCACCTCGACACCGAGGTCCTGCAACGAGCGGGTCGCGGCGGCGGACAAAGCTTCGGGAAAGGCCGGCAGGATGCGCGGCGCCGACTGTACCAGGACGATCCGCGCTGAAGTCGGATCGGCGGTTTTGAATTCCTCACGCAGGCTCTGATGCGCGAGTTCAGCGATCGCGCCGGCCAACTCGACGCCGGTCGGTCCGCCGCCGACAAGAACGAAGGTGAGCAGACGCCGTCGCTCGACCTCATCGTCACAGGCCTCTGCCCGCTCGAAGGCCGCAAGGATGCGACTGCGCATGGCCGTCGCGTCATCGATCTTCTTCAGGCCCGGCGCGAATGGCTCCCATTCGTCCTTGCCGAAGTAACTGTGCCGGGCGCCGGTCGCCAAGACCAGGTAGTCATAGGGGATGCG
>JAEULH010000103.1 GCA_016793925.1 Rhodospirillales bacterium | reverse complement strand
TTCATCCTCCCTTGATCGCCGTTGTTTCCCCCGCCAAGGAGACTTGCGCCAACCAGCGTCGGCGATTGCGCTGGCGCATGTTGTTCATGCCGATCGTGACAGCAAGCGGTTGTCGCATGCCAGCGATTTTTCCTCAGGTTTTCCGACCGGGCAGGTAACGCGAGGCCACCGGCTGCGGGCCGCACGCTACTTCGCCGAGACACCGGCCTGCTCGACCAGCTTGGCGCAATCGCTGTCGGCGGCGGTGCCGGTGTCGAACGGGGGCAGCAGGCCGGCGATGGGCGTAAGGATGGCGTTGATGACCTTGTCGGCGGTGGTCTCGACCCCGAGCCCGACCGGATCCGTGAAAATGTCCGGGCTGGCGAAAGTCCCCTCGATGCCGATCGGCGAACGCATGCTGAGCAGGCTGAAGTCTTTCGGGTAGGGCACGACCCTGAGGTCGAGGGTCTCCGTGTCGAGCCCGATCGATCCCTCCGCCTTTATGAGGGTATCGGCGGTATCGACAATAAACGTCTTGAGATCGACCGTCCCCTCGTGCACCGGCAGGTTGCCGAGCGCGCAGCGGATCGGCACGGGCGTATCCTCGTCGTCCTCGGTCACAACCAGCCCCAGCGACTCGGCAATGTCGAGGCCAAGCAGTTCCAGCAACAGGCCGCTGACCTGGCCCTCGTCGATGGCGAAGACCATTTCCCCGTTCGCGGTGCCGGCCATGGCGGCGATCGAGTTGCCCTTCAGGCCGAGGTTGGCGCGGCCGCCGAGCCTGCCGGAGATCGGCACGGAGGCAAACGGCAGGTCACCCACCCGGCGAGCCAGATTGAGCCTGTGCACCTCCGCTTTCACGTCCGTCTTCACCGGCGATGCCTTGGAGTACACCGAGACATAGGTGGTCATCTCGGCATCTCCCCGCGTCCCGTGGAGGGGCTGGAACCGGAAGACGCCGTCTTCGCTGGTCGCGGTGCCCGACAACATGTCGAAAAAGAGGCCGAACCCGTGGAACTGAGCCAGGTCGAAGTCGATGTCCGCATCGACGGCCTGGAACGCTGCCAGTGGCCAGAACGAACTCTGCGGCAGCACGCCCTTTGCGTCTTTCGGCTCGGGTTTGGGCGAAGAGAAATACGACGTGAGGTCGTCGAACCTGAACCGGCTGGCGCGCAGTTGGCCCTCGACCCGCGGCCGCGGCCCGGCCATGGTCACCGTCAACTTGCTGCCGGTAATCTCGCTCTTGTCGAGACTGGCGCCGAGATCGGCCAGGGTATAGCGCGTGTAGCGCGTCTCCCCATTTGCGCCGGTTTCACTGGTAAGATGGCCGGCCACGCGCAGCGGCGGGGTCGGCGGCTTGAAAATCGCGTCAAGTGGGTAGACGCGCGGAATCTCCTCGGCGCGGAGGTCGACCTTGAGGTCGACGCCCTGCAGTTGCGCCGGCAGGGCGATGCCGCCCGAGGCGCTGGCGCTCAGTGCGCCAAGCGTCGCCCGCAGGTCGACGGGGAACGCCTCCCCGCCGCCTTCGCTCAGCGCCCGCCAGGTTCCGCCGCTGGCGTCGATCCTCAGCGCCTCGCCGCCGTAGGTCCCTTCGGCTGCCAGTTCGATCGGCGCGCCCTCGGGGGCCGCGAACGACGCCTTTGCCAGATCGAGTTCGCTCTCGACCCCGGTCTTGGCGTTGCGGTAGGTCACGCTTGAGTCCGTGACGCGCGCTTCGCGGACGAGAGGAAGGTCGGCGAGGCTGAAGGGCTTGCTCTCCTCGCTCTTCGTACCCTGGGGCAACGGCAGGTTCGTCTCGCCGTTCTCGTTGACGGCGTAGACCACCCTGGCGCCGTCGACATCAATCAGCGGGACGACGATGCTGCCGGTAAGCAGCGGGGCCACTTCGACCCGGACCTTCAGCGCCTTGAGCGACAGCATCTTGTCCGAGCGGCCCCAGTTGGCGTTGGCGAGGGAAACGTCGCCGGCGCGCACTTCGACGACATCCAGGCCGAGATCGACGTCGAGCCGGCCGATCGAAACCTCGCGGCCGGTGTAGTTGCGAGCCAGCTTTTCGACGAACGAGCGGAGTGTACCTTGCGTGATCGCCGCCAGGGCGTCGGTGGCGCCGAGATCCTCGCCGTCTCCGCCGGGCTTCTCGCACTGCCTGGCGCTATCGGCCGGCTTCGCGCGGGACAAACTGGCGACGCCGAAGCCGGCCACCGTCGCAAACCCGAGGCCGAGCCCGACGCTGGCGACAACCAGCGGCGCGGCGGCCATCAACCGGAGGATGGTGCGGAACCTGCCGCGCCCGCGCCGCTCGCCCGAACGCCGGTGCCCGTTCGCCTGCATCCGTCCTCCCGGTTGCCGTCTGGTGGAGCCGGCTGGCCCATCAGGGCAACGAGAGGAGGCGCGCGGGGTTCCCGATTATCGGATGCTCGCCTCGGATGCGGTTCAGGTGCGCAGCGCGCCGCCGGTCGCGGCCGCGACGCCGTCGACGATGCGCGCCGCCACCGCGTCGATCTCGGCGTCCGTCAGCGTTCGCTGCTGCGGTTGAAGCACGACCGTGATCGCCAGGGACTTCTTGCCGGCCGCAAGCCTGCCGCCGGCGAACAGGTCGAACACGCGCACGTCGCTGATCAGAGCCTTGTCCGCAGCCCGCGCCGCCCTGACGACGGCGTCGGCCGGCACCGCAGCATCGAGGACAAAGGCGAAATCCCGCTCGACCGGCTGCAGCGCCGACAGCTTCAGCGGCGGCCGGGCCTTGCCTCCCTGCGTCTTCGCCCTGGGGAGGGCTGCGAAAAACACCTCGAAGGCGGCCACAGGCGCGCGAGCGCCGAGCGCCTTCAGCACCTTCGGGTGGACCTCGCCGAAGACCGCGAGGACCGCCTTCGGTCCCAGCCGAACAAGCCCGGAACGGGCGGGATGGTACCAGGCGGGCGCCCCTTCGGCGCCGACGCCGACCTTGTCGATCGGCACGCCCAGCGCTTCGAGAACGCAAAGCGCGTCCGCCTTGGCGTCGAACGCGTCGACAGGCCGTGCGGCGGCGGCCCAGTGGCGCGGCCCCGCGCGGCCGTAGCGGACGCCGGCCGCGACCGTCGTCTGCGCCTTGGCGTCGGCGCCGGCGTAGCAGGGACCGACTTCGAACAGCGCGCCGTCGCTCTGGCCGCGATCGTCGTTGCGGCGCAGCGCCTCGATCAGGTTCGGCAGCAGCGACGGGCGCATGACGGCCAGGTCGGTGCTGATCGGGTTGACCAGGCGCAGGTCCGCACCGTCGCCGCCGAACGATGCCGCGCGTTCCGCAGAGAGGAACGAATAGGTCACCGCCTCCATCAGGCCGCGGGCGGCGAGCAGCCGGCGGACCTGGGCGACCCGTCGCTGGTCGGCGTTGACCGCCGGGCGCGGCAGCGCACCGGCGGGAGGCAGGGGCAGCGTCGGGATGCGCTCGTAGCCGTGGATGCGGACGACCTCCTCGACCAGGTCCGCCTCGCCGTCGATGTCGTTGCGCCAGCTTGGAACGCCGACGTCCCAGGCCGCATCGCCCTCGTCACCGCCGTCGGCGCAAAAGCCGAGGTCGTCGAGGATACGCCGCGCCGAAGCCGGAGCGACCTCGACGCCGGCGAGCGCCCTGACGCGGGCGGGGCGGAACGTCACCGCCGTCGGTGGCGGCGGCGGCGCCCCGGCGATGACCAGATCGGAGGCCTCGCCGCCGCACAGCTCCAGCACCATCCGCGTCGCGATCTCGATGCCGGGGACGAGAAATGCAGGATCGATGCCGCGTTCGAAGCGGAAGCGCGCGTCCGACTGCAGGTTGAGCTTGCGCCCCGTCGCCGCGGTGCGCAGCGGGTCGAACAGCGCGGACTCGATGAACACGTTGGCGGTCGTCGCGGTGCAGCCGGTCCTCAGCCCTCCCATGACGCCGCCCAAAGCCTCGACCCCGGCGTCATCGGCGATCACCGTCATCGCCGCGTCGAGCGCTACGGTCCGCTCGGCCAGGGTCGCCAGGCTCTCGCCCGGCCGCGACAGTCGCACGCGCAGGTCGCCTTCGACAAGATCGGCGTCGAAAACGTGCAGCGGCCGGCATAGATCCAAGGTCATGTAGTTGGTGATGTCGACGAGCGCGGAAATCGGCCGCATCCCAACCGCGCGCAGCCGGTCCTGCAGCCACACGGGGCTCGGACCGTTGCGCACGCCGCGGATCAGCCGGCCGACGAAGTACGGGCAGGCATCAGCCGCTTCCGCCGGCAGATCGAGGGCGACCGCGATCGGGCTGGCGAACGAGCCGGGGATCGGCGTCGCGTCGAGGGGCTTCAGCCGGCCGAGACCGGCGGCGGCAAGATCGCGGGCGAGGCCGCGCACGCCGAGGCAATCGCCCCGGTTCGGCGTGATGGCGACCTCGATCAGCGGATCGGCGAGCCCCAGAGCCTCTGCCGCCGGCGAACCGATCGCGGTGTCGTCGGCCAGCTCGATGATGCCCTCGTGCGCGTCCGACAGGCCGACCTCGCGCTCCGAGAGAAGCATCCCGGCGCTGTCGACGCCGCGGATCGCCGCCGCCTTCAGGGTGACGCCGAGGCCAGGGATGGACGCGCCCGGCGCAGCGAAGACGCCCTTCAGCCCGGCGCGGGCGTTGGGCGCGCCGCAAACGACCTGGACGCGGCCACGCCCGGTTTCGACGGTGCAGACCCGCAGCTTGTCGGCGTTGGGGTGGGGCTCGGCGGCGAGCACTTCGGCGACAACAAAGCCGTCGAGCGCAGCGCCGCGATCGACGACGGCGTCGACTTCATGGCCGATCATGGTCAGACGCTCTGCGATCGCCGCCGTCGTCGCGTCCGTCTCGAGGTGATCCCTGAGCCAGCCGAGCGTGAGCTTCACGGCGTCGACCCCGCCACCAGCGACGGCACGTCAAGCGCGGCGAACCCGTAGTGGCGCAACCAGCGCAGGTCGGACTCGAAGAAGGTACGGAGGTCCGCAATCCCGTACTTCAGCATGGCGATCCGCTCGAGCCCCATCCCGAAGGCGAAGCCCTGATAGCGGCCGGGGTCGATCCCGCAGTTGGCCAGCACCCGCGGGTGGACCATGCCGCTGCCGAGGATCTCGAGCCAGTCGTCGCCATGGCCGATGCGCAGGTCGCCACCGGCGCGGGTGCAGCCGATATCGACCTCCGCCGACGGTTCGGTGAAGGGAAAATAGCTGGGGCGGAAGCGGACCGGCAGGTCGTCGATCCTGAAATAGGCCCGGCAGAATTCGATCAGGCAGCCTTTCAGGTGACCCATGTGCGTGCACTCGTCGACCACCAGGCCCTCGACCTGGTGGAACATCGGCGAATGTGTCGCGTCCGAATCGCAGCGGTATGTCCGCCCCGGAGCGATGATCCGGAAGGGCGGCGGGCTCTCGAGCATGGTCCGGATCTGCACCGGCGAGGTGTGCGTGCGCAGCACCCGGCGCGGGCGGTCGGCCTCGCCCGGCAGGTAGAACGTATCCATTTCCTGGCGCGCGGGATGCTCGGGCGGGATGTTCAGCGCCGTGAAATTGTGCCAATCGTCCTCGATGTCCGGCCCTTCGGCGACGGTGAAGCCCATCTCGCCGAAAATGGCGATGACCTCGTCGATGGTCTGGCTGATCGGGTGGATGGCGCCGCGCGGCTCGGGACGGACCGGAAGGGTTACATCGAGGCGCTCGTCCATCAGCCGCGCATCGAGCGCCGCGTCCATGAGCGCGGTCTTTCGGCCTTCGATGGCCGCCGCAACGTCGGTCTTGATTGCATTCAGCGCCGCACCGACGCTTCGCCGCGCTTCGGGTTCCATCGACCCGAGGCTTCGCATCAGCTGAGTGAGACGGCCCTTCTTGCCGAGCTCGGCGATACGCAGGCTTTCCAGCGCCTCGGCGCTGTCCGCGGCGGCGATCGACGCCAGCAGGATTTCGCGCACGGCGTCCAGGTCTTGCTCGGGAAGGCTGTGCTGCATGGATCCATCGCTGTGTGCGCGCCGGCCTCGCCCGCGCGCCTGCGGCGGCGTGGCCGCCGGATCGCGGATCGGCGTCGGCGCCGCGTGCCCGATCAGGCCGCCGCCAGCGCCCCTTGTGCATGATCGACGAGCGCCTTGAAGGCGTCGGGCTCCCGCACCGCGAGATCAGCCAGGATCTTGCGGTCGAGGTCGACCCCGGCCTTGGTCAGGCCATTCATGAACTGGCTGTAGGTCAGTCCGTTTTCGCGAGCAGCGGCGTTGATCCGCTGAATCCACAACCTGCGGAACGAGCGCTTGCGATTGCGGCGGTCGCGATAGGCGTACTGAAGGCCCTTTTCCACCCGCTCGATCGCGATGCGAAAGGTCTTGCTGCTGCGCCCGCGATAACCCTTGGCCCGATCCAGGACCTTCTTGTGGCGGGCGTGGGTCGTCACGCCCCGTTTGACACGCGCCATTCTTCTGATCCTTACAGGTGCGGCAGGCAGGACTTGAGGATGCGGGCGTCGGCTTTGGTCAGGATCATGGTGCCGCGCGCCTTACGCTTCATTTTCTGTGAGCGCTTGCGCAGGTTGTGCTGCTTGTAGGCGACGTTCGCACGGAGCTTGCCCGTCGCCGTGAGGCGGAAGCGCTTCTTTGCCGCCGATTTGGTTTTCAGCTTGGGCATTTTCGCCGTCCTATGCCGGATTGAACTGCCGCGGGCGCCGGCCGTGCCACCCCGGGGGTTCACGTTCGCGGCCGGGACAAGCTCGTCCCTGCGCGGCCAGCATCCAGACAGGCCCCGGCTTATACGTGCCGGCGGCCACAATTGCAAGCTTTGCGCCGCACATCGCGGTTCGCGGCCCCTGCGGGTCCACAGATCCGGCAGCGAAGGCATTTTTTGCGTGTAATCATTACAGTTGTGTGACACTATAGTAATGCAAGCGCATGAGGCCCGCAGGGATGCCGGGTTGGCAAGAAAAATAGCGTCACAACGATAGATATTGTGGATAGTGTGAAACTGTGTCCCCGGGAGCTCAACTAATGAAAACGCAACAACGGTCGTTCAGTTTGATGAGCGATTCACAATGCCGTCTCCTGGTACTTGCTTTCTTCTCAGCAGACCTGTTTTTTCTTCTTGCATATCTTTTCTTGTTTTTGCACGGCAATCCGATTGGCAATAACAGCCCGGATTTGTTTAATCTGGACTTGGAAGGCAATCTTCCGTCCTGGTACTCCTCCATGAAGCTTCTGTCGGTCGGGATATGCGCCTATTTCTATGGTCGGCTTATCCACCTGAACGACCGCCTCGCCGGCTGGTTGATCCTGATCGGCGCGGCCGTTTTTGCCTATCTGTCCCTGGACGAGGGCGCGGCAATCCACGAGAGGATCGGCGACAAGCTTGATCTGCTGCTGACGGGCGGCGTCGGTGCCGCCGATACCCCCTTCCAGATCACCGGGATGTGGATGGTGTTTCTCGCCCCTCCCCTGTTCGTGGCTCTGGTCGCCGGCGTCATCTTCCTGCGTAAGCGGCTCGCCATCCCCACGGGCGTGTTCGTCAAGGCCCTTCTCGGCATCGTCATCTTCATCGGCTCCGCGGGCCCGGAAGACATTCTGCTGAACTACGTGAGCGGGGTCCGCGAGATCGTCCAGGTTGCCATCGAGGAGTATGGCGAAATGACGGGGGTGACCCTGATCCTGTGGGCGGTCATGACCCTCCTCGCGCGACAGAACGCGACCGTCGTCCAAGGGGCGACCGTACCGGTTCCTGCAAGCGCGGCGCCGGTCGCCGCTTCGTCGCAGCCTCGCGGCGGCCGTCCGGTCATGGCGCCCTCTCCGGCGCGCGGTCAGCCGACGACGTAAAGGACGACATAAGGACATAACGCATCGCGCTCGCGTAACCGGACGCAGAGCGACGATCGGTCCTCTCCGAACCGGTTAGCCGATCGATTTCGGCGGCCGCACCTTAGCTCTCGCCGTTGCGCGCACCCTCGGGCGCATGCGCGCGGGCGCATGCGGGGCGCAAGCCCCGCGTCCGCGCCGATGGCGGACCTGGCCGCGGGCCCCGCCGGGCCAACGCAGCAGCCGCAACGCGGCGCTTGCAGCCCTGGCCGGTCGACCTAGCGCGGCGAGATGACCATCACCATCTGCCGCCCCTCGATCTTGGGATGCTGCTCGACCTTGGCGCGTTCGTCGAGTTCGTCGCGAACCCGGTGAAGGACCTTCATCCCCAGATCCTGATGGACCATCTCGCGACCGCGGAAGCGGATCGTTACCTTGATCTTGTCGCCGTCATCGAGGAAGCGATGCATGTTTCGGAGCTTGACCTGGTAATCGTGCTCGTCGATCCCGGGCCGCATCTTGATTTCCTTGACCTCGATGATCTTCTGCTTTTTGCGCGCCTCGCTCCGCTTCTTCTGGGCCTCGTATTTGAACTTGCCGTAGTCGAGGATCTTGCACACCGGCGGATCGGCGGCAGGCGCCACCTCAACCAGATCGAGGCCGGCGACCTCGGCAGCACGAAGCGCCTCGATAAGAGGCAGGACGCCGAGCTGTCCGCCATCGGGATCAACAACACGAACCATGGCCACATTGATCTCGTCGTTGACGCGCGGTCCCTCGCGACTTGGCGGCTGGGAGAAAGGTGCTCTCGCTATCGATAGAACTCCCGGTTTCGGACCGGGTCTGCGCCGACCGTCGGTCCTGTTGATGATGAGATGGATCGGAACAGGTCTGTGCCGACCGTCGTCGGAGACGACGTCGCCGCGTCCCTGGTCGGCGGCAGCGTGCCGACCCGAGGCCAGAACCTGCGGATCATGAATGGAGCGGTCGCAGCAGGCGACCTGCGGCGGCGAGGCGCTTGCGCCGCCCGGCGGGCAGGCGAGCCTTCAGCATACGCGGACGACGCCGCTCGAACGCTCAGACAACCGCCGCCGCGCCACTGCACGACGATGGTCGATTACGCCAATTCCGAACAAAAGCACCCTCGCGAACGCACTTCAAACGGCGTCCTTCTTTATTGAGTTTCGCCGCTGACCTCACCCTTCGGCAAGCGGACTCGCCGCTTCCTCGGCCAGTCTAGCCACCGCCGGTTCAAGAGCAAGGATTTCCTGACTTTTACCGCCGAGGCGACGGATCGCTACCGTTCGCTCCGCCTGCTCGCGCGCGCCGACGACGATGAGCAGCGGAACCTTCGCCAGGCTGTGTTCGCGAACCTTGTAGCCGATCTTCTCGTTGCGCGTATCGATCCGGCAACGCAGCCCGGCCGCCGCCAACGCGGCGCCCACGTCGCGTGCATAGGCGTCGGCGTCGTTGGTGATCGTCGCGACCACCGCCTGGATCGGCGCCAGCCACAGCGGCAGGCGGCCGGCATGGTGCTCGATCAATATCCCGACGAAACGCTCGAACGACCCAAGGATGGCACGATGCAGCATCACCGGCCGATGTTTGTCCCCATCCTCGCCGACGTAGCTGGCCTCCAGCCGCTCCGGCAGCACGAAGTCGACCTGAAGCGTGCCAAGCTGCCACTCGCGGCCGATGGCGTCGCGCAGGACGAATTCGAGCTTGGGCCCGTAGAACGCGCCTTCGCCCGGGTTGAGCACGGTTTCCAGTCCCGCCGCCGCGGTCGCCGCCTGCAGCGCCCCTTCGGCCTTGTCCCAGGTCGCGTCGCTGCCGGCCCTCTTCGCCGGTCGATCCGAGAACTTGACGGTGATCTCGCTGAAGCCGAGATCGGCGTAGACCTGACGCAGCAGGTCGCAAAAGGTTCTCGTCTCCTCGGTAATCTGGTCTTCGGTACAGAAGATGTGCGCATCGTCCTGAACGAACGCGCGCACCCGCATCAGCCCATGCAATGCACCCGACGGCTCGTTGCGCTGGCATGAGCCGAATTCGGCCATGCGCAACGGCAAATCGCGGTAGCTCTTGATCCCCTGGCGAAAGATCTGGACGTGGCCGGGACAGTTCATCGGCTTGAGCGCCAGCACCTTGTCTTCCGCCTCGACGGTGAACATGTGCTCGCGGAATTTCTCCCAGTGACCCGAACGCTCCCACAGCGAGCGGTCGACGAGCTGCGGCGTGTTGACCTCGACGTAGCCCGCCTGCTCGAGGCGGGCGCGCATGTAGCCCTGCAGCGTCCGATAGAGGGTCCAACCGTCCGGATGCCAGAAAACCGCGCCGGCCGCCTCCTCCTGGAAGTGGTAAAGCCCCATTTCGCGACCGAGGCGACGATGATCGCGCCGCTCGGCCTCTTCGAGCATATGCAGGTAGGCCGCGAGCTGTTCGTCGCTGGCCCACGCCGTTCCGTAAATCCGCTGCAGCATCTCGTTGCGGGAGTCGCCGCGCCAGTAGGCGCCCGCGAGCTTGGTCAGCTTGAAGGCCTTGCCCAGGCGACCGGTCGACGGCAGGTGCGGGCCGCGACAGAGGTCGAGCCATGCGCCCTGGCGATAGATGCTGACCGGCTCGTCGGCGGGAATCGCGGCGATAAGCTCAGCCTTGTAGTGCTCGCCGATGGACTCGAAATGCGCGACCGCCGCGTCGCGGTCCCAGACCTCGCGGACGATGGCCTCGTTGCGATCGACGATCTCGCGCATCCGCGCCTCGATCCGCTCGAGATCCTCGGGCGTGAAGGCTTCGGCGCGGGCAAAGTCGTAGTAGAACCCGTT
>JAEULH010000099.1 GCA_016793925.1 Rhodospirillales bacterium | reverse complement strand
ACACCGGGGTCATGTCGGCGCCGCCGCCGAACCAGCCGCGGGTGGTGACGATCATCCGGGTGTTCATGTGCGCGGCCGGGACATGCGGCGAGCGCGGATGAACCACGACCGAGATGCCGGAGGCCCAGAATCGCGGGTCTTGGGCCGCCCCCGGGATTCGCGCGCGAAACGCTTCCGAGAACTCGCCTACAACGGTCGAGACGTTGACCCCGGCCTTCTCGATCGTCTCGCCGCGCAGAATCGCCATCACGCCGCCGCCGCCGCCGGGCCGCCGCCACGGCTTGCGGACGAAACGTCCCGGTGGCCGCGCCGACGGCCGGTCGCGAGCGCCTTCGTCCTCGATCTGCTCCAGCGTCTCGCACAGTCGCTGGCGCAGTTCGGCGAACCAGCCAGCCGCCCGGACGCGAAGGTCGCTCACGAAGAAAAGCCCGCGGTCTGGCGCAGGGCCTCGCCCGTGACCATGGCCGCAGCGACGGCGACGTTCAGCGATCGGCTGCCCGGCGTCATCGGTACCCGCAGCCTGGCGTCTGCCGCGGCGTGAACCGCCTCGGGAACGCCGCCGCTCTCCCGGCCGACCATGACGATGTCGTCGCGACGGAAGCGGAACGCCGTGTAGGCGGCGGCGGCAAGCGTCGTCAGCAGGACAAGCCGCGGCTGCGGGCGCATGGCGCGCCACGCCTGTTCGTAGGCCAGCCATGACGGATACGTCTGCAGGCGCGCCTGCTCAAGATAGTCGAGCCCCGCCCGGCGCATCCGTCGTTCGCCGAGGATAAAGCCGCACGGCTCGATGATGTCGATCGGAAGGCCAAGACAGGCCGCCATCCGCATCAGGGTGCCCGCATTCTGCGGGATGTCCGGCTCAAAAAGGGCGAGGCGCATCGCGACCGGGGTGCTTGTTGCATTTGCTTCGCATTACTTGTCCTTGCGGGGTTTCGCCAGTGCGGGTCCGCATTCGGCCTTTTCTAGATGCCGAATTTGAATTATATCCAGCCGCCGGAGCCGTTGCATCCTGCGGTACGAGGGTATCGGGTCGCGGAATCGGCGGACGTCGATTGCCGGGAACGCCGAACGCCTGCGACGGCTCGGCTTGCGCCGCGCACGGCTGTCAGGGGAAGATGGGTGAAGCCGCGACGCGGGCGGCGGCTCTGCCCGACCAGGGGGCGACGTTCGCAACGGATTGCCCTCGGAAGCAAT
Source organism: Rhodospirillales bacterium (assembly GCA_016793925.1). Lineage (GTDB taxonomy): Bacteria > Pseudomonadota > Alphaproteobacteria > Rhodospirillales > Defluviicoccaceae > JAEULH01. The sequence continues at coordinate 15,297 of JAEULH010000099.1, read as the reverse complement.
AATACGAGGATAGCTCATGGCACATACGGCATCGACTTCTCCCGAATCCGTCGATGATGAGGTGACGCGGCGCGACTTTCTGCTCATCGCCACGGGCACGGTGGCTGCGGTCGGCGCGGCGCTGGCGGCATGGCCGTTCATCGACAGCATGAACCCCGCGGCCGACACCCTGGCGCTGGCGAGCACCGGCGTCGACCTGGCGCCGGTCGAGGTCGGTCAAAGGATCACGGTCGTCTGGCGCGGCAAACCGGTTTTCATCGATCATCGCACGGACAAGGAGATCGAGGCCGCCGAAGCGGTCCCTCTCAATCAGCTGGTGGATCCGCAGCCGGATTCGGCGCGGGTGCAAAAGCCCCAGTGGCTCATTGTCGTCGGTGTTTGTACCCATCTTGGCTGCATACCGCTCGGGCAGAAGCCGTCCGATCCGCGCGGGGACTACGGCGGCTGGTTCTGTCCGTGTCACGGTTCGCACTATGACACTGCCGGCCGGATCCGGAAGGGGCCGGCGCCCGCCAACCTCGTGGTGCCGCCCTACGTCTTCGGCGACGAACAGACTATCAAGATCGGCTGAGGGCAAATCCATGGAAGCAAACAAGACGTGGAAGAATCCCATCGTCGCGTGGATCGACAACCGGTTGCCGATCTTCTCGATGATGAACGCCGATCTGGTCGATTATCCGACGCCGAAAAACCTGAACTACTGGTGGAACTTCGGCTCGCTGGCCGGGATCATGCTGGTGATCATGATCCTGACCGGCATCTTTCTCGCCATGCATTACACGGCGCATGTGGGCTACGCCTTCGAAAGCGTCGAGCGGATCATGCGCGACGTGAACTACGGCTGGCTCATGCGCTATATGCACATGAACGGCGCGTCGATGTTCTTCATCGTCGTCTACATTCACATCTTCCGCGGACTGTATTACGGCTCCTACAAGCCGCCCCGGGAGCTGCTGTGGATACTCGGCGTTTTCATCCTTCTGGCGATGATGGCGACCGCCTTCATGGGCTATGTGCTGCCGTGGGGGCAGATGAGCTTCTGGGGCGCGACCGTCATCACCAACCTGTTCTCCGCCATCCCGCTGGTCGGCCAGAGCATCGTCACGTGGCTGTGGGGCGGGTTCGCGGTCGACAACCCGACGCTGAACCGGTTCTACGCGTTCCACTACCTCCTTCCGTTCATCATCTTCGCGCTGGTCTTCCTGCACCTGTGGGCGCTGCACGTGCACAAGTCCAACAACCCGCTGGGCATCGACGTCAAGGGCCCGCAGGACATGATCCCGTTCACGCCCTACTACACGATCAAGGACGCGTTCGGTCTCGGCGTGTTCCTAATCGTCTACCTCGGGTTCGTGTTCTTCGCGCCGAACTTCTTCGGGGAACCGGACAACTACATCAAGGCCAATCCGATGGTCACGCCGCCGCATATCGTGCCGGAATGGTACTTCCTGCCGTTCTATGCGATCCTGCGGGCGATCACGTTCGACATCTGGTTCATCCCGGCGAAGCTGATCGGCGTGACCATGATGTTCGGCTCGATCATCGTTCTGCTGTTCCTCCCGTGGCTGGACCGCTCGCCGGTGCGCAGTGCGCGCTTCCGCCCCTTGTACCGTCAGTTCTTCTGGCTGTTCCTGGTCGATTGTTTTGTCCTCGGCGCCGCCGGCGGACACCCGCCGGAGGGGCACTGGATCTGGATCGGGCAAGTCGCGACGGCGTACTATTTCGCCCACTTCCTCATCATCCTGCCGCTGTTGAGCTATCTCGAAAAGCCGCGGCAGTTGCCGTCGAGTATCAGTGCGGCGGTGACGCCGGGCGGCGTCGGCATTTCGGCGAAAGGAGTGGCGGAATGAAACCGGTCACGTGCGCCCTTGCGGCATTGGCGCTTTCGCTCTCTCTGGCCGCCTCTGTATGGGGCGGTCGCGCCGAGGCCGCCGAAGCGGTCGCGCCCCCCGAGGTCGACTGGAGCTTTAGCGGGATTTTCGGAACCTTCAATCGAGCCTCGGCGCAGCGCGGCCTCGAGGTCTACAAGCAGGTCTGCTCGAGTTGTCACGGCATGGACCTCGTCTCCTATCGGGCCCTGACCGGCATCGGCCTGAGCCCCGAGCAGGTGGATGCGCTGGCCGCGACCCACGAGGTCAACGCCTGCTGTACCGACGCGGGCGAGCCATTCACGCGCCCCGCGAAAGCGGCGGATCGTTTCGTCTCGCCCTTCCCCAATCCGCAGGCGGCGCGTACGGCCAACAACGGCGCCCTTCCGCCGGACCTCTCGCTGATCGAGAAGGCGCGCGAAGGCGGTGCGGATTACATCCATGCGGTGCTTACCGGCTACGAGGAGACGCCGCCGGCCGGCGTCACGCTGATGCCGGGGATGTACTACAACAAGTATTTCCCGGGGCATCAGATCGGGATGCCGCCGCCGCTGTCCGACGGCATCGTCACCTATAGCGACGGGACCGAAGCGACGCTCGATCAGCAGGCGACGGACGTTGTCACCTTCCTGACCTGGGCGGCGGAGCCGACGATGGAGGCGCGCAAGGAGACCGGCGTCAAGGTTCTGCTGTTCCTCATCGTTTTGACGGCGTTCCTGTACGCGCTGAAGAGGAAGATCTGGTCGGACGTGCATTGATACAGCGCGCCGATCGTTGTTGAGCAAGGATGCGGCCCCGGCGCTGCCGGGGCCGTTTTCGCATCAGGGGCGCCGCACGGAGCCGTTCCGGCGAGAGCCGAGCGCCGCCTCGAACTGGAGAATGACTTGAGACTCTTAATCGCGTTCGCCGTCGCCTTGATGCTGCATCTCGCTCCCGTCGCCTCGGCCGGGGCCGACGAGCCCGCGGCCGCCAACGCACCGCTCACCGACCAGACGATCGAGGCGACCATCGAGGCCATGCGCGATCTCCGCCCGGTCATGGAGAAAAACCAGGACGCGCTCGACAAGCTCATCGGCGAAGACGAACGCGCCGATCTCGATCCCTGCCAGCCTCCGGAAAAAGTCCGTCAGTCGAGCGCTTACCAGGAAATGGAGGCGGTCGTGCGAAGCCATGGCTTCGCCAACGGCGAGCAATGGTGTCGCGTCGCCCAGCGGATCACCGCCGCCTACGCCGCGGTCAAGATCGAAGCGGAGGAGCCGCAGTGGCGCGAGAAGATGGCCGACGTCCGCCAGCAGATCGAATCCGCGCCGAACCTTTCGGCGGAACAGAGGGATCAGCTCCTGGCTCAGCTCGAGGAGAGCACGGCGGCGATCGGCGCGCAGGATGCGCCGGAGGCGGACAAGGCCGCGGTCAAGGCCAACCTCGACAAGATCGAGAGCGCGCTCGAAGACATGGCGGTCAAACAGTAGCCGCTCGCGCGCTCACCCGGCCCTCTCCCGCGGGCGGGTCCCTCGGGGACAGGGGAGTCGCGTCAGCGGGCGGGTGAGGGGCCGGCCGCGGGGCGCGCGCACACTTTGCGTCAATGCGAGGCGGCGAAGCCGGCGGAGCAATCCACGCGTTCGAGCACCGGATCGCCACGCCCCGAGGGGCCCGCGATAACGATCCCGCACCGGGCGGGAATCGACTCCCGTCCCGACCCGCCTCGCTTGTTCTCAGTTGTCTTTGGCGCCCTGTTTGACCCATTCGCGCAGGATGCCGGTCTGGGCTGCGAGCAGCGGCCGCTGATTATGCGGCATCTGGACCTGCGCACGGCCCTCGACGAGGACGTTGAGATTGCTGACCAACGGCTCGCCGGGGACGATGATCGGCCCGTGCTTGGTCCCGGCCATCAGCCCCTTGTAGGTGGACAAATCGAGGCCGCTGGCCTGGTATCCCTCGCCGCCGGGGCTGTGACAGGAGACGCAGCGGCTGTCGAGAATGGGCTTGACGTCAAGCTGATAGCTGACCACCTCGGCCGCCGTTGCGACCCGAGGACCGGATAGCGCGCCGGCGATCGCGAAAGCGCCTGCGATGAGGGCGCATGTCGATGGTTTGATTTTTATCTGTTTCATTGATGCAGCTTCCCCCTTGCCCCAAATGGAATCACCCGGGTGCAACCGGCAGGTCTGTCGAAGGCCCTCGCGACCGCAAGGGCCGCCTCTGGACGGTTCGCGAGACGCGTCTAGCGTGCGAGCCGGCAACGACATTAGAGCAAGTTTTTCGCCATTGCCATGGCCTCGCGCGGCCGCTCGGGACGTTGGAGCGTTTCCCGTTCAGCGTGGGCTCGCGGCGATGTTGCCGCCGTCCACGGTCAGAACGGCGGCGGTCGTCTTGTCGGCAAGCGCGAGATGAACGAAGGCACCGGCGACGTCCGCCGCGGTCACCTCGCGGCCGAGCAGGTTGCCGGACATGTAGGTTGTCGCGCTGACGCCGCGCGCCTTCGCGCGCTTGGCGATCATCTCCTCGTCGAGCAGGCCGGTGCGGATCCGATCGGCGTTGACGGCGCAGGCGCGGATGCCGTCGCGGCCGTAATCGACGGCGTACTGGCGCATCAGGGCCAGCAGCGCCGCCTTGGGCAGGCCGTATGGGCCGAAGTCCGGACCCGGGTCGAGGGCCTGCTTCGATGCGTTGAAGAGCAGGCAGCCGCCGGTCCCCTGCGCCGTCATGATCCCGACGGCGATTCGCGCGACAGCCTGATGGGCCCAGAAGTTCAACTCGAAGCTCGTGCGCAGCGTCTTCTCGTCGACCTCGCCGATTCGTCCCTGCCACGCGCCGCCGGCGTTGGAGACGACGATGTCGACGCCGCCGAAGCGTCTGAGCGCGCGAGCGAAAGCCGCGGCGACGGCCTCGGGATCGGTGACGTCGCAGGCGAGCGCCAGCCCTTTCGTCTCCGCGGCCACCGCCTCGGCGCGTGCGAGATCGATGTCGAGGACGCAGACCTCCGCGCCGGCGGCGCGAAATGCTCGCGCGCAGGCGGCGCCGATGCCGGAGCCGCCGCCGGTGATGACCGCGACCTGGCCGGCCAGAGGCTTCGCCGCCGCCTTGCCCAGCTTCGCCTGCTCCAGCGACCAGTACTCGATGTCGAAGGCCTCGGCTTCCGAGATTGCCGTGAACGCGCCCACCGTCTCCGCGGCGCTGATCACGTCGACGTTCGTCTCGGCGAGATCGGCGGCGATCCCCGCTTCGGCCGCCGAGGCGCCAAGGCCGAACAGGCCGAGGCCAGGGACCAGAATCACCCGCGGCACCGGGTCGAGTTCCGTCCGCTTCGTCGCCTGGCTGGCGTTGTTGGCGACGAAATAGTCGTGGTAGGCGGCGCGATAGTCGGCCATCGCGGCGCGGGCGCCGGCGGCGAAGCCCGCCATCTGGTCCGCGTCGGCCGGCGGTGTGACCAGGGGGAGGCGCTTCGTCCGGATGACGTGATCGGGTGTCGCCGTGCCCTGCTGGCTGTAGCGAGCGAGGTCGCTGCCGTTGACGAAGTCGAGGATCTGCGGCGAAGTGCGGAAGTCGAGGATCCAGCGACGATACTGGCCGCCTTCGCCGGCGATGGCGCAGAGCCCGCGAAGCACGGGCGCCACCCGCTCCGCAGCGGCCGGATGCTGCGGCAGGTGGATCGGCGCGAAGGATCTGGGTTTGCGCCGATGCACCGAGACGCCGGCCACCGTCGTCCGCCCGGCGCGGGCGAGCCTGTTCTCGGCCAGGGTGACCTTCTCGATCATCCTCTCGTAGGCTTCGCGCGCGGTTTCGCCGAAGGTGAAGATGCCGTGGCGGAGCAGGATCATGCCCTCGACCGCCGGCTGCTCGCCGTAAGCCGCCATGGCGCGCCGGGCGAGCGCGAAGCCGGGCATGACGTAAGGCACCAGCGCCATCGTCTCGCCGAAGACCTCGCGGCACAGGGCCGCCGGATCGGGTTGATCGGTCAAGGCGAGGACGGCGTTGGCGTGGGTGTGGTCGATGTACGTGTGCGGCAGGAAGGCGTGCAGCAGCGTCTCGACCGAGGGGTTGGGCGCGGTCGCATCGAGCAGCGCGCCGCGCTGGGCGTTGACCATGTCCTCGTCACTGAGCGTCTCGATCGCGGCGAGCGGGCGCAGCGCGTCGAGACGAACGGCCGGCAGACCGGCGGGCTCGATGCGCGCCATGTCCCAGCCCGACCCCTTCACGCACAGGACCTCGACCGTGTCGCCGGTCAGCGTCCGCATCACCGACTTCACCGAGGTGTTGCCGCCGCCGTGGATAACAAGCTTCGGCTCGGAGCCGAGCAGGCGGGTGGTGTAGGTGCGCAAGGCGAGATCGAGCCCGAAACCCTGCTTGGTGTAGCGTTCGACCGCCGCTTCGGCGTCCGCATCCGACCATCGGCTATCCATCACGTCATCTCTTGCCCAGAAACCGCCCCCGGAAACCGCCCCGTCATTCCACTCTACGCCGCCCCGACAGCCGCCGAAAGGTGAGCGCCCGCGGAAGGCGGAAACCCCTGTTCCGCAGCGAGATGAGGTGACGGCGATCACAGCTCAAGAAGGAAAGATCGTGCAGAATTTCTCTTGAAAGTCGCAGAACGTTGGTTTCGATTTGAAGGGGAAGTGCAATGTCGTCACGTCGCAGCGCTGCCGCCGGCCGCACCAGCCGCGCCTCCACGCTCGTCTCCGTCGCGGTTGCCGCGGTCGTCACGGCGAGCGCCAGCGCTGATCCCGCCGGCGCCGCCGAGGCGCGGGTGCCGGGGACCACGACGTGGCTGTTGTCCTACAACAGCGGCGAGAGCTTCTGCCTGGCCCATGCCTATTTCCCCCGCTCCGGCATCGGCCTCGGGTTCGTCTCCGACGGCGAGGCGCTCGGCGTCGGCCTTGTCAACACCGGGTGGCATTTGCGCGAACGCAGCGACTACGATGTCGGTTTCCGGTTCGACGGCAAACCGGCGACGACCGCCCGGTTCGTTGCGACTGACGCCATCGCCATGGCCAGCGAGCTCGACGCCGCCGCCGAGGCCGAGTTCCGCGACGCCGCCACCGTCGAGGTCGTTGCCGACGACGGCAGGACGATCGGTCGACTGAGCCTCAGCGGTTCGGCCCGGGCGATCGACTATGTCCGAACCTGCGGGATGATCGCCGGCGGTCGCTGACGACGGACCGGTCCGCGCCAAGACCGCGCGGGACGCCGGGGCGGCTCAGAGTGCGTTGAGAACGGACTCGGCGCTCGTGGCCCCGAACTTGCCGCCCTCGTCGATCATCAGCGCCTCGACGACGCCGTCGTCGACGATCATGGCGAAGCGCTGGCTGCGCAGGCCAAGCCCCTTGCCGGTCAGATCGAGTTCGAGGCCGGTGGCCTTGGTGAAATCGGCATCGCCGTCGGCGAGCATCAGCACCTTGTCGCCGGCACCTTGATCCTTGCCCCAGGCGTTCATCACGAAGACGTCGTTGACGGCCGTGCAGACGATGACGTCGACGCCCTTGTTCTTCAGCTCGCCGGCGTGTTCGACAAACCCCGGCAGGTGCTTCGCCGAGCATGTCGGCGTGAACGCGCCCGGCACGCCGAAAACCACGACCTTTTTGCCTTTGAGCAGCTCGTCGGTGGTCAACGCCTCCGGGCCGCCTGCGCCCATGTGCATCAGCTTAACAGACGGTATCTTGTCACCCACTTTGATGGTCATCGCTGGTCCCCTGTCATTCCTGCCGTCGCCGGTAACCGGCCCCCGTCAGATAAGCGTCGCCCGCTGCAAATTCAAAATCATTCCCCGCCGCGGCCGCTGGCACGACCGCGACCGCGAGGGTATATCGGAATTGAGAAGGCGGGGGCGATCGCTGGGACGGCGAATGGCACCCATCACTGCCGCCGCCGGGCGACGATGCTAGACTCGCCGACGCAGTGAACGAAGCTGATCGAGGCGGCGCATGGCTCTTTCGGAAGACAGCAACGGCTCATATCTCGCCGGCCAGCTCCTCATCGCGATGCCCGGCATGCAGGACCCGCGTTTCGCCAGGACGGTTATCTACATCTGCGCCCACAACGGCGAGGGCGCGATGGGACTGGTCGTCAACCGGGTGTTCGACGCGCTGACCTTCCCGGACCTGCTCGAGCAACTGGGGATCGAGGCGTCGAGGCAGATCGACGCGACCTGCGTCTACTTCGGCGGACCGGTCGAGACCGGCCGCGGCTTCGTGTTGCATACCCCCGACTACGTGCGCGACGGCACGCTCATGGTCACCAAGAAGGTCGCGCTGACCGCGACCGTCGACATCCTCCGCTCGATCGCGGCGGGGGACGGACCCCGTCGGCATCTGCTGGCTCTGGGGTACGCCGGCTGGGGGCCGGGGCAACTCGATTCGGAGATCCGCGCCAACGGATGGCTGAGCGTCGACGCCGACGATTCCCTGGTGTTCGACCGCGACCTCGACAGCAAGTGGGAACGGGCGATGGCCAAGATCGGCGTCGACCCGCGCATGCTCAGCGACCTCGCCGGCCACGCCTGAGCGGGCGCCGCCGCGGCCGATCGCCTTGACGCACGGGCGCTGCGAACAGCCGCCGGCAAGACCCGCCTTGTCGGTTGCCGTGCCCATGGCAAATCTCTACGGTGCGGCCGACGTGGACGCGCGCGCGGCAACAGGGCGAAAGCGGCGACGATGCAGGCGATGGTCCTCTACCGGCCGGGCGAGGCGCTCCGCCTGGAAGAGCGGCCGCAACCGTCGCCGGCCGCGGGGCAGGTCCTGATCGAAGTCGCCGCCTGCGCCGTCTGCCGTACCGACCTGCATGTTGTCGATGGCGAACTGACCGAGCCGAAGTTGCCGATCATCCCCGGTCACGAGATCGTCGGTCGGATCGTTGGCCTGGGCGCGGCCGTTGCAGGCTTCGACCTCGGCCAGCGGGTCGGCGTGCCGTGGCTGGGCTGGACCTGCGGCGAATGCGCTTTCTGCCGCTCCGGCCAGGAAAACCTGTGTCCGCGGGCCCGGTTCACCGGCTACCAGATCGACGGCGGTTACGCCCGGTTCACCGTCGCCGACGCTCGCTACTGCTTTCCCATCGCCGACGCCTATTCCGACGCCGCGGCAGCGCCGCTGCTCTGCGCCGGGCTCATCGGCCACCGCGCCCTGGAAATGGCCGGAGAGGGCGAGCGCCTCGGCATCTACGGCTTCGGCGCCGCCGCGCACATCGTCGCGCAAGTGGCCCGCTATCAGGGCCGGCGGGTCTTCGCCGTCACCCGAAGCGGCGACGATCAGGCGCAGGATTTCGCCCGCCGCCTCGGCTGCGTGTGGGCCGGAGGCGGCGACGAAGCGCCGCCGGAGCCGCTCGACGCGGCGATCATCTTCGCGCCGGTGGGCGCACTGGTGCCCGCGGCGTTGCGCGCCGTTCGGCCGGGCGGCACCGTCGTCTGCGCCGGCATCCACATGAGCGACATCCCCTCGTTCCCCTACGACATCCTCTGGCGCGAGAAGCGACTCGTTTCCGTCGCGAACCTGACCAGGCACGACGGCGAGGCCTTCCTTGCACTGGCGCCACGGGTGCCGGTGCAGACCGAGGTCGAGGTTTTTCCGCTGGAGGCGGCCAACGAGGCGCTGGCGCGATTGCGCGAGGGGCGGCTCGTGGGCGCGGCCGTGCTCGTCCCGGAGCCGGCCAAGGGCAAGGAGGCCTGAAACCATGTCGAACCGAACGATCGGCCTTGCCGACGAGTTGCAGGCCTATCTCCTCGAGGTCTCCCTGCGCGAGCCGGAGATCCTCGCCGAACTCCGCCGCGAAACGATGGCGATGCCCCGGGCCAGCATGCAGATCGCGCCCGAGCAGGGCCAGTTCATGGCGCTTCTGGTGCAACTTGTCGGCGCCCGGCGCATCCTCGAGGTCGGAACCTTCACCGGCTACAGCGCGCTCGTCATGGCACTGGCGCAGCCGCCGGGGGGGCGGATCGTCGCCTGCGACGTGAGCGAAGAGTGGACCGCCATCGCCCGCCGCTACTGGGCGCGGGCCCGGGTCGCCGACCGGATCGATCTCCGCCTCGGCCCCGCTGTCGAGACCCTGGATGCGCTCGTCGAGGCGGGCGAGACCGGGACGTTCGATCTCGCTTTCATCGACGCCGACAAGTCGAATTACCGGACCTACTACGAGCGCGCCCTGACGCTTCTCCGTCCTGGCGGGCTGATCTGCGTCGACAACACCCTGTGGGGCGGCAGCCTCACCAACCCGGCCAAGGACGATCCCGACACCCGTGCGATCCGCGCGTTCAACGCCGCCTTGCGCGACGACCCGCGCATCGCGCTGTCGCTCGTGCCCATCGGCGACGGCCTCACCCTGGCGCGGAAGGCCGAGATCGCAGTTGCCTGAGTGCGGCCGGCGCGCCACATGCAGCCGGATCGCCCGCTTTTGGAGGTAGTGTGAGGTGAAGTCGACGGACCGTTTCGCTGCTCCTCGTTGCCGGGTTGCGGCTCGGGTACTGGCGCTGGTCGCCCTGACGCTGAGTCTTGCCGCCCTTGGCTCGGCGCTGCCATCGGCAAAGACGGCTGCATCGCCGAAGTCGCCGGCTTCGGCCGCCGCTGTCGCCACGGACGCCCTGCGGCCGGCCGCCGCGTCCGGCGCGAGCGGAGATTGTTCCGGGCCGCCGCCGCCGCCGGCCGCCGCCGCCGGCTATACCAAGCTCCTGTTTTGCGATGACTTCAGCTCGATTGCGACCATCGACATGGATGCCGCCGGCTGTCCCGCGAAGGGGCCCTGCGCGTCGAAAGAGCGCGCCGGCTACAAGTGGTTCCGCGCCGGCAAGCCGTTCAACTATCTCGAGACGCCGAAGGACGACCTGAGCGTGCGCGACGGCGTCCTGACCATCAACGGCATCGCCCCCAGTATGACGCTGATGACCACCTACGGGCTCGACTCCGGCGGCTATGGCGGCTTTTCGGTGCGCGACAAGGGGGCGTACTTCGAAGCCGCGCTCTCCTTCGATACGCCGCCGCAGCAGTGGCTCGCGGCGAACGCCGGGCGGGGACGCGGTGAAGGAAAGGCGGCGCAGTGGCGCGATGGCTGGCCGGCGTTCTGGACCATGGACACCTGCCACCTGTACGGCCAGCACGGCCAGTGCTCGCCGTACATGGAGCTCGACTTCTTCGAGTACGCGACGTACGCGTTCGCCGGCCCCGATTCCTATTCCGGCTCGCTGCACCGCTGGCTCGACCTCAACGCCATGGGCACGCCCTGCGCCGGTGGCGGCGGCGGCCGCGGCGGGCCGCGCAGCTCCGACTTGCCGAAGTGTCATCAGAAGGAGCAGAGCAACAACTGGTCGCCGATGAAGGCGGGTTACCTCGGGGCGCGCGGCACGGGCGCCAACAACATCGTCAGGGTGCCGGACAACACCGACTGGGCCGGGCGGTTCAACGTCGTCGGCACGCTGCTCAAGCACGGCGAGGGGATCGACTACTTCTTCAACAACAAGGTCTACACCCGGAACTCCTATGCGCAATTCCCGTGGCTGAGCATTGCCGACCAGGGCGACTATCCGGTGATCCTCGGCTCCAAGAACTGGCCGATGCGGGTCGACTGGGTCCGCGTCTGGGGCAAGCCGTAGCGGCCGCCCTGAGCGGGTCATGGACCCGCGGGTCAAGCCCGCGGGTGACGATTTAAGGTTTGGCGCAAGCCGCCTGCCTTCGTCGGGCCCGGGCGAAAGTCCCGGGCCTCGCCTTGCAATGGCGCCACGGTCAGTGCGCGGCGTCCCACGAGCGGCCGGCGCCGGTGTCGACCACCAGCGGCACGGTCAGCTCGGCGACGCCGGTCATCGTCGCAACGACGACCTCGCGGGTGGCCTCGACCTCGGCCTCCGGCACCTCGAAGACCAGCTCGTCGTGGACCTGAAGCAGCATCCGCGCGCCCAAGCCCGCTCGGACCAGGGCGGCGGGGATGCGGATCATCGCGCGCTTGATGATATCGGCGGCGCCGCCCTGGATCGGCGCATTGATGGCGGCGCGCTCGGCGAAGCTGCGGACCGACGGGTTGCGATCGGCGATGCCGCGGACATGGCAGCGCCGGCCAAACAAGGTCGTGACGTAGCCGTTCTTGCGCGCCGCCTGCCTGGTCCGCTCCATGTAGTCGCGGATCCCGGGATAGCGGGCGAAATAGGCCTCGATGTAGGCCGCCGCCTCGCCGCGGGGGATGGCGAGCTGGCGAGCGAGACCGAACGCGGAAATGCCGTAGATGATGCCGAAGTTGATGGCCTTGGCCTTGCGCCGGACCTGCGGGTCCATGCCGACGATGGGCACGCCGAAAACCTGGGACGCGGTCATCGCGTGGATGTCGATGCCGTTGCGAAAGGCGTCCTTGAGCGCGGCGATGTCGGCGACATGGGCGAGCAGGCGCAGTTCGATCTGCGAATAGTCGGCGCTGAGGAGCACCGTTCCCGGCTCGGCGATGAAGGTGGCGCGGATCTTCCGGCCCTCCTCGGTGCGCACGGGGATGTTCTGCAGGTTCGGGTCCGCCGACGACAGCCGCCCGGTCGAGGCCACCGCCTGCTGGTAGCAGGTGTGGACGCGGCCCGTGCGCGGGTCGATCTGGCCGATCAGCGCATCGGCGTAGGTGGTCTTCAGCTTCGTGAGCTGGCGCCAATCGAGCACGCGGGCGGCGAGCGCGCGGGCGTGCGGATCCTCGGCCTCCGCGGCGATCGTCTCGAGGATGTCGGCGCCGGTGGCGAACGCGCCGGACTTGCCGCGCCGGCCGGTCGCCACCTTCAGCCGCTCGAACAGGATCTCGCCCAGTTGCTTCGGCGAGCCGATGGTGAATGGGCCGCCGGCGAGCCCGTGGATTTCGGCCTCCAGCGCCTCGATCCGCTGGCCGAAGTCGCCCGACAAGGCCCGGAGCCGGTCGGCGTCGACGAGGATGCCGTGCGCCTCCATGGCGGCGAGGATGCGGATCAGCGGGCGTTCGAGGGTCTCGTAGACGCTGACCAGCCGTTCCGCCAGGAGCTGCGCCTTGAGCTTGCGGTGCAGGCGCAAGGTGACGTCGGCGTCCTCGGCGGCGTATTCCAGCGCCCGGTCGAGCGGCACCTTGTCGAAGGTGACCTGCGACTTGCCGGCGCCGGCGACGTCGGCGAACTTGATCGTGGTCAGGCCGAGGTGGCGTTCGGCGAGTTCGTCCATGCCGTGGCCGTGAAGGCCGCCGGCCAGCACGTAGGACAGCATCATCGTATCGTCGACCGGCGCGACGTCGACGCCGCAGCGAGCCAGCACCTGGATGTCGTACTTGATGTTCTGGCCCACCTTCAGCACCGCCGTATCTTCGAGCAGCGGCTTGAGCGCCGCGATCGCCGTCGACCGGTCGATCTGGCGCGGCGGCTCGGCGACGAGATCGCCCAGCTCGAGGGAGGCGGACGCGACGCCGGCGCCGACATGGCCGATGGGGATGTAGCAGGCGCGGCCCGGCTCGAGCGCCAGCGACACGCCGACGAGCGCGCAGCGCATGGAGTAGAGCGACGTGGTCTCGGTATCGATGGCGACGATGCCTTGCGCCGTCGCCTCCTCGACCCATCGCGCCAACGTCGCCTCGTCCTGAACCAGGGTGTAGTCGCGCCGGTCGGCAACCGTCGCAGCGTCCAGGACCGGCGCCGGCGCCGGCCTGCCGGCCGCCAGGCCGCCCTGGCTCTCGATTCGGGCGAGGAGCGTGCGGAATGACTGGGCTTCCAGAAAATCGCGCAAGGCCTGCGGATCGGGCGGCCGGACGGCGAAGGCCGAGAGCGGTTCCGGCAGCGGGATGTCGTCGATGAGACGGACCAGTTCCTTCGACAGCCGGGCGTTGTCCGCGCCCTCGATGAGCGACTGACGCCGCTTCGGCTGCCTGATCTCGTCGGCGCGGGCCAGCAGCGTTTCCAGATCGCCATACACGGCGATCAGTTGGGCGGCGGTCTTGACGCCGATTCCGGGCACGCCGGGGACGTTGTCGACGGAGTCGCCGGCAAGCGCCTGGACATCGATGACCCGGGCAGGCTCGACGCCGAACCGCTCACGGACCTCCTCCGGGCCGATGTTGCGGTTCTTCATCGCGTCGAACATGACGACGCCGTCGCCGACGAGCTGCATCAGGTCCTTGTCGGACGAGACGATGGTGACCTGGGCGCCGGCGGCCCGGGCCGCGCGGGTATAGGTTGCGATGAGGTCGTCGGCCTCGAAGCCTACGGCCTCGATGCAGGCGACGTTGAAGGCCCGCGTCGCCTCGCGCACCAGCGAGAATTGCGGGATCAATTCGTCCGGCGGTTCCGGCCGGTTGGCCTTGTAGCCGGCGAACAGGTCATTGCGAAAGGTGCGCCGGGCGGCGTCGAAGATGACCGCGACATGGTCGGCGTCCGTCTCCGCGAGCAGCTTGATCAGCATCTGCGCGAAGCCGAGGACCGCACCCACCGGCGTGCCGTCCGGCCGGGTCATCGGCGGCAGGGCGTGAAAGGCGCGGAAGAGGAAGCCCGAGCCGTCGATCAGGTAGACGTGGCGGGGCGGGGTCGCGGCGGGTTGTTCGGGTATCGTCAGTGTCCGGTCGCCGGGGCGGCGCCTGCCTCAAGAACGAAATGGCGCGAGCAGTAGGGACAAACGATCTCGTCCTTCTCGCCCATATTGAGGTAGACAAGGGGATGGCCAAGCGCACCGCCACCTCCGTCACATCCGACGACGCGGCTGTCCACCATGATCGCTTTATCCGACCTCATCGTTACCCCGATCGTCCTGGCTGCCAGGCGCGTTGACCCCGCGCGAGGCCGGATGATAGCGAAAGCAGGCGGACAATCAATGTCGCCGTGCCGGTCCGCTCGGCCGGTCCGACGCGCCCAACCGGTTGGGGACCGATCTTGAACGAAGCCAGTGCAACGCCGGCCGTCCCGGCATCGGCCGCGCCCGCCGACGCTGTCGAGGTCGTCGATCTGGTCAAGACCTACGGCGGTCGTCGCGGGCAGAACCCGGTCCGCGCACTCAAGGGCGTGTCGCTCGCGGTGCCGACCGGCTCCTTCTTCGGCCTGCTCGGCCCGAACGGCGCTGGAAAATCCACGCTGATCAACATCCTCGCCGCCCTGGTCGTGCGCTCGTCCGGGACCGTGCGGATCTGGGGCCACGATATCGATGCGGAGATGCGGGCCGCGCGGCGCGCCATCGGCGTCGTGCCGCAGGAGCTGAACTTCGATCCGTTTTTCGCCCCGCGCGAACTGCTCGAGGTTCAGGCCGGGCTCTACGGCGTGCCGAAATCCGAACGGCGGACCGATGAACTGCTCGCCGCCGTCGGCCTGACGGCGCAGGCGGAAACCTACGCCCGGCGCCTGTCGGGCGGGATGCGCCGGCGGCTGCTGGTCGCCAAGGCGATGGTTCACTCGCCTCCCGTGCTCGTCCTCGATGAGCCGACCGCCGGCGTCGATGTCGAGTTGCGCCATCAGCTTTGGATCTATCTCCGCCGCCTCCGCGCCCAG
>JAEULH010000086.1 GCA_016793925.1 Rhodospirillales bacterium | reverse complement strand
GCCAGCCTCGACAGCGATCGGGCGAAGGTGGATCTGGCCGAAGCGCGGCTGGACAAGACCAGGATCACCGCGCCGTTCTCGGGCATGATCGGCCTGCGCCGGGTGAGTGTCGGCGACTACGTGTCCAGCGGCGAAGATCTGGTCAACCTCGAAAGCATCGACCCGATCAAGGTCGATTTTCGGATCGCCGAGCGCCATCTTTCCGACCTGCGCGCCGGTCAGGAACTGGAGCTGGAGGTGGATGCCTATCCGGGTCGCCGTTTCCGCGGCCGCGTCTTCGCCGTCGATCCGCAGGTCGACCCCGGCGGCCGCAGCATCGCTCTGCGCGCCGAAGTTCCCAATCCCGACGGGCTGCTGCGGCCCGGTCTTTTCAGCCGCATCCGCCTCGTTCTGAACGTCCGCGACGACGCCATCACCGTCCCCGAGCAGGCGATCATCCCGGTTGGGGAGGAGCGCTACGTTTTCACCGTCGTCGACGGCAAGGCAGTAAAGACGAAGATCACGCTTGGGCAGCGCGGGCCGGGCTGGGTCGAGGTGACCCGGGGCCTGTCGGCCGGCGACGTCGTCGTCACCGCCGGCCAGCTTAAGATCAGGGAGGGCTCCGCCGTCGAGGTCATGGCGCCGACGCCGGTCGCGCCCGGGGCCGGAGCCTAGGGGCGGTGAAACTCTCCGATGTCTGCATCCGCCGGCCGGTCTTCGCCACCGTCCTCAGCCTGCTCGTGGTTCTCGTCGGCCTCGTCGGCTATCAGCGCTTGCCGGTGCGCGAGTACCCCAACATCGACCCAGCCGTCGTCACCGTTCAGACCACCTACGAGGGGGCCAGTGCCGACATTATCGAAAGCCAGGTCACGAACATCCTCGAGGACTCGCTCGCCGGGATCGAGGGCATCGATTACCTGACCTCGATCAGTCGGGAGGAAGAGAGCCAGATCACCATCGTCTTCCGGCTGGACCGCGATCCCGACGCCGCTGCGGCAGACGTGCGCGACCGGGTCAGCCGTGTGCGTGGCCGCCTTCCCGATGATGCCGACGATTCGGTCATTCAGAAGGTCGAGGCGGACGCGCAGCCGATCATTTATCTCGCCTTCTTCAGCGACCGGCATTCGCCGCTCGAGGTCACCGATTACGCCGACCGCTACGTCAAGGACCGCCTGCAGACGGTGCCCGGCGTGGCCGAAGTTCGCATCTTCGGCGAGCGCCGCTACGCCATGCGGCTGTGGCTGGATCCGGCCCGGCTCGCGGCGTTCGACATGACTCCGCAGGAGGTCGAGGACGCCTTGCGCCGGCAGAACGTGGAGATTCCGGCCGGGCGCATCGAGAGCGAAAAGCGCGAGTTCACGGTTCTTGCCGAGACCGACCTGCGCACCACCGAGCAGTTCGAGAACATGATCCTGCGCGACGCCAACGGCTACCTCGTTCGGCTGGGCGACGTCGGCTCGGCGGAACTCGGTGCCGCCGACGAACGCCGCCGGGTGCGCTTCAACGGGACGACGACGGTGGCGCTCGGGGTCGTGAAACAGGCGACCGCCAATCCGCTCGAAGTCTCCCGGGCCGTTCGCGAGAGCCTGCCCTCGATCATCGACAGCCTGCCGGAAGGGATGAAGGTCGCGGTCGCCCACGACAAGGCGATCTTCATCGAGGAGTCGATCAAGAACGTCTACCACGCCATCGCCGAGGCCGCCGTTCTCGTCGTCCTGATCATCTTCCTGTTCTTGCGCTCGCTGCGCGCGACGCTCATCCCTCTGGTCACCATTCCGGTCTCGCTCATCGGCGCGTTTGCGCTGATGTACGCGCTCGGGTTCTCCCTGAACACCTTGACGCTGCTCGCCATCGTCCTCGCCATCGGCCTCGTCGTCGATGACGCCATCGTCATGCTTGAGAACATCTACCGACACATGGAGGCCGGGGCGACGCCGCTGCAGGCCGCCTTCCGCGGCTCGCGCGAGATCGGCTTCGCCGTCGTCGCGATGACCCTGACGCTGGCGGCGGTCTACCTTCCCATCGGCTTCATGACCGGCAAGACCGGTCGGCTGTTCACGGAATTCGCCTGGACGCTCGCCGGCGCGGTCCTCGTCTCCGGCTTCGTTGCGCTCAGCCTGTCGCCGATGATGTGCGCCAAGCTGTTGCGCCACGAGAGCAGGCACAACATCGCCTATCGGGCCATCGAGCGCGGGCTCGGCGCCATGACCGGCGGCTATCGACGCCTGCTGCGCGTGGCGCTGACGGCCTGGCCGGTGATTGCCGTGATGGGCGCCGGCGTCGTCGCCGCGATCTGGGTGCTGTCGACCCACCTCAAGTCGGAGCTGGCGCCGGTCGAGGATCAGGGCACCGTCGTCGGCGTGTTCGTTGCCTCCGAAGGGGCGACGATCGACGCCATCGACGCCTATGCCCGGGATCTGGAGGCCATCTACGCCGCCGAGCCGGACGTCGACCGGTATTTCGTCGTCGTCGGCAACCCGGTCGTCAACCAGGGCATCTCGTTCGTCAAGCTGAAGCCGTGGAACGAGCGCACGCGCTCGCAAAAGGAGATCGCCGCCGCCCTCGCGCCGAAAATGTTCGGCGTGCCGGGGGTCATGGCCTTCCCCGTCAATCCGCCGCCGCTCGGCCAGCGGGTCCGCGACAAGCCCGTGGAAATCGTGGTGAAGACCTCGCGCCCGTATCGCGAGCTCGAAACCATGGTCGACGATCTGATGGCGAAGGTCGCGGATTCGCCCGTTCTGCTCAACGTCGAGACCGACCTCAAGCTGAACACCCCGCAGATCAAGGTCAGCCTCGATCGCGACAAGGCGGCGAACCTCGGCATTGCCGTCGAGACGCTGGGGCGCGGCGTCGAGACGCTGCTCGCCGGTCGCCAGGTCACCCGTTTCAAACGCGAGGGCGAGCAGTACGACGTGATCGTCAAGATCCGCGACGAGGACCGGATGACCCCGGACGCGCTCAACCGGATCTACGTGCGTGCCGCCGGCGGGGCGATGGTGCCGCTCTCGAATCTGGTCCGGATCGAGGAGACGGTCGCGCCGAAGGAACTTAACCACTTCGATCAGATGCGCGCCGCGACCATCACCGCCAACCTCGCCCCCGGCTACAGCCTCGCCGACGGGCTCGCTGCTTTGGAGGCGGCGGCCAAAGACGTGCTTCCCGGCACCGCGCGGCTCGACTTTTCCGGGCAATCGCGCGAGTTCAGGGAGGCCAGCGCCGACATCTACGTCACCTTCGGCCTCGCGCTGGCCTTCATCTACCTGGTCCTTGCCGCGCAATTCGAGAGCTTCAAGGATCCGCTGATCATCATGCTCACCGTTCCGCTGTCGATCGCCGGCGGTCTGGCCGGCCTCTACGTGAGCGGCGGCACGCTCAACATCTACAGTCAGGTCGGGCTGGTGACGCTCATCGGGCTGATCACCAAGCACGGCATTCTCATCGTCGAGTTCGCCAATCAGATGCGCCGGGAGGGGCGAGCGGTCCGCGACGCAGTCGTCGAAGCGGCGGTGCTGCGGCTTCGGCCCATCCTGATGACGACCGGCGCGACGGTCTTCGGCGCCGTTCCGCTGGCTGTCGCGACCGGCGCCGGCGCCGAGAGCCGGCAGGACATCGGTTGGGTCATCGTCGGCGGCCTGACCATCGGGACCTTCTTCACCCTGTTTGTCATTCCGGTGGTCTATGCGCTGATGGCCGGCCGCGGAGCGAAGCTCGACCCCGCCGCCGTCGGGCGAACGGCCGAACCCGTCGCGGTCCCCCACGCCGCCGAGTAGTGATGCCTCCGCCCCGATCCCAGCTACGGGGCGGCCGAGAGCCGCCATTCGAGCTGCCGGCGGTGGCGGAGGAGGCCGGCTTCGAGCCGAGCGAATCGCAGGGTCTTGCGGTCGTAGGCGGTCGCGTCGATGCCGAGGATCCGGGCCAGGTCGGCAACGACCGGCAGCGGCGCCGGATCGGCCTTGGCCCAGAACGGCCGCAGCTCGCGCAGGAAGATGTTGGCTGTGACCGGGCCGATGCCGTAGATGCTTTTGAGCCGAGCCTCGAGATCGGCCGGGTCGGCGGCTTCATCGTGCAGGCCGCTGATGCGGCTGGCGTAGTCCCGGGTCAGGGTTTCGCAGGCGCGAATGATCTGGTCGGCCTTGCGATTGTCATAGCGGACATAGCCGCCGCGGCGCATGATCGGGTTGATCAGGTAGTCGTGGCCAGCGCGCAGGATGGCGTCGGGAGAAAGCAGACCGGCATCGGCGAAGATCGCGTACGTCTTCGCCGCCGTGGTTTCGGCGATCCGTCCACCGTAGAGCTGGCTGGCCACGAACCAGGAAAAGCAGGCCGCCTCGCTGCCCGTCCCAAGGTCGATGCCCAGGGCTTCGGAGTACAGCTCACTGTCTTCCAATGTCTCGCGCGTCAAGGACACGTCCGCCGCTCCGCTTCCATCCGGGAGAGCTTACCACGGCGGCTTCTTCCCGATGAACGGGGTCGGCGCGAACCCGCGCGTGCGCGAAGCGCATGCGGTGCACTCTTTGCCCGTTTACGCGAGACGACATATGTATCATCACGAGAACATGCGGTGCGCGCAGAGGCGCAGAGGAGATGCTGAGGAGCGGAGCGGCGATGGCCGGAAACGTCTGGCGGTTCTTGAGCGGCGGCTTTCTCGTGGTTTTGCTGTTGGCGGGCTGTGCCGGTGACCGGCCGGTTACCCAGCCGACGTTGCGAAATCCCAACGCCTGGAGCTTCGCGCAGGGGGTGATGGATCGCGGACCGATGCTCGTCGAGGTGCGCGGCAAGCCCTATGCGACCGACGCGGCCGTTATCGGCGACACGGTCGCGCGGGCCATGGAGCAGGCGATCACCTGGAGCGCCGGCGCCCGGTTCACCGCGAACGCGCAGGAAGCCGCAAGCCCGACGTTCCGCGTCGTCACCACCTTCAACGGCCCCGTCGGGTTGGGCGCGTCGGAGAACTGCCGCGGCGCCGGTGAAGGCGGCGGTCCGTCTCCGGAAAACCAGGTGCGGCTGCTGATGACCATGTGCGACGGCGAGGACATGATCGCCAACGTCCAAGGCAGCGTCGGCCCGACCAGCGGGGTCGCCGATCCGCAGTTCACCAATCTTATCCGGCAGGCGACCCGCGACCTGTTCCCGCGGGATGACTTCCGTCGTCCGGGCATGGGCGTCGGCGTCGGGGTCGGCGGCGGGGGTGGCGGGGTCGGCTGGGGGATCGGCTTCTAGATCGCTGTGCGGACGCTTACAGGTCTTCGACGAGCGATTGTCGCGATCCGTTTCGACCTGCCGGACCGGCGTTGCCTTTCAGTCGAACGATTCGCCGGCCGCGACCCGATGGGCGGTGCCGACGATCTCCTCGAGATCCGGATCGGCGAAGTCGTCGATCTGGTCGAGCAGATCGAAACCGATGTCGTCGCCAAAGGGGGCTGGCCCGCGTGTGGCGCGGACGTCAGGCCTCTTGCCGGCCGGCGAAATTGTCATTGGGCGGATCCTCGCGTGCTTGCGGTCGTCGTGCCGCCAGATATGCCGGACGCCCGCTACGATTTGGTTAATGAGCGAAAACGAGGGGAGAGATTTATGCGGTACCTGCATACGATGGTTCGAGTCGGCGACCTTGAGCAGAGCCTGGACTTCTATTGCGCCAAGCTCGGCATGCGCGAACTTCGGCGGGTCGAAAGCAAAGCCGGGCGGTTTACCCTGGTTTTCCTGGCCGCTCCCCAGGACGAGGCGCGGGCCAAGGCGGACAGCGCGCCGCTGCTGGAGCTTACCTACAACTGGGATCCGGAGGAGTACGGCGGCGGCCGCAACTTCGGTCATCTCGCCTTCCAGGTCGACGACATCTACGGTCTGTGCGGGAAGCTTCAGTCCGCCGGGGTTACCATCAATCGACCGCCGCGCGATGGCCGGATGGCCTTTGTCCGCTCTCCCGACGGCATCTCCATCGAGCTCCTGCAGGCAGGGCAGGCGCAACAGCCGCAGGAGCCGTGGGCGAGCATGGCCAACACCGGGAAATGGTAGCGGGCGCCGCCGGTCCGTCATTGCGAGGCGGCGTTCGCATCGACGCAATCCGCAACAAACCGCTCTACTCGAAATAGATGTCAGCGGTTTTGCGCTGGGCGGCGCGGACAACCTCGTCGATCGTCTGGTCGTTGCAATCTGCAAGCTCGGCGAGGGCCTCCACCCATTCGTCGAGCGAGGACCACTCGTGGCGGTAAAGCACCCGGCTCATTTTCGCAACGTTCGGCATGATCACCTCAACACGCATGAATTACATTAAGTATAACTTGTTCTTGTAAAAAGAGTAATGGAAAAGTTGCGCCACGGCGCTTGTTACCCCCGTATGGGTGTGTACGTAACACGAACATATGGCGAACACAAGCGCATTCGACGGCACGTCGACAACCCCAGCGCGTGCTGCGGCCTCGGCGCGGCGTCGGCGAAAGCGAAGAGCGGTGCGAGCGGGTGTAGAGCGCCGTTCAGGCGTCGGCGACGTACGGGTTGACGCGTCGCTGCACGCCGAAGGTCGACGACGGACCGTGGCCGGGGATGAAGGTGACGTCGTCGCCCAACGGCCAGAGCTGCTCGCGGATCGATCGAATCAGGGTGTCGTAGTCGCCGCCGGGAAAGTCGGTCCGACCGATGGAGCCGTGGAACAGCACGTCGCCGACGAAGGCGACCCGCGATGGCTCATGAAAAAAGATCACATGACCCGGCGTATGGCCGGGGCAGTGACGCACGGCGAACGTCAGCGGCCCGACCTCGACGCTGTCGCCGCCCTCCAGCCAGCGATCCGGGGTGAACGACGGCAGCGGAGCGACACCGAACATGCGGCTTTGCTGGCCCATGCCGTCGATCCAGAACTGGTCGGCGAGATGCGGCCCTTCGACCGGCAGCCTGAGCTTGGCGGCAAGTTCGGCCGTCGCCCCGGCGTGATCGAGGTGACCATGGGTCAGCAGGATCTTTTCGAGCTTGACCCCCTCCTTGTCGGCCGCTGCCAAGATCCGCTCGATGTCCCCCCCAGGGTCGATCACGGCGCCGCGACGGCTTTGCTCGCACCAGACGACGGTGCAGTTCTGCTGGAACGGGGTGACGGGGACGACCGAGTATCTCATGCTTGCGCCTTCGCCAGTCTGGGTTGTACGGACACGGCCATGGTGCGCAACGCCCGTGTGCAGGTGCAGTACTTAAGCCACGCCGTCGCTGCGGGCGAGGTTTTTTGCGCCGCTGCCAGGGCGGACGACACCCGCAAGAGGCGGTGCCGATGGCTCGGGCCATCAGCTCGCTCCGGGCGACGGCGAGACCGGCTATTCCCGTTCCCGGCACAGGTATTCCGATAAATATCCTCTCTGGGAAATCCTCACAGAACCGGGGTAGCGTACCCGTGAGCGCGGCTCAGGCCGCTTCGCACCCTGGCAGATCAGAATGCGCGCTCACCTGCGGTACCTCGCCGTGGATAACGGCAGAGGTCAACAGAACCGGTTCTACGCGCCGATTTGTGAAGAGTCGGGCGCGAGCAAGTGATTTGTCATTTGCATCCACGAGACGCTTTCAGAGTTTTCCAGCGGCAGTAAGCGCGGCATGAATTGCCTTGAATGGCAGGAGCAGTGAAAGCGGGGCGTCCATAAGCGGGGTTGCGCCATAGCCCGCGTACCACTGGGCAACCCGATCGTTCTTTGCGTCAATGAGAAGCGCGACGCCTCCGGCCTGTCCCGCGACAAGCAGACAACGGCGGCCAGCGGCAAGCAGGAGTTGCCCGCCAAATCCCTGCCCCTGGATCGAGCAATCCACGGCCAGCCGCGCCAGCCGGAAGGCCGGCACCTCATGGCGCGCCAGCCCGCGCCTAATGATCTCAGGGGTTCGTTCGTAGGCGATTGAGGCGGGGGCAACGCTGTAAAAGCCGAGGATCGATTTGCCGGTGGCATCGTCGATCGCAAGAAACGTTTTCGCTCCCCCCTGCTCGTGGCTCCTGCGCGCGTGGCGGCGCAGAAACGCGTTCAACGCGGCGTCACCGCAATCGAAGGCTTCTCGATCCTGACCCTTGGAGATCGCCTCCTCATGCCAGGTTGGAACCGTCACGCGCGATCCGGCAAGGCGAGCGCCGCCGCCATCAGCTTGGCATTGGGCGCGGGCGGGTTATCCAACAGATCGAGTACAAGCCGACTGTCTCGCTCGGTAAGCCGGATTCGTTCGGCATGGTCGATCACCTCTCGCGCCGCCTCGACGGCGGTACGGAGAACAAAATCGGTCAGATTGGTTCGCCTCAAGACGGACGCGCGCAGGAGCAATGCCTTCTCGCTGGCTGGGATTCGCAGCGACATCCGGCTGTTGTTCTCATTGGGAATTTGCGGCATGGCGGCTCTCCTGCGTGCTGTACACATTCAAAATGTACGCCGGCTGGCGGGGCGCTGTCAATCTGTACGCCTTGAATACGTACAAGTTCACTAAACGACGGTTTCGCATTCCCGCCAAAAACAGGATCTCGCCGCTGCAGCGACTAACCTATGAGGCAGCACGGCCGCTGCGGGCGTGCTGTTGACATGCGGGATGGCGCCAAGCACAAGGCAGCCGTCAAGCGCGCCGGCGGCCCGTCGGCAGACCCAGGGACGGATGGACATGATTTACAACGTGGGATGCAACCTCGGCTACAGCGTCGCCGGCCCCTCGACGCTGATCCTGAATATCGAGGCGGCGCGGACCGAGCGGCAGAAGATCTTGCGCGAGAGCCTGGTCATTACCCCCGACTGCCCGATCGACACGTGGGAAATGCCGGAAAGCGGCAATCGCTACACCAAGCTAAGGGCCGGCAAGGGCGATCTGCATGTGCGCTACGACGCGGATGTCGAACTCGACGTCGACAGCACCGACCCGGCGACGATCGAGGAAGTCCCGCCCGCCGACGTCCCGTTCGTCGTCATGCCGCACCTCTACCCGAGCCGCTATTGCCCCTCCGACAAGCTCGCCCGCTGGGCGACGGAGGAATTCTCCGCGATGGCGCCGGGTCATGAACGGATCACGGCGATCTGCAACTGGATTTACGACACCATCGAATACCGGCGCGGCGCCAGCGATACCGGGACATCGGCCTACGACACGCTGGCCGAGCGCGCCGGCGTCTGCCGCGACTTCGCCCATCTCGGCATCTCCTTCTGCCGCGCCCTGGGGATCCCCGCGCGCTTCGTCAGCGGCTACGCCTACGGCCTCGAGCCGCCGGATTTTCACGCCGTGTTCGAAGCCTACCTCGCCGGCCGCTGGTATCTGTTCGACGCGACCCGACAGGCCGCACTCGACGGCATCGTCAGGATCGGCGTCGGCCGGGATGCTGCGGAGGTGTCGTTCGCCACAATATTCGGGACGATGTTCCCGTCGGAGATGTCGGTGCACATCGCCCCGGCCGCCGGCGCGGTCAAGGCCGACGAGCGGACGACGCAGGCTGTTCACATTTCGCCGACCTGAGGTCGAAGCGGGCGTCGTCCGCTTGACGCTTCGGCTCTGACCTGCGCATGCTGGCGGACGTTCCAGGGGAGCCTCGCTAGGAGGCTGAGAGACCATCGGCGCGGGCCGCCCAGTGCTGCCCGAAGCGACATGGAGACCCTTAGAACCTGATCCGGGTCATGCCGGCGAAGGGAAAGGAACAGCGGGATCGCGCGGTTCGCCCGCCCCCCGTCCCGCCTCTCCGCCGCCGTTGTCCCGGGTCGCCAACAACAGACAGGGAGAGCGGACATGGACGGCTCGGCAAAAACCCCTACCATCTCGCTGACCACCCGGCCGCTGCCGGCTTCGCGCAAGGTCTGGATCGAGGCCCCGTCGGGGCGGGTCCGCGTGCCGTTTCGCGAAATCGCCCTCGACCCTGCCGCGGAGGAGGCGGCGTTCCGGGTGTACGACACCTCCGGCGCCTATACCGATCCGCAAGCCGCGATCGATCCCGACGCCGGCCTGCCGCGCTTGCGCGAACGCTGGACCGTCGCCCGGGGCGATGTCGAAGCGTACGCCGGACGGCCGGTCAGGCCGGTCGACAACGGCGGCGTCGGCGAGGACCACCGGGTCCCCGACTTTCCCGTCCGCCATCGGCCCTACCGCGCCCGCGCCGGGCGCGCCGTCACCCAGCTCGCCTACGCTCGCGCCGGGATCGTCACGGAGGAAATGGAATTCATCGCCGTCAGGGAGAACCTGGGGCGCGAGAACCTGCGCCGCGCGCACGCCAGCGCCTCGGGCGAGGCCGGCGGCAGAACCGCCGGCGTCGGCTTCGGTGCCGAGATCCCGGCGGAGATCACCCCCGAGTTCGTCCGCGACGAGGTCGCTCGCGGCCGCGCGATCATCCCCGCCAATGTCAATCATCCAGAGCTCGAGCCGATGATCATCGGCCGCAATTTCCTGGTCAAGATCAACGCCAATATCGGCAACTCCGCCGTGACCTCGTCCGTCGTCGAGGAGGTGGAGAAGATGGTCTGGGCGATCCGCTGGGGCTCGGACACCGTCATGGACCTGTCGACCGGGCGCAACATCCATAACATCCGCGAGTGGATCATCCGCAACGCGCCGGTGCCGATCGGAACCGTGCCGATCTACCAGGCCCTGGAGAAGGTCGACGGCGTCGCCGAGGAGCTCAGCTGGGAGATCTTCCGCGACACCCTGATCGAGCAGTGCGAACAGGGCGTCGACTACTTCACCATCCACGCCGGCGTTCGCCTCGCCTACATCCCGCTCACCGCGGAACGGGTTACGGGCATCGTCAGCCGCGGCGGCGCAATTCTCGCCAAGTGGTGCCTGGCCCATCACCGCGAGAACTTCCTCTATACCAACTTCGCCGAGATCTGCGAGATCATGCGCGCCTACGACGTCTCGTTCTCGTTGGGCGACGGGTTGCGCCCGGGCTCGATCGCCGACGCCAACGACGCCGCCCAGTTCGCCGAGCTGGAGACCCTGGGCGAGCTGACGAGGATCGCCTGGGACCGCGACGTTCAGGTGATGATCGAGGGGCCGGGCCATGTGCCGATGCACAAGATCAAGGTCAACATGGACAAGCAGCTCGCCGTTTGCGGCGAGGCGCCGTTCTACACGCTGGGGCCGCTGACGACCGACATCGCGCCCGGCTACGACCACATCACCAGCGCCATCGGCGCCGCGATGATCGGCTGGTTCGGCACCGCCATGCTCTGCTACGTCACGCCCAAGGAACACCTCGGCCTGCCCAACCGCGAGGACGTCAAGACCGGCGTCGTCACCTACAAGATCGCGGCCCACGCGGCCGATCTGGCCAAGGGCCACCCGGCGGCGCAGGCCTGGGACGATGCGCTCAGCCGCGCCCGCTTCGAGTTCCGCTGGGAGGACCAGTTCAACCTGGCGCTCGATCCGGAGACGGCGCGGGCCTTCCATGACGAGACGATGCCGAAGGAGGCGCACAAGCTCGCCCATTTCTGCTCGATGTGCGGGCCGAAGTTCTGTTCGATGCAGACCTCGCAGGAGGTCCGCGATGTCGCGCGCCGGAAGGGCATGGCGGAAATGGCGGAAACCTTCCGGGAAAAGGGCGGGCGGATCTACCTCGACGCCGAGGAGGTGACCCGCTCGAACGACGCGCTCTGATCGCGGCCTGAGATCAACCGGCGACCGCCGCCTGCTGCCCCAGGTGCCAGGCGGCGAGCGCCAGCGACCCGCCGATCAGGGCGATGCCGAGGGGGGCGGTGAGGCGGCGGCCCCACGGCATGTTCTTCTCGATCGCCATGACCGCGCCCAGGAGCAGCATCCAGCCGACGCTGCCGGTCCCGACGACGAACATCAGCAGCATCAGCGCCCAGCAGCAGCCGACGCAAAAGACGCCATGGCGCCAGCCCATGCGAAAGGCCTGCCGGCGTTCGTGGCGGCCTTGCCAGTGCTCGATGACGAAGGAGAGCGTCGTCCGGCACTTCTCCAGGCAGCGGTGCTTGAGCGGGCTGAACTGGAACAGTCCGGCGATGGCGATAACCGCCGCGCCGATCACCCAGCCGTGGAGGGCGAGCCACGGCAGGGCGAGGACGACGCGGTGGAGGGCCAGGTCGACGGCATGCGCGGCAAGGCCGAAGCCCGTCCACGCCGACAGGTAGCCGGCGATGACAAGCCCGAGCAGGAGGGAGCGATCGGGGCGGCGCTGCGTGAGGCGATGGTACACTGCGAGCAGGGGCAGCGTCGTCGGCAGCATCATCGCCGCAATCATGAACAGCCAGGCGCCGACGTAGAGGGCGGCCGGAACCACGGCGTCGCCCGCGGGGATCGCCGCGCACAGGGCGCCGGCAAAGCCGATTTTCGTCCAGTCGCCGTGGTCCAGGTAACGGCCGAAGGGGCTGCCCGCCCACAACCACAGGACGAGCCAGGCGAAAGCCAGCAGTCCGCCCATCACGAGAACGAACGCGTCCTTGTGGCGGATGGCCTGCATGGCCGCTTTCACCCTCGGCGGAACGCAAGCGGGCCGGGGTCGTCGCGCCGCACCGGGTCAGCACTCGAAGCGGAAGCTGCCCTGGATCGCGTTGTGCCCCTTGAGGTCGACATCGAGGCCGAGATCGGCGTTGCGCAGGCGGAACGTCTCGGCCTTGGAAACGTACGCCGGGGTGCCGGGGATCGTCGTAAAGATGCTCTCGTTCAGCGTCGTCACGACACCGGTGGGCCCCCGGTACGGCTCCATCGTGGCCTCGATCAGGTCGCCGACCTGCAGCGTACCCTTGCCTTCGTCGAGCTCGAAGGTGATGGCCGCGCGCTGCGGCGGCAGGTCTTCGCCGACGAGCGCGGCGAGATCGGCGAGCGGTCCGCCTCTTTGCCCGGTCAGGACGTCGACGATGGCGGTCATCTGGTCGTCGCTCGCTCTCGCATCGACGAACAACTGGCGCCGCCAGCCGCCATCGAGGACATTGCCGGGGACCTTGGCCGCAGAGGCCACCGTGAGCCCGGAGACGTCGATCCCGTCGATCACGCCCGAGCGAAAGTGGTAGGCCAGCGATGTATCGCAGGTTCCGTTATCGGGATCCTCGCCGATCCAACACGGACACAGAACCTTGCAATCGCAGACTTCGAGAAGATCGCCTTCCAGCTTGTATCCCATCGCGCCCTCCCAGTGTCGGACGAAGCCTCTTTAAGGGCTTTCGGAATGCTTTTCGCATCGCTCCCGATTGTACCATGACGGCGAATCGCGATCATCTTCTCGTTGCGGCTGTGACGCAGATGCAAACGGTGAGTGCAAGCGTCAGGCCAGGATGATCACCGAGCGCCGACGACGTGGCGGCTGAGGCGGCGCTCGAGGAGGCGGTAGAGCTGAACGAAGACGAAGGTCATGCCCAGGTAGATGAGCGCGGCGGCGAGGAAGATCTCCACCGGCATGTAGGTCCTGGCGATGATCGTCCGGGCCATCCCGGTCAGATCGAGCAGCGTGATGGTGCTCGCCAGGGCGCTGCCCTTGAGCATCAGGATCACCTCGTTGCCGTAGGCCGGCAAGGCGATGCGGAACGCCCGCGGCAGGATGATGCGGCGCAAGGACAGCGTGCGCGACATCCCGAACGCCGTCGCCGCTTCGACTTCGCCCACCGGCACCGCCTGGATCGCCCCGCGGAGGATCTCGGCGGTGTAGGCGCCGGTGTTCAGCGCGAAGGCGATGATCGCGCACCAGAACGGCTCGCGCAGGATCGGCCAGAGGACGCTGTCGCGCACAGCTTCGAATTGGCCGAGGCCGTAATAGACGAGAAAAATCTGGACCAGCAGCGGCGTGCCGCGGAAGAAGAAGATGTAGGCGAAAGCCGGCGCCCACAGCCACCAGCGCGGCGACACGCGCATCAGCGCCGCCGGCAGCGCCAGCGCCGCGCCGCCGACCAGGCCGAAAGCGACAAGCTCGAGGGTGAGGCCCGCGCCTTCGAGCAGCTTCGGCAGGTTGGCGACGATGACTTCGAAATTCATCGCCGCCTCATCCGCGCAGACGCGGCATGCCGCGGGCCGCGGCGCGCTCGCCGCGATGCAACGCCGCCATGGCGATCATCGTCATCAGCAGGTAGAGCACGGCGGCGGTCAGGTAGAAGGTGAACGGCGCACGGGTGAAACCGACCGCGATCTGCGTCTTGCGCATCAACTCCTCGAGACCGATGACCGAGACCAGCGAAGTGTCCTTGAGCAGGACGAGGAACAGGTTGCCGAGGCCGGGCAGGGCGATGCGCCAGACCTGGGGCAGGACGATCCGGCGGAAGGTGAGCCAGCGGCCCATGCCGAACGCGTGCGCCGCTTCGACCTGTCCCTTTGGGATCGCCAGGATCGCGCCGCGGAACACCTCGGTCGCGTAGGCGCCGAAGGTGAGCCCCAGGGCGATGACGCCGGCCGCGAACGGGCTCAGTTCGACGAACCCGTCGTAGCCGAGGGCCGCCGCGGCGGTCGTCAAGAGGCGCGATGCGCCGAAGTAGATGATCAGCACGACGATCAGTTCCGGCAGCCCGCGAACGACCGTGGTGTAGGCGCCGGCGAGCGCGCGGGCGGGGGCGAACCCGGAGAGGCGAGCGGTCGCGCCGAGGAGGCCGAGGACGAGGCCGACGATGAGCGCGGCCACGGCAAGCTGCACCGTCATGGCGGCGCCGAGAAGCAACTGATCGCCAAATCCGGCGAGGTCGATCATGGCGTTGAAGTGCCCTCTTCCAGTGGGAGGGGGCAGCCCGCAAGGCGGGCGGGTGAGGGGCGCGTCCCCTCAATGCCGCGACACGCGAACCGAATGGACCACAAAGGGTGCGACCTGAACATCGCGCAGGGCGTTAATAGATCGGGAACGGAAAATACTTGGCGTTCAACTCCTCGTAGGTGCCGTCGGCGATGATCTCCGCCAGCGCCGCGTTCAGGCGGGCGAGCAGCTTGGTATCGCCTTTGCGCACCGCGATGCCGATCTTGTCGCCGATGTCGATGGGCTCGCCGACGAAGGCGAAGTTCTTGCCGGCGTCGGATTCCAGCCAGTCGTAGCTCACCAGCCTGTCGGCGAGAATCGCGTCGACCCGGCCGGAGGCGAGGTCGAGGTAGGCGTTCTCCTGGGTGTCGTAGAGCTTGACCTTGGCGCCCTTGAACGGGTGATCCTCCAGGTAGCTGGCGCTGATCGTCGCCCGCTGCGCGCCGATGACTTTGCCTTTCAGGTTGTCGGGATCGACCTTTGCGTTCTTTGCGGCGACGAAGCGCAGCTTGTTCGAATAGTAGGGGTCGGTAAAGTCGACCGCCTGCTGGCGATCCTCGGTGATCGACATGCTGGCGACGATGGCGTCGTATTTGCGCGCGAGCAGGCCGGGGATGATGCCGTCCCAATCCTGGCGGACGAACACGCACTCGACATTCATCTTGTCGCAGAGGGCCTGCGCGATGTCGATGTCGAAGCCGATGAGCTCGCCCGACGGGTCGATCTGGTTGAACGGCGGGTAGGCCCCTTCGGTGCCGATGCGCAGGGTTTCGGCACGGGTCGGCCCCGACGCCGTCAAGAGAACGATGGCGGCGACGGCGGCAAGCGCGGCGGTCTTGAGGCTCATCTTGCTCTCCCTGTTCTCGGTCCTGCCGGCATGGTCGCCGGCGATAGCCGCCCCTCGCCCCGCCTACAAGTGACTGGCGAGGAACTGGCGGCAGCGCTCGGTCTGCGGCGACTGGAAGACCTGCGACGGCGGCCCTTCCTCGATAATCCTGCCGTCGTGCAGGTAGGCGACCCGGGTCGAGGCGTCGCGGGCGAAGCGCATTTCGTGGGTGACGACGATCATCGTCCGCCCTTCCTCGGCCAGCGCGCGCATGACGCCAAGCACTTCGCCGACGAGCTCCGGATCGAGCGCCGACGTCGGCTCGTCGAACAGCATCACCTCCGGCTCCATGGCCAGCGCCCGGGCGATGGCGGCGCGCTGCTGCTGGCCGCCGGAGAGCTGAGCGGGATAAAAGTCGCGCTTCTCGGCGATCCCGACCTTGGCGAGCAGCGCCTCCCCGCGTTCGACCGCTTCCGCGCGCGGCGTCCCGGCGACGTGGATGGGCGCCTCGATGACGTTGCCGAGAATGGTCAGGTGCGACCAGAGATTGAAGCTTTGGAATACGAAGCCCATGCGGGCCCGCATCCGCGTGATCTGCTTCGGATCGGCGGCGACGAGGCCGACGCCGCGCCGCGGCCGCAACCGGATGGTCTCGCCGGCCAGGCGGATTTCGCCGCGATCGGGGCTCTCGAGCAGATTGATGCAGCGCAAGAACGTGCTCTTGCCCGAGCCGCTGGCTCCGATCATCGAGATCACGTCGCCATCGCGGGCCGAGAGCGAGATGCCCTTCAGGACTTCGAAAGAGCCGAAGCTTTTGTGGATTTCGGCGACTTCCAGTGCGGCGGCGCCATCCTCGGCCATGCGTCGTCCTCCCGCAATCGCTGCCCGGGGTGCTTCGGTTGCTTACGCCCTTATCCCGGCGCGCCAGTCTGGGTTGCGGTTGCGGCCGAAGTCAAGGCATTGGCCGGCCCTCCTCGCTCGATGCGCCGGACGGCGGATGCCGGGGGCAGGCCCGGCCCGCAGCGGGAGGCGGCGAGGCAACCGGAGATGTGCAAATAATGCGACCATTATACGATATCTCTGCTATAATACACGCGGGACGGGATGATGGATCGGTTGGAACCGAATGGTGCGCGGGTGGCTGATGGGGTTCGGGCTTCTGGCTGGCTTGGCGGCCGGTTCCGGTCTTAGCGGATGTGGCTACGAGTCGGCGTACGAACGCGCGGTCTACGACGCCGAGCCGGTCTACTGCTACCGGACGCTTGCCGACGGCGACTGCCGGCGCGATCCCGATCCGACCGCGGACCGGCGGCTGGTCAACTATTACGGCCCCTCGCCGCGGCGGACCGAAGCGCCGGCGCGAACGCCAATCCGGCTCGAGCCGCCGCCGCCGGCAGAGGTCGAGGAGACGGAAAGGATCGAGGAGGGAGAGGTTAAGGGAGAAGGGCCCGCCGCGCCGATCGCGCTCACCGTCGAGGCCCTGCGTCTGGGAGGGGAGGAGCCCGGGGCGGCACGCTGAGCCGGTTGCCACGTCAAGAAGCGCGAACAACGACAAGAAACGCGCTGCCACGTCAAAGAAACGCGCGCAACGACGAAAAACGCGAGCAACGACAAGACGAACCGGCCTTCGTCCGCTCCGGGCCAACCTCTCGTCTTTCGCCCGGTTCGAATGGTTCGAAGCCGGCGCCGGTCCGGCATGTCCTGCCGGCGCCGCGACAGACCCCGGGCGGCGATCTGTGCCGGGATCGTCCTGCGCAGCAACGCGTCACGCGTTGACCTGTGCCGGCGTTGTTTGCAGCACGAGCGTCGAGCGTCGAGCGTCGAGCGTCGAGCGTCGAGCGGCGCCGGCCGGCGTTAACCCGCGCCAGGCATGAACCGCGCCGGCATCGTCCTGCGCCAGGCGCGACCGGCGCGAGCGCGGCGGGTCGGCAAGCGGCGGACCGGCACGCGCTGCGGACCGGCAATTGGCGGGTTCGAGGCACGCGGCGGATCGGCAAACCGGTCGGGAGGGCCTGGGGCGTGGCGGGGCGCCAGCGCTGTTGACGCCGTCGTCTTAATTTGCGCACAGTCCTCGTGGGGGGTTCAGGCTGTCAGGCGGACGCCGACCGTGGCCGGTGCGGCTGTCGCGGTCCATGGCAAAGCAAAAGGTCGGCCGAAAAGGCAGGCGGGGCGGGAGAACGATCGATGGACGCACGCGACGAACAGGTGCCGCAGCTCCCGACGGCAGAGCCGCTCGAGCCTGAATACTGGAAGCGGCGCGGCCTCGCCGAGATGAGCCGGGCGGAGTGGGAGGCTCTGTGCGACGGCTGTGGCAAGTGCTGCCTCGAGAAAATCGAGGACGGCTACACCGGCGAAATCAGCTACACCAACGTCGCTTGCCGCCTGCTCGATGTCGGCACCTGTCGCTGCACCCGCTACGCCGAACGCCGACGCTACGTTCCGAACTGCGAAGCGCTGACTGCCGAGACCGTGCTCGCCTTGACCTGGCTGCCGTCGAGTTGCGCCTACCGCCTTCTGGCCGAAGGTCGCGACCTGCCGTCGTGGCATCACCTGGTTTCCGGCGATCCGGAGCTTGTCCACCGGGTCGGCGCCTCGGTGCGCGGCCGCGCGGTGCCCGAGTCGCGCGCGGGACCTCTCGAGCACCACATCGTTACCTGGTCGGCGTAAGGGCGAGGCCGAGATGACTGCTCCCGCTCCCGCCGCCGACCCGACCGGCGTTTTCGCCGCCGTGTTGACTCCGCTTCACGACGACCTCGCGCCCGATCATGAGCTCTTCGCCAGGCACTGCCGCTGGCTGCTTGCCCACGGCTGCGACGGGCTGTCGATCCTGGGCACGACCGGCGAGGCCAACCTCTTTTCCCGGGAGGAACGGATCGAGATCCTCGATCGCCTGGTCGGTGCCGGGATTCCTGCCGCGAGCCTGATACCGGGTACCGGTTGCTGCTCGATCCCCGAAACGGTGGCGCTCAGCCGCCATGCCACCGGCCGCGGCGTCGCCGGCGTCCTCGTCCTGCCGTCGTTCTACTACAAGGGCGTCAGCGACGATGGTTTGTTCGCCGCCTTCAGCGAGGTCATCGAGCGGGTGGCGGACGCGAGGCTGCGCGTCTACCTCTACCACTTCCCGCAGATGACGTCGGTGCCGTTGAGCCGTGACCTGATCGGGCGACTGATCGCCCGCTATCCCGGAACGGTGGCCGGGATGAAGGACAGCTCCGGCGACACCGCCGCCATGATCGAGACCGCCGCCGCCTTCCCCGGCTTCCGGGTCTTCGCCGGCTCCGACGAGAGCCTCCTGCCGCTCCTGCGCGGAGGGGGCGTGGGCTGCATCACGGCGGTCAGCAACGTCGCTGCCGAACTCGGCGCCAAGGTGCTCGCCGCCCATAGGACCGGCGAGGCAAAAGCGGCGGATACGGTGCAGGCCCGGCTCAGCGCGGTGCGCCGGGCGATCGCGGCCTATCCGCTCAGCGCCGGGCTGAAGGAAATCATGGCCGGACACAGCGGCGTCGAGAGCTGGCGCAATATTCGCCCGCCGCTGATGCGTCTTGCCGCCGCCGAGGCCGCGGCCTTGGCTTCGGCGCTCGACCGTCTCGCCTTCGCACCGCCGCCGCTCGCCTGAGAGACGGCGGGAGGCCGAGGCGGCGAGGATCACGGCGCTGCGCGCTGATGGACCCTGGCAGCGGCGGACGAGCCTCGTCGTCGCGGGGCGGGAGGTCGCACTGGTCGTCCGCCGGACCCGCCGCGCCCGGCGACTGACCCTGCGGCTGGCGGCCGCCGGAGACGGCCTTGTCGTCACGATCCCGGAGACAGCCGCCTTCGCCGACGGCCTCGCCCTGGCGCGCGCCAACGCGTCGTGGATCGCAACCAGGATCGCCGAACAGCCGGAACGGGTGCCGTTCGAAGATGGCCGCATCGTGCCATTGCGCGGCGTCGACCACCGCATCCGCCACAGCCCGAGCGCCTGCGGCATCTTCGCCGAGGACCGGGCGATCTGCATCGGCGGCGCAAAGGCGCGCCTCGCGCCCCGCCTGCAATCTTGGTTGCGCAATCAGGCGCGCGTGGAGCTGGCTGCAGAGGTGGCGAACCGCGCTCCTCGCCTTTGTGGGCAAACGGCCCAGCCGGCCGTCATTCCCGTCGGCCGGATCAGCGTGCGCGACACCCGCTCGCGTTGGGGCTCGTGCGCCGCCAACGGCAACCTGTCGTTCTCGTGGCGGCTGATTCTTGCTCCGCCGGCGGCGCTGGCCTACGTCGTGGCCCACGAACTGGCGCACCTCGCGCACCGCGATCACAGCCCCCGCTTCTGGGCGCTGGTCGAAGCGATCGGCGGCGACGCCTTGGCGGGCCGGGCCTGGCTGAAGCGTCACGGCGCCGGCCTGCACCGCTACGGCTGAACGGGCTGCTGGCGCCTGCGCGGGGCTCGCCTCAGCGCAGGAGCGGGTCGGCGGTTGGCGCGTCCATGCACATCTGCAGGCGGGCGGCGGCGGTCCGGGCGAAGCGGATCGTGAGCGCCTTGCGCCGCGCCGCCGCAATCGGCGCCTCGGGCCGCGGCGGACGGACAAATGCGCCGCCGAAGGCATCGGCGACGATGATCCCGACCTCTCCCGGCAGAATGTCGACAGGGAAGGCGGCCGGCACGGCGAAGGCGAAGCGGTCGCACGAGGCTAGGTAGTCGGGCCATTTGCTGTCGGCGCGGTAGTCGGCCAGCGAGGTCTTGACCTCGACGATGAGAATCCCGCCGCGGCGGTCCAGCGCGAAGACGTCGACCCGGCGTCCGTCGACCAGAGTCAGCTCGCACAGCGTCCGGTAGCCGTGGTCGGCCAGCAGCCTGCAAACGCCGCGGGCCAGCCGCCGGCCCGCACCCGAAGCGGAGCCCGACATTTCGTTCATTCTTTGTTCGCTCATGCGCCTGTTCTAGGCTGCGCGGCCGGCGTTGACAACCGCTTTCCCGCTAACTGGGTTGGCCTGGGCGCGCCCTCGCGTTAGGCTGTCGGCATGAAGCAGTGTCAGGATATCATCCGCGTCGAGACCCACGGCGAGGGTCTTTACGAGATAACCCATCAGGTGCAGCGGTGGCTGATCGGGGAGGCCGTCGAGACGGCCCTGCTGACGGTGTTTTGCCGCCACACCAGCGCGTCCCTGACCATCCAGGAAAACGCCGATCCGGACGTGCTGCGCGACCTTCTCGCCTTTTTCAAACGCATCGCGCGCGAGGATCCGTCGCTTTACAAGCACAGAACAGAGGGCCCGGACGACATGCCGGCCCATATCCGCTCGGCCCTGACCCTGACGACCCTGAGCGTGCCGGTATCCAGCGGCAAGATGGCGCTCGGCGCCTGGCAGGGTCTTTATCTGTTCGAGCACCGCACGGCGCCGCACTCGCGCACGCTGATGCTCCACCTCATCGGCGCGTGACGCACGCAAAGGGCGCTTGAGGAAGACGACCATGAGAACGCCCCATCAGCAAGGGAGCAGCGGTGGTCCGGGCGTGGCCGGTCGCGAGGAGATGGACGGCGAGCATCATATCCAGCTCGGCCTGCTTTACGCCCTGCGCGAAGCGGTCCGGGCCGGAGAGGACGACAACGTCCAGGACGTCCTTGACCGGCTTGTCGACTACAGCAAGATGCACTTTGCCTCCGAGCAACTGTTGATGCGCTTGTACCAGTACGGCGAGTACGACGGTCACGCCGGCGAGCACGAGCAGATGATCCAGTGCCTGGAGGAGTTGCGCGCGGAGCAGGCGGCGGCGGGTTGCGGCGGCCTGCGTGCGGACGCGCTGGATGCTCTCGACGCCGACCTGATCGGCCATATCCGCAACGCCGACCGCGCGCTCGGCCGCTATCTCGCGGGATTGCCGCGCCATCCCGAACGGCTCGCTTGACGCAGGTCGACGCGTCGTCCATGGATCCGTCGGCAAGCCAAAACAGTGCTGGCCAACCTGCGGTTTCTTCCGCCATCATCGTGGCGCGGAAAGAAGGCATATGGTGCCCGCGAAGCGCCATCCGGTTTGAGGAGCGGAGATGAGCGAACCCAGCACGACCGCGGCGACGGCCGCGACATCCGGCACGCGAGAGGCCGTCGGATTGTTCCACGACTGGAAAACCTTGCAGGCGGCCGTCGACGAACTTCTCAACTGTGGCTTCGACCGCTCGGAGCTGAGCCTGCTCGCGGCGCAGAAGGTCGTCGAGGAGAAGCTCGGCCACGTCTACGAAAAGGTCGCCGAGCTCGAGGACGACCCGAAGGTTCCGCGGGCGGCCTTCGTCGGCCGCGATTCGCTGACCGAGGGGCGTGCCGGCATCATCGGCGGCCTCGCCTACATCGGTGCCGTCGCGGCCATCGGCGCCGTCGTCGCCTCGGGCGGCACCCTGGCCGCAGCGATCGCCGCAGCGGCCGTCGCCGGGGGGTCCGGCGGCTTCCTCGGCACGCTGGGCGCGCGCTGGCTCGGCCGCGAACGGGCCAGGCAGGTGCAGAATCAGATCGACAAGGGCGGCCTGCTGCTTTGGGTTCGCCTGCGCGATCCGGCTCACGAAGAGCGGGCCGTCGCCGTGCTGAACAGGCACTCGGCCGATGACGTCCACGTGCACGACCTGCCGCCGGACACCGATCCGCAGGCTGATCCGCTTTCCGGCTTCCAGCCCGACCCCTTCCTGCCGCGCGCGCGGATCTGAGATCCGCGCCTCAGGCCGACAGGGCGTATCGCTTTTCCGAGGTCAGCACGGTCTGCACCTCGACCATCTGGCGAAGGCTTTGCGCGATACGCTCGCGCTGCGGCCGATCGAGGCCGGCGACCTGGACGTCGATGTGCAGACCGTCGCCATTCCCGGCGACGCTGCTGTACCAGCGGTCGGGCAGGATCCCGCGCTTGGCGAAGGCCCCGAGCACGCGGGCCATGACGTCGACCTCGGCGGTCGCGACGACGGAAAAGCAAGATACGGCGACGGCGGACGCGGCTGTGGGAGCCGCAGAGCTGGCGAATGCGTTCGACATGATGAAGGTGCGCTTCCTGAAACCGTGCTTCAGCGGAAGATCGAACACCCGCTTCCGCAGGGCTCACGCGAAAGCGAGATCGATCGACGACATTGCAAGAGAACGGCAGTCCTGCGCCTGGATCGGCGCCGGATGCTCCAGAATCCCGGCCCTCAGGCGAGGACCGGGCCGGTAATCGACAGAAGCTGCTGGACGGGCATCATCATCACCACAATTCTTAAGCGATACACCGTGGCGCGCGTCCCGGTCAAGGCCGATACCTGTGTTAGGTCGAAATGGCGGATTGGCGTCCGCCGTTTTCCATTACCTATATAAATGCGTCGGCAAATGATGGGTTGCGGAGGATGATTGCGAGGTGGCGGACAAGGAAGCTGCGGTCGGCATGGATGTTGAGGTCGCCGGCGCGTCGCTGAGGCCGCTGGCCGCCGAAACGTCGTGCGGCGCGCTCCAACCTGCGCTTGCTGTCGAGATGCTGCGGCAAGCGGCGGAGGCGATCATCGCCTGCGACGGCGAAGGCCGCATCATCCTCGTCAATGAGGCGGCGCATCGCCTTGTCCGCTGCGATCTCGAGGGGCTGCGCATAAGCGAGGCCGCCGCGATCTGGGGCGACGTTTTCGAGGGCGGCCGGCGGCTGTCGGCGGATGAGACGCCGCTCCGGCGCGCCTTGCGCGGGGAAAGTCAGGTCGGGCGCGAGCTTCAGATCGCACGTCGCGACGGCATCGTGCACACGCTCCTGGTCAGCGCCGTGCCGGTCCGCGAAGGCGGCGCCATCGTCGCCGCAATCGCCAACCTGTCGGAGATAACCGCCTATCGCAAGAGCGAGGAGCGCTATCGCGCCCTGGTCGAGGCCCTCCCCATCGGGATATTGCGCAGCAACGTCGCGGGCGACGTCCTTGACGCGAACGACGCCTTCCTCGAAATGATCCAGTTCAGCCGAGCCGACCTGGAAAGCGGGCTTGTCCGCTGGCGCGACCTGACGCCGCCCGAATTCGCGCCGGTGGATGATGCCGCGATCGCCGAAGCCGTCGAGAGAGGTCGCTGCACGCCCTACGAGAAGGCGTATATCCGCAAGGACGGGACGGTCCTTCCGATCCTGATCGGCTACAGCATGGTCGGGGTGAGAAAGGACGAGGCGATCGCGTTCATCCGCGATCTCAGCGAGAGGCAGGCGGCGGAACATGCGCTGCGCGAGAGCGAGCAGCAGATGCGCGACCTGCTCGACAATCTGTTCGCCTTCGTCGGCATCCTGGACATCAACGGCGTGATGCTGTGGGCGAACCGCGCCCCGCTCGAGGCGGCCGGCCTGTCGCTCGCGGACGTGCGCGGCAAGCGGTTCGAGCAGACCTACTGGTGGTCCCATCACCCGCAGGTGCAGGCCCGCGTCGCCGACGCGGTGGCGAGCGCGGCGCGAGGCGAATTGTCGCGCTTCGATATCGACGCGCGCATGGCGCATGGCCGGATGATGACCATCGATTTCATGATTGCGCCGCTGCGCAACGCCGAAGGCGTCATCACCAAGCTGATTCCCTCCGCCGTGGACGTTACCGAGCGCCGGGCCGTCGAGGAGGCCTTGCGCGACAGCGAGGCGCGGCTGCATCTGGCGCAGGATGCCGGCGGCGTCGGCGTCTGGGACTGGGACATCGTCACGCATCAGGCGACCTGGTCGGAGTCGTTCTTCCGCCTGCTCGGTCTCGAACCCCGGCCCGGGCCGCACGACGTCGCCGCCTTCTACGCGGCGCTGCACCCGGAAGATCGCCCGCGCGTTGACGAGGACGTCGAGCGCGCCATGAGGGACGGAACCTATCAGGGCGAGTATCGCATCGTTCATCCGGGCGGGGAGGTTCGCTGCCTCGCCGCCCAGGGCGAAATCAAAACCGACGACACCGGCCGGCCGGTGCGGATGATCGGCGTCGCCTACGACGTCACCGCCCAGCGCGGTCTCCTCCGACAGAGGGAGATCATGCTTCGCGAGGTGAACCACCGCGTGAAGAACAGCCTGCAGCTCGTCTCAAGCCTGCTCGGCCTGCAACTCAGCTCCACCGACGACATGGAGTTGCGCCGTCAACTCACCGACGCCGATCGGCGGATCCTGACCATCGCCAAGATCCACGAGCATCTCTATCGCGGCGCGGAGCCGATCTGCGCCATCGAATTTGCCGGCTACCTGCGCGATCTGTGTCGCGAACTGCAGGATACGGTCGCGGCCGGGAGAGGGATTGTCATCAACGTCGACGCCGATACCGCGGAGCTGGTGACCGACCGGGTGATTTCGCTGGCGCTGATCGTGAACGAACTGGTGACGAATGCGACCAAATACGCCTTCGACGGGAATTCGGAGGGACGCATCGACATTTCCTTCCGGGCCGGGCCGGACGGCGTCTGTCGGCTCCGCGTCAGCGACAACGGCCGCGGCCTGCCTGAAGGGTACCGCATAGCGGACAGCCTGGGCCTCGGCATGAAGGTCGTGGCCGGGCTCGTGCGGAGCATGGGCGCCGAGCTGGAGGTTGGCAGCGGCCCAGGGGCGCGCTTTGCGATCCTGTTCTCCGCCGGACCCCCCGGCGCCGGCTGAGGCGAGCGCCACGCCAACGGCTGCGCGTCTCGACAGAGCCGTGCTAGGATCCCGGCAACAGCGCCTCGGACGCGGGAGGCGCAAGAGAAACGCAGGGATACGGGATCATGAGGATAAGCAGGCTTTTGGTTGTCGCAGCGATGCTCGCCGTGTTTGCGTCATTGCCGGCGGCGCGGTCACCGGCTGCCGACTACAAGCCCGAATACAAGGTCTCGACGGTGCTGGGGCCGCCGTTCCCATGGGGCGTGGCGGCGGAAAAGTGGGCGGAGCTGGTCGCTCAGCGGACCGACGGGCGCATCGTCATGAAGGTCTACTCCGGGAGCCAACTCGTCCAGGGCGACCAGACGAAAGAGTTCACGGCGATGCGTGACGGCATTATCGAGATGGCCGTCGGTTCGACCATCAACTGGTCGCCGCAGATCAAGGAACTCAACCTGTTCGCCCTGCCGTTCCTGATGCCTGATCACGCTGCCATCGATGCCTTGACCCAAGGCGACGTCGGCCGCGACCTGTTCGCGATCATCCGCCAGCGCGGGATCGAGCCGCTGGCCTGGGGCGAGAACGGCTTCCGCCAGCTTTCCAATTCCAAGCGCGAGGTGCGCAAGCCCGAGGATCTTCAGGGTCTCAAGATCCGGGTCGTCGGCTCGCCGCTGTTCAACGATACCTTCTCGGCGCTCGGCGCCAACCCGACCCAGATGAGTTGGGCGGACGCCAAGCCGGCCCTGGCGACCGGCGCCGTCGACGGCCAGGAGAATCCGCTGACCGTCTACGTCAACGCGAAAATGGAAACGCTTGGCCAGACCTATGTGACGCTCTGGAATTACGTTGCCGATCCGCTGATCTTCGCGGTCAACGCCCGCGTCTGGAATTCGTTCGCGCCGGCGGACCAGGAGATCGTGCGGCAGGCAGCGAGCGAAGCCGGCAAGCTCTCGATCCAGCTCGCGCGCGACGGTGACGCCGAAGCCGAAGCGGAACTTCCGACCATGGGTGTGAGGGTGACGCGTCCAAGTGCGGCCGAGCTGCGGGCCTTTGTCGCCGCCACCAGGCCTGTGTTCGACACCTGGGCCGGGAGGATTGGCCCGGATCTCGTCGGGCGCGCGGAAAGCGCCGTCGCCGCAAGCAAGCCCTGATCCGTTGCCGGACCGCCGGACCGACCGCTCCTCGCGCGCGGCAGTGCGGGCCGTGCGCGTTCCGGAGGAGGGCGCCGACGCGCCGCCGCCATCGCCGCCGCCACCGCGGCTGGAGCGGGCGGTCGGCGCCGCCGCCATGGCGCTGATCTGCCTGATCAGCTTCGCCAACGTCGTCGTCCGCTACGCCACCAACATCTCGTTCGCGTTCACCGAGGAGTACTCGGTCGTCCTCCTCGTCATTATGACCTTCGTCGGCGCGTCCCTGGCTTTCGCCGCAGACCGCCACATTCGCATCCTCGTTCTTGTCAATCGCCTGCCACCCAGGTGGCAATCGTGCTGCGCCGGCCTCTCGCTGGCGGCGGCGACGGTCGTACTGGGCCTGATTGTCTTCTACGGCGGTCGTCTTGCCTACGAGCAGTGGGAATTCGGCGAGACAAGTCCGGGCCTCGGTCATCCGGCCTGGGTTTATACGGTCTGGCTCCCCGTTCTGGCGCTTCTGATGATGGTCCGGCTATGGCAGAGGGCGGTCACCGCCATCGCGAACCGGCGGTGAGATGCGGGCATGGTTGAGGCCAACATTCTCCTCCTTGGCGTCTTCGTCCTGCTCATGGCGCTTGGCGCACCCATTGCCGTGGCGCTTGCGGCGGGCGGCATCGCCGGGATCCTTGTCGGCCTCGACATCCAAGCGCTGGCGACCGTCGGGACGAACACCTTCAACGGCATCGCCAAGTACCCGCTCATCGCGATCCCGCTGTTCATCCTTGCCGGCACCCTGTTCGAGCGGTCCGGCGTCGCCGCTCGGCTGATTGCGTTCATCCAGGCGATCGTCGGTCCGCGCCGCGGCGGCCTGGCCCTGGTCGCCATCCTGGTGTGCATGATCATGGGCGGGATGTCCGGCTCCGGCCCGGCCGACGCCGCGGCGGTGGCTGCCGTCATGATCCCGACCATGCGCCGGGCCGGCTATCCGGGGTCGTTTTCCGCGTCGGTCATCGCCGCCGCATCGTCGACGGCGATTCTGATCCCGCCGTCGATCGCCTTGATCCTGTATTCGATCCTGGTTCCCGGCGTCGACCTGCGCGCACTGTTCGCGGCCGGGCTCGTGCCGGGCCTGCTCTGCGGCCTGGCGGTGGCCGTGCCGACCTGGTGGCTCAGCCGACGCTACGACATGGGCGGCGAAGAGGATGCAACCCGGCCGCCGTTCTTCGCCAGCCTGCTCTCCGCCGGTCCCGGCCTGTTCGCTCCGGTGCTGATCCTGGGCGGGCTGCGAACCGGACTATTCACCCCGACCGAGGCCGCCGCGGTGGCGGCGGTTTACGGCCTCGTCATCGGCGTCGGCTACTATCGGACCCTGGGCTGGCGCGAGGTTTACGAGGCTTTCGTCGACTCCGCCGAAACGTCGGCGGTCATCATGTTCGTCATCGCCCTGGCCGGCATCTTCGCCTGGGCCGGCAGCACGCTGGGCGCTTTCGATGCCGCCGCCAAGGTCATTGTCGCCATCGGTCAGGACGAGTCCGGGACGCTGCTCCTGATCATGGCCGTCCTGCTCATCGCCGGCATGGTCCTCGACGGAGTCTCCATCTACCTGATCACCATGCCCCTGCTTCTGCCGATCATGGTCGCGCACGCCTGGAACCCCGTCTGGTTCGGCGTGCTCATGGCCATGAACATCGCTATCGGCCAGTTCACGCCGCCCGTCGCCGTCAACCTGATGGTCACCGCCCGGATCGCCGGCGTACCGCTCGAATCGACCGTTCGCTGGGTGCTCTGGCTGGTGATCGCCATGACCGCGGCGCTCGTCGCCGTCGTCTTCTTTCCCGGCCTCGCTCTCTGGCTTCCCGCCGTGCTCGGCTACGGCGGCTGACGCCGCCTTGCCGGTGGCGGCGGTCGCATCGTCGGCGCTGCCGTCGATAAAGGCGGCGAGCTGTTCGATTTCCCGGCAGGCGGCCGATCGCGGCGAGATGTCGCCGACCCAGCGCCCCCGATCGAAGGCGTAGACGAAGGCCGAACGCATGCCGATCGGCGGCGCGATCGGCTCGCCGAACTGCTCGTAGAACGCCATCTTGCGGGAAATCACCGTCCGCCGGTCGAGCCGATTGGGGACGATAACGCAACCGGGCTTGTTGCTGCCGCGGATCTCCCGGGTCTTCTGCACGAGCTTGATGAAACGCGCCGTCGAGTGGAAGTCGACGCCGCTTGGCGTGACCGGAACGAAGATGAGGTCGGAGATCGCCGCGACCGCCGCCAACGAGTATTCCAGCCCCGGCGGCAGGTCGATGATCACCGACGGGTTCTTGGCGGCGAGGATCCTGATCTGGGTGACCCACATCAGCCCCGGGTGGACGTCGTCCGGCTTCGCCTCATGAAGCACGCGCGAGGTGACGCGGATGCCGAGTTCGCCGTTTTCGGCCCACTTGAGCGCGGTCGCCTGACGGTCGGCGTCGACCAGGATGCAATCGACCCCGGTGCGCGCACGGATGGCGCAGGCGAGGTTGACGGCAATGGTGCTCTTGCCGGCGCCGCCCTTGAGGTTGC
The DNA here is from genome assembly GCA_016793925.1 of Rhodospirillales bacterium. Classification (GTDB taxonomy): domain Bacteria; phylum Pseudomonadota; class Alphaproteobacteria; order Rhodospirillales; family Defluviicoccaceae; genus JAEULH01. The sequence goes on along the minus strand of JAEULH010000086.1, from coordinate 35,336 downwards.
AGACGGAGATGATGCGCGGGATCACAATGATGTGGTCATGTTGTCCGAAGAAACGGGATCGGATCGCGGGCGGAGCGGAATGCGCTCAGCGTAGCAGAGAATTCCCCGTTTGGGCACCACAAACGCGCAACCGCGTCATTCCGTCACGAGCACGGCCCTGAAGTCGTTGACGTTGGTTCGGGTCGGCCCGGTCACGATCAGGTCGCCGAGTTGCGAGAACAGGCCGTAGCTGTCGTTGTCGGCAAGCAGCGCGCGCACGTCCAGGTTTGCGGCAGCGGCGCGGGCGAGCGTGTCGGGGCGGAGAACCGAGCCGGCGTTGTCCTCGACGCCGTCGATCCCGTCGGTATCGGCGGCCAGCGCCCAGATCCGCGGATGGCCGTCCAGCGCCACCGTCAGGGCCAGGAGGAACTCGCCGTTGCGCCCGCCGCGACCTTGTCCGCGCAGGGTCACCGTGGTTTCCCCTCCAGACAACAGCACGCAGGGCGGCTCCGCCGGCTGGCCGAAGCGGGCGGCGTGCTTGGCGATGGCGGCATGGACGAGGGCGACATCGCGCGCCTCGCCCTCGAGGGCGTCGCCCAGGATCAGCGGCCGGTAGCCGCCGTCGCGGACCACGGCCGCCGCAGCCTCCAGCGCGCCTTGCGGGGTTGCGACCATCGCGATGCGGCTGTTGGCGAGACGAGGGTCGCCCGGCTTCGGCGTTTCCGCCGTGCCGCCTTCCAGGTGCGTCCGGACCTGGGCCGGGACATCGAGGCCGTACTTGTCGATGACCGCGAGCGCATCCTTCACCGTGGTCGGATCGGGGACCGTCGGCCCCGAGGCGATCACCGACGGATCGTCGCCGGGCACGTCGGAAATCAGCAAGGCAACGACCGGCGCCGGCGCGGCGGCCGCGGCGAGGCGGCCGCCCTTGATCGCCGAGAGGTGCTTGCGCACGCAATTGATCTCGCTGATGGTCGCGCCGCAGCGGAGCAGGCCCCGCGTCACGCTCTGCTTGTCGGCGAGGGTCAGACCCGGCGCGGGCAGCGCCATGAGCGCCGAGCCGCCGCCGGAAATCAGGCACAGCAGCAGATCGTCCGGACCGAGGCCGCTGGCAAGCTGGAGGATGCGCGACGCGGCGCGCTGGCTGGCCTCGTCGGGATTGGGATGCGCCGCCTCGATCACCTCGATCCGGGAGGTCGGCAGGCCGTGCTCGTATCGGGTGACGACCAGCCCCTCGAGCGCGCCCGGCCAGCTCTCTTCGACCGCCTTGGCCATGGTTGCGGCGGCCTTGCCGGCGCCGACGACGACCGTGCGGCCTTTGGGCGGCGGAGGCAGATGGGCGATGATGTTTTCGGGCGCACGGGCCGCGTCGACGGCGGCTGCGAACGCTCGGCGCAGCAGGTCTTCGGGATTCTCGCGCTTCATCTCGGTCGCCATCACAAGACACCGATGCTGATGACCCAGACGACGACAGCGGCGACCAGTCCCTCGACCAGGGTTCCGACGGTCTGGAGCTTGTAGCCGGTCGCCGCATCCATGTTGGAAAACTGGGTGACAACCCAGAAGAAGCTGTCGTTGGCGTGGGAGACGACCATGGAGCCGGCGCCGATGGCGACGACGACCAGCGCCTTTGCGGTGTCGCTGTCGAGGCCGAGTGACGCCAGCAGGGGCGCCATCAGCCCGGCGGTGGTGATGATCGCGACGGTCGAGGAGCCCTGCGCGGTCTTGATGCCGGCGGCGATGAGGAACGGCAGGATGATGCCGATGCGGGTGTCGGCCAGCGTCTGGCCGACGACGCCGGCGATGCCCGAATTCTGCAGCACCTTGCCGAAAGCGCCGCCCGCGCCGGTGATGATGATGATGGTCGCCGCCGCAAGAATGGCTTCGCCGACCCAGCCCTTGTCCGCGAGCATCGCGCGCTCGAGCTTCTTCGGCAGCAGCAGCGCCAGAGCGACGCCGATCAGCAGCGCGACCGTCGGCTGACCGACAAAGGCGAGGATGGTGTAGAGCGTCTCGGTGCCGAAGGGCTTGGTCGGGAATTCCGCGATCGAGCGGATGACGATCAGGACAATGGGGATCAGGATCGGCAACAGCGACTTGACCGGGCCGGGGCTGTCGGCGGCGGCGACCGGCGTCGGCGACTTGGCCGCCTCCCCGGGCAGTTCGTCATCGGGCGAGATGTAGATGCGCTTGGCGACGGTGACGGCGAAGACCCAGCCGGCGAAGCAGGCGATCGCGGCGACGAGCATCCCCCAGAGGATGACGAGGCCGAGATCCGCGCCGAGGATGCCGGCGGCGGCGATCGGCCCCGGCGTCGGCGGGACCATGGTGTGGGTGGCGTAAAGGCCGAGGCTGAGCGCGATCGCCGTGGTCGCCAGGGTGATGCCGGCGCGCCGGGTCAGCGCCTTGTTCAGCGACGAGAGGATGACGAAGCCCGAGTCGCAGAACACCGGGATCGACACGACGAAGCCCATGATCGACATGGTCGCCGGGACGTTGCGCTCGCCGGTGACCTTGAGAATGCTCTCGGCGAGGCGAAAGGCGCCGCCGGAGCGTTCGAGGAAGGTGCCGATGATCGAGCCCGCCAGGATGACGATGCCGATGTAGCCGATGGTTCCGCCGAAGCCGTCGTTGACCGATTTGACCACGTCGGCCAGCGGCATGCCGGAGAGAATACCGAAGGCGAAGGCGGCGATCAGCAGCGCAAGGAACGGATGCATGCGGAGGTTGGCCGTCGCGAAGATGATAAAGGCGATGCTCAGGAGCAGCAGAAGGACGAGCAGCATGGACGTCACCCCGGATTTTTTCGTGCGGCTTTTTTTCACCGCCGATGCGACGAACGGCGGCCCTCTCGTCGTTGCTAATCATTCGCGGGCGAAAGGTCAATCGCGCCGCGTCGGCAGTGGCCAGGTCGAGGCGCATCGCCCAGATCAGGCAGTCCCACACGCAAGTACATGAACATGGCCCCGCTCTGGCGGAACGAACCGAAACCGCCGGCGCCGTCGGCCGCGCAAATGTGCGAAAAATCCTGGGCGCTGCCCGTCCTCCGGACCCTTCGCGATCATACAGATGCCATGGTCAAAGCGCGTCGATCCGGCTACACTCCTGCGTGCGGGTCATAAACCGCGAACGCGCCGGCCGCGATAAAGCGGCGGTTGCGCGTCAAGACGGACAAGTGCGCACAAGCGCACGGCTGAGGGAGGGTGAGCGTCGTGACGGGTGAAAGCCCGCTGCTCGAAGTGCGGGAGGTGTCCCTGAGTTTTCGCGGTGTGCGAGCGCTCAGCCATGTCACCTTCCACGTCGGCCGCGGCGAGCTGTTCTCCATTATCGGGCCGAACGGCGCTGGCAAGACCTCGATGCTGAACTGCATCTCCGGGCGCTACACGCCGACCGAAGGCCGGGTCGTCATCGACGGTCGCGACGTCACGGCGATGAAGCCCAGCGCCCGCGCCGGGCTCGGCATCGGCCGCACCTTTCAGAACCTTGCGCTGTTCAATCACATGACCGTGCTCGACAACATCATGGTCGGGCGCCATCACCTGCTCCGCAACAACGTCGCAACCGGCTCGCTCTACTGGTTCGTCGGCGCCCAGCGCGAGGAACTGGCCCACCGCCGCCAGGTCGAGGAGATCATCGATTTCCTCGAGATAACGCCGATCCGCAAGGCGATCGCGGGAACCCTGCCGTACGGCCTGCGCAAGCGGGTCGAACTCGCCCGCGCGGTGGCGCTCAAGCCGCATCTTCTTCTTCTCGACGAGCCGATGGCCGGCATGAACCTCGAGGAGAAGGAGGACATGGCGCGCTACATCAACGACCTCAACGCCGAGTGGGGCATGACGGTGGTGATGATCGAGCACGACATGGCCGTGGTGGTCGACATCTCCGACCGGGTGCTGGTCCTGGATTTCGGGCGGAAGATCGCGGAAGGCGAACCGGACGCGGTCATGGCCGACGCGGACGTCAAGAAGGCCTACCTCGGGGTCGACGCCGAAGACGACCGGGCGGCCCCGGCGGCCGCGGCGCAATGACCGGCGACAGCGCCTATGCGGACGTCGCCGTTCACGACACCTTTCCGAAGGTCCTCGCCCACAACGCCCGGACATGGCCGGATGCGGTGGCGATGCGCGAAAAGGAGTTCGGCATCTGGAACGCGTTCACCTGGGCCGACTACCAACGCCAGGTCCGCTCGATGGCGCTCGGCATGTACAGCCTGGGCGTCCGACGCGGCCAGTGCGTCGCGCTGATCGGCGACAATCGGCCGGAGTGGGTCTGGGGCGAGATCGCCGCCCATGCTCTCGGCTGCATGTCGCTCGGCATCTACCAGGACTCGATGGGCGACGAGGTCAGCTACCTTATCAACTACGCCAACGCCAAGCTGATCGTCGCCGAGGACGAGGAGCAGGTCGACAAGCTGCTCGAACTCATCGAGCAGACCCCGTGCGTCATGCGCATCGTCTTCTGCGACCCGCGCGGCATGCGCAAGTACGACGACCCGCGGGTCATCGGCCTCGACGCCCTCTGCCGCCTCGGCGCCGAGGTCGAACGCGAGGATCCGGAGCTGTACGGGCGCGAGGTCGCCGCCGGCCGGGGCGACGACGTGGCCGTGCTCTGCACCACCTCCGGAACCACCGCGCGGCCGAAGCTGGCCATGCTGCAGGCCGGCGCCTTCCTCAGCCACTGCCTTGCCTACCTGCGCCGCGACCCCAAGCGGCCGAGCGACAACTACGTCTCGGTGCTGCCGCTGCCCTGGATCATGGAACAGGTCTACGCCGTCGCCCAGGCGCTGATCGCGCGGGTGTGCGTCAACTTCGTCGAAGACCAGGAGACGATGATGGCCGACCTGCGCGAGATCGGCCCGAGCTTCGTCCTCCTCGCGCCTCGGGCATGGGAAGGGGTGGCCGCCGACGTTCGCGCGCGGATGATGGACGCGACGCCGTTCAAGCGGATGATGTTCGACCTCGGCATGAAGCTCGGCGGCGAGGCGCTTCGCCGCGGCCGGCGTTCGCGGCTGGCCGACGCCATCCTCTTTCGCGCGCTGAAGGACCGTCTCGGCTTCACCTACCTGACCTCCGCGGCGACGGGCGGCGCCGCGCTCGGTCCCGAAACCTTCCGCTTCTTTCTCGCCATGGGCGTGCCGCTGCGGCAGCTTTACGGCCAGACCGAGCTGGCCGGCGCCTACACCATCCACGCGGCCGACGACGTCGACTTCGATACCGTCGGCACGCCGTTCGACAATTCCGAGGTCCGGATCGAAAACCCGGACGAGAACGGCGTCGGCGAAATCGTCTCGCGCTCGAGCGGCATGTTTTCGGGCTTCTACGGCAACGAGGAGGCGACCCGGGCGGAGTTCCGCGACGGCTGGATGCACACCGGCGACGCCGGCTACTTCAAGCCGGAAAACGGCCATCTGGTCGTCATCGACCGGATCAAGGACATCGCGACGACATCGACCGGGGCGCGGTTCTCGCCGATGTTCATCGAAAACAAGCTCAAGTTCTCGCCGTTCATCGCCGAGGCGGTGATCCTCGGTCACGGCCGGCCCTATCTGGCCGCCATCGTCTGCATCCGCTTTTCCATCGCCGCCAAATGGGCCGAGCAGCGGCGCATTTCCTTTACCAACTACACGAACCTCTCCGGTCGCGACGAGGTCTACGCCCTGCTGCGCAAGGAGATCCTCGATGTGAATGCGACGCTGCCCGAGGCGCACCGGATCCGCAAGTTTCTGCTCTTGTACAAGGAGCTGGACCCCGACGACGGCGAGTTGACGCGCACGCGCAAGGTCCGCCGCGGCGTGATCAACGAGAAGTACGGCGAGATCATCGATGCGATCTACGCCGGCCGCGACGCCGTCCACGTCGATGCAACGATCACCTTCCAGGACGGAACGCGCTCGCGCGTCGTCACCGACCTGCGCGTCGAGACGGTGCTGGCGGCGGATGCCGCCGGCGCCCGGCAGGCGGCGGAGTAGGCAGGCGGGAGCATGCGATGAACGTCGAACTCCTCCTCCAACTCGTCGTCAACGGGCTGATACTGGGCACGCTTTACGGCGTCGTCGCCATGTGCTTCACGCTGATCTACAAGGCCTCGCAGGTGGTGAACTTCGCGCAAGGCGAATTCCTGCTGATCGGCGCCTGGGTCTGCTGGTGGTTGCTGACCGAGTTCCAGCTCCCCTTCTACGCCGGTTTCCTGCTCACCCTGGTCTTCATGATGGTCTTCGGCATCGTCCTGCAGGTGCTGGTGCTGCGGCCGATGATCGGGGAGCCGGTGATCTCCGTGATCATGGTGACCATCGGGTTGTCGATCTTCTTCCAGGCCATCATGAAATGGCTGTTCGGCGTCTTCACCCAGCCGTTCCCGCCGATCTTTCCGATCCGCTCGGTCGACATCTTCGGTCTCAACGTCCAGCCGGCCTACCTCATGAGCATGGTCATTTCGCTCCTGATCATGGCCGGTTTCGCCTGGTTCTTTAAGTATTCGCGCCTGGGGTTGGCGATGCGGGCGACCGCCTTCAATCAGCAGGTGGCGCAAAGCCTCGGCATTTCGGTCAAGCAGATGTTCGCCGTCTCCTGGGCGATCTCGGCGATGGTTTCGGCTTTGGCCGGCGTCGTCTTCGGCATCGTCAACGGCGTGTCGCCGGCGCTGTCGTTCTTCGGCATCAAGGTCTTTCCCGCCGTCATCCTCGGCGGCCTCGATTCGATCGTCGGCGCGGTCGTCGGCGGGCTGATCATCGGCGTGCTCGAGAACCTCGCCGAGTATGTCGACGGCCAGTGGCTCAACCTCGGCAACCTCTATGCCATCGCCCCGTTCTACGCCCTGGTCCTGATCCTGATGATCAAGCCCTACGGCCTGTTCGGCACCGAAAAGATCGAAAGGTTGTAGCGGATGGCACAGGCGCTGACCCGCTGCGGCGACTTCAAGACCAGCTACCGGGCGGACACCACCATCTTTCCCAGCGCCCGCTCGCGCGCCTTCGCGCTTGTGGGCGTCGCCCTTCTTATCGCAGCGCCCCTGCAGATCGGCGGCTTCAGCGTGCTCAGCGACTACTGGATCACTCTGCTCATCCAGATCGGCTACCTCGCCATCGCAGCCCTCGGCCTCAATGTCCTGGTCGGCTTCACTGGGCAGATCTCGCTCGGCCATTCGGCCTTTTTCGGCTTCGGCGCGTTCGCGTCGGCCTATCTGAACAACACCTACGGTGTTCCGGTCTTCTTCAGCATCCCGCTGGCGGCGCTGTGGACCACCGCCGTGGGCCTGATCGTCGGCATTCCCGCGGGTCGCATCAAGGGCCTCTATCTGGCCATCGCAACCCTGGCGTCGCAGTTTATCCTGCAAGACTTCTTCGCCCGCGCCGACTGGTTCACCGGCGGCTCCTCCGGCTCCCTCGCGGCGCCTTTCGCTGTCTTCGGCTACCAGATCAGCGGCGACCGGCAGTACTTCTATGTCGTCCTCGCGTACCTCGTGGTGATGTACCTGCTCGCCGCCAACCTGATGCGCAGCCGCGACGGGCGGGCTCTGGTCGCGGTGCGCGATCACTACCTGTCGGCCGAGGTCATGGGCGTCAACCTGACCAAATACCGCGTTCTCTCCTTCGGCATCTCCTCGTTTTTCGCCGGCATCGGCGGCGCGCTCTACGCCCACTACCTCCAGTATGTCTCGGTCGAAGCCTTCGACATCCTGCTGTCGATCCAGTTTCTCGGCATGGTCATCATCGGCGGCCTCGGCTCGATCATGGGCTCGCTGCTCGGCACGATTTTCATGGTCCTGCTGCCGGAGGCGATGTCGTGGGCGGTGAACATCCTGCGCGCCACCGATTGGGGCAACGTACCGTCGATCGTCAACGGGCTCGCCTTCCTCAAGCAGGCGGCGATCGGGCTTGCGATCGTGCTCTTTCTGATTTTCGAGCCGGACGGGCTCGCCCACCGCTGGCGGCAGATCAAGGCTTACTGGAAACTGTACCCGTTCTCCTATTGACGTCGAGAGAACCGGGACAGCCGTGGGGACGCACGACGTCCATGAACCGAGGGGAGGAACGATCGATGAGGCGGACGGGGCAAAGGGCAGCGACGCCGGCGGCGGCGCTGGCAGGGTTCGGCGCGACGCTCGCGGTAATCGCTGCGGCAATGGGAACCGCGGCGGCGGCGGACATACCCGTCGGCAACCTGGTCGACTACACCGGGCGCACGGCGATCGTCGGCACGCCCTACGGCCAGGCCAAAGTCGACGCAGCGAAGTGGGTCAACGCCCATGGCGGCATCAACGGCAAAACCGTCAATCTGGACACGGTCGATTACTCCTACGAGGTGCCGCGGGCGATCGCGACCTACAAGAAGTGGAACCAGGCGGGCTATGTCGCGATCCAGGGCTGGGGCACGGGCGACACCGAGGCGCTCGTCAATTTCGTCGGAGAAGACAAGGTCCCCTACTTCTCGGCTTCGTATTCCGCACACCTGACCGACCCGACGGGCAAGGGACCCGAGACGAAGAAGCCGACGCCCTACAACTTCATCATGGCGCCGTCCTATTCCGACGGCGTGCGCGCCCTGCTCCAGTGGGCGAAGCAGGACTGGGAGGCGAAGGGCGGAAAAGGCAAGCCCAAGTACGTTCACATGGGCGACAACCATCCCTATCCCAACGCGCCGAAGAAGGCCGGCGAAGTCTACGCCGCCGAACTCGGCTTCGAGGTCCTGCCGGCGATCCAGTACAGCCTCGGCCCTGGAGACTTCAAGGCCCAGTGCCTCAGCCTCAAGGAGTCGGGCGCCAACTACGCCTTCCTTGCCAACACCTCCGATTCCAACGTCTCGCTGCTCAAGTCGTGTCAGACGGTCGGGACGGATGTCCAGTTCATGTCCAACATCTGGGGCTACGACGAGAACCTGATGAAGGCCGCGGGCCGGGCCGCCGATGGCGTCGTCTGGGTGATGGGCGCCGTCGACTGGAATTCGGATGCCCCGGGGATGAAGCTGGTCAAGGAGATCGCCAAGAACGCCGATCCGAACGCGACCTACAAGCCGGTCCACTACATCCGCGGGATCTGCTCCTACTACTACATGAAGGAGGCGATGGAGTGGGCCGACAAGAACGGCGGTATCAGCGGTCCCAAAATCAAGGAGGGCATGTACCAGAAGACGGATTGGGTGCCGGCCGGGCTGGAGGGCGTCTGCCCGAAGGCGACCTGGACGCCTGAAGACCACCGCGGCTTCACCGAGGTTCTCGTCTACCGCGGCAAGGTCAAGGAGGATCCGCCGGCCAACGCCGACATCGCCCAGCTGATGGCGGACGGAACCATCGGCATGGAGAAGGTCTACGAGGTCGACATCCCGCGCAAGCCGGAGTGGCTCGGCTGGTAGCGGATGGCGACTGAACAGGGAGGCTCCTGCCGCGCGGCAGGGGCCTCGCCCCCAAGCCGGCTTGTCGCGATTGTTGCACGGGAGGGGTGAAGACGTCATGGCGCAGACGGCCGTTGCCGGCGAGACCGAAGCCGCGACGCAGGTGGCGCTGGCGGTCAACAACATCGAGGTCGTCTACGACGAGGTCATTCTCGTCCTGCGCGGCGTCAGCCTGGAGGTCGGCAAAGGAGCGCTGGTCACCCTGCTCGGGGCCAACGGCGCCGGCAAATCGACGGCGCTCAAGGCCATCTCGGGTCTGCTCAAGACCGAGGACGGCGAAGTCACCCGCGGCACGATCGCGCTGAACGGCGAGCGGATCGATCATCTGGCTCCCGAAACCATCGTCCGCCGCGGCCTTTTCCAGGTCATGGAGGGCCGGCGCATCGTCGAGGACATGACCCCGATCGAGAACCTTCGACTGGGCGCCTACACCCGCCGCGACAGCGAGATCGGCGCCGACATCGAGATGGTCTTTTCGTATTTCCCGCGGCTGAAGGAGCGGACGGGGCTCGCCGGTTACCTGTCGGGGGGCGAGCAGCAGATGCTCGCCATCGGCCGGGCGCTGATGGCGCGGCCGCAACTGATGCTGCTCGACGAGCCGTCGATGGGGCTGTCGCCGCTGCTGGTCAATGAGGTCTTCGCCATCATCCGCCAGCTCAACCGCGATCTCGGCATCACCATGTTGCTGGTGGAGCAGAACGCGCGCATGGCGCTGCGCTGCGCCGACTACGGCTACATCATGGAGAGCGGCAAGATCGTTCTTGACGGCAGCGCGGCGGAGTTGAGCAACAACGAGGACGTCAAGGAGTTCTATCTCGGCGGGGGCGAGCAGCGGAAATCCTTCAAAAACCTCAAGTCGTACAAGCGGCGCAAGCGCTGGCTGTGAGACCCTCGCTCGAGGTGTGGCCTGATCGTCATCGTAGCGGCTTAAATTGGACACAATTGCGCAGTAGAAGAAGGATCAACGACAGACCTCCTACGACAAAGGGTCGGAGATCCCCCATCTCCGAAGCCCAGATCGGCACCACGCCGCACTCGGCGGTCGGCTTTCCGACCGCCGTTCCTCTTTTCAAAGGCGGCGCGACCCCCATCAGATTTCCGGGCGTTCCCTCACGGATGCCGACCCGGGCGTTCGCCACCTTTCCCGCAGCGCGCATCCTGCACATGCCGGCGTCGCCCGCGCACCTCGTCCGCGGGTACGGGCAATGACGCGGATACCCGAGCCGCCGCTCTGGTAAGCGACCGTGTGCGACTATAAATGCGACGTGCCGGGTCGCGCGCGCCGTGCCCGTGAAGCGATTTGACGAGACGGGGGCAAGCTGGATGCCGAAGATCAGTCGCGACCTCGATTTCATCATGAGCTGCCTTGGCGAGGTTCTGCGTGAGCAGGGTGAGGAGGACATCGCCGCCCGCCTGCCGTGGCTCGCCTCCGTGCAACTCGACGGCAACGACGAAATCCCGGCCCGGTTGCCGCAGGCCTACTCCACGGCGTTCGTCCTGTTGAACATGATCGAAGAGAACGCCTATGCGCAGAACCATCGTGTGCTGGCGGCGGCGGGACGGCTTGGCGAACGGTCCGGCTCGTGGGAGAACACCTTTGCCCTGCTTTCCGCAGCCGGCCACGCGCCGGAGGAGATCGCAGCGACGTTGCCCGGGATCCGTATCGAACCGGTGCTGACGGCGCACCCGACCCAGGCCAAGCGGCGGACGATCCTGGAGCACCACCGCGAACTCTATCTTCTGCTCGTGCAGCGCGAGAACAAGATGTGGACGCCGCGCGAGCAGGACGACATCCGCGACGAGATCAAGGCGGTGCTGGAGTTGGTATGGCGCTCGGCAGAGATCCACGTCGAACGCCCCGACGTCGCCAGCGAGGTTCGCAACGTCCTGCACTACCTCCGCAACGTGTTCCCGAGCGTGCTGCCTTTGCTCGTCCGCCGCCTGCGCGAGGCATGGCAGCAGGCCGGCTTCGATCCGGCGCTGCTCGACGACCGCTATCCCTGCACTTCGAACCTTGGCTTCGGCAACTGGGTCGGTGGCGATCGCGACGGCCACCCCTTTGTGACCGGTGACACCACCCGGCGCACCCTCGGCCAACTCCGCGCTACGGCACTCGACCTTATTCGCGACCAGTTGACGCGGCTCGCGGCGCGGATCAGCCTTTCGGGGCGGTTGCAGGATCCCGGAGAGGCGCTATGCGCGCGTCTCGCCGCCATGAAGGCCGACCTTCCCGACGGCATGAAGACGCCGCACCGCAATCCGGATGAGCCTTGGCGTCAGTTTGCGACCGCCATGCTCGCGTTGCTGCCCGATGCCGACGAGGACGCGACGTTGCGTCGGGACGGGCGATCCTATCAGCGCGCTTCCGACCTGCTGGACGATCTCGACCTGCTCCGAGCCGACCTGCATCGCCTCGGCGCAGACCGGCTGGCGCGCACGGACGTCGATGTCGCCAGCGACCTCGTGCGCACGTTCGGCTTTCATGCCGCCAACCTGGACATTCGCCAGAATGCGCAGTTCCACGACCTTGCGGTCGACCAGTTCATGGCCGCAGCCGGCTTTGCCGAGAGCGACTTCTCGGGCTGGGACGAGAAGCGCAGGCTTGCGCTGCTCGCCACCGAACTGGCCAGTCCGCGGCCGTTCATTCGCGCCGACGCCGACGTCGGTCCGCAGGCGCGCGCCGTTCTCGACTGCTACGCGTCCGTGGCCGAGCATCTTGCGGCGTGGGGCAGCGACGGCCTCGGCGCCCTGATCGTCAGCATGACCAGCGCCGTCTCCGACCTGCTCGTCGTCTACCTTCTGGCGCGGGAAGGCGGGCTGCTCGCCCACGACGGCGAGAGCGGCGATGGGGGCGGGGGCGATGGCGGCCCGTGGTGCCGGCTGCCGGTCGTTCCGCTGTTCGAAACGATCGAGGATCTGCGGCGGGCGCCCGACGTTCTCGGCCGCTTTCTCGCCCATCCGATCACCCAGCGCAGCCTCGCCGCGCAGGGGCGCGCCCGCGGCGACGGCGAGCGCCGCCAGCAGGTGATGATCGGCTATAGCGACTCGAGCAAAGACGGCGGCCTGCTGGCCAGCTTCTGGTCGCTGTATCGCGCGCAGCTGGACATGGTCCGCGTCGCCTCCGAGGCGGGCGTGCAGATCCGCTTCTTTCACGGCCGCGGCGGCACCATCAGCCGCGGCGCCGGGCCGGCGCATCGCTTTCTCGACGCCCTGCCGAACGGCTCGGTCGGCGGCGGCCTGCGCATGACCGAACAGGGCGAGACCATCGCCCAGAAATACGCCAACCGCATCACCGCGGCGCACAACATCGAGCTCCTCAGCGCGGGGGCGTTGCGCCGAACCCTCCTCGACCGTGACGAGCCGGCGCCCGACCCGGCCCTGGTCGCGCTCATGGACCAGCTTGCCGCCGAAAGCCGCAAGGCGTATCGCAATCTCGTCGACGGCGAGGATTTCGTCGCTTTCTTCTCGCAGGCCACGCCGATCGACGCCATCGAGCACAGCCGGATCGGCTCCCGCCCGGCGCGGCGCAGCGGCGAGCGGACGCTGGCCGATCTGCGCGCGATCCCGTGGGTGTTCGCCTGGAGCCAGTCGCGCTTCTATCTCTCCGGCTGGTACGGGGTCGGCAGCGCCCTTGCCGCCCTGAAGCGGTCCGATCCGGCCGCCTTCGCCGAGCTGGCCGCGGCGACCCGAAGCCGCCGCTGGCCGCCCTTGACCTATGTCTTCGCCAACGCCTCGACCACCGTGCTGACGGCCGACGCCGACCTGATGCGCGCCTACGCCGCGCTGGTTACGGACGAGGACCTGCGTACGCGCTATCTGACCGCGATCCTCGAGGAGTTCGCGACCACCCGGTCGATGCTCGAGGCGTTGCACGACGGCGCCCTCGAGGAGCAGCGGCCAACCCTGACCCGGTCGATCCGGATGCGCACGCCGGCGCTGTCCATCCTCCACCGCCAACAGATCCGTCTGATCGCCGAGTGGCGCGCGGCCCAGGAGCGCGGGGACGAGGAGGCCGCGGCGGCTCTCCTCGCGCGCCTGCTCCTGCTGGTCAATGCCATCGCCAGCGGCCTTGGCACCACCGGCTGATCGCCGCGGCTTCAGGGCGAAGCCGCGGTTGCCGCCGGCGTTCCGGCCGCGGCCATGGCCGTCCGAAGAGCGTCTTCCATCACCCCCAGGTCGGGCGAACGCCCGGTGTAGAGCTCGAATTGCGCCGCCGCCTGGTGAAGCTGCATGCGCACGCCGGGGATCGTCCGGCAGCCGCGCGCCGCGGCCTCGCGGAGCAGGCGTGTATCGACGGGCTGGGGCACCGCGTCGAAGACGATCCGGCCGGGCCGCAGCGCCGCCTCGGGCACGAGCAGGGCCGAAGCGTCGTTGAGCCCGACGGGGGTGACGTGAGCGATGAGGTCGACCGCGTCGGCCTCGGCGAGGGCGGCCACGGAGCCGGCGTAGACCGCGCCGAGGTGTTCCGCAAGCGCGCGGCCCTGTTCCACCGAGCGCGCGTAGAGCGTGACGGTCGCGCCGGCGCGGATCAGGCCAAAGACGACGGCGCGGGCGCCGCCGCCGGCGCCGACGACCGCGGCGCGCAGCCCGGAGACGGGGCCGACCTCGGCGAAGGCCCGGATCGCGCCGATCCAGTCGACGTTGTGACCGGTCAGCCGTCCGTCGTCGTTGACCACGGTATTGACCGCACCGATGGCGCGCGCGTCGTCCGCAAGCGCGTCGAGGTGGTCGATGACCCGGACCTTGTGCGGCATGGTCAGGCCGAGCCCGCGCAGGCCCAGCGCCCGCATGGCTGCGATGGCGCCGGCGGTGTCTTCCGTTCCGAAGGCGACGTAGACATGGTCGAGACCGAGAGCGCGATAGGCGGCGTTGTGCATGGCGACGCCGAAGCGCCCCGGCCGCGCCGCGATCGAGCCGCAGAGGATCGGGTTCGATGTTGCCATTTCCCGTTGACGCTCCGTTCGTTGCGGCATTATTCCAGCGGGCGAGCATCCGAGGATGCCGTATCATTATGTAATCGGTCGATTTTCTGTCTGCGAACGAATCCCTCGGCCGCACGTTAATCTGGAGCCCGGCAAGGTGGCGCCGCGGTGCGGCTTTGATCGCGGTGCAGCAAAGCGTTTCGGTTCATGAACATCCTCTGCGTGACGCCCAATGTAGCCGTTGACCGGCTGATCACCGTGCCGCAGTTCGCGGCCGGCGGGATCTGGCGGGCGACGGCGGCCAGGGTCACCTGCGGCGGCAAGGGCGTCAACGTCGCCCGGGCGCTGCGCCGGCTCGGTCACCATCCGGTCTGCGTCGGGCTGCTCGGCGGAGAGGCCGGCTGTCGCGCCGCCGACAGCGCCCGCTTCGAAGGCCTGACCACGGCCTGGACCTGGATCGACGGTGAGACCCGCACCTGCATCATCGTCGTCGACGAGCGCGGCACGGCGACGCTCATCAACGAGCCCGGGCCGGTCTTGCAGGAGGAGGACTGGGCGCGGCTTCTCGCCGACGTCGAGCACGCGGGTCGGGAGGCCGAGGCCGTCTGCATCTGCGGCAGCATGCCGCCGAACGTGACCTCGGGCGGGCTGGCGCGGCTGGTCGCCGCCGCGGCCGGCGAGGGCCGATCCGGAGGCCGCTCGGTCTGGGTCGATACGGGCGGCGAGGCGCTGATCGACGCGTTGTACGCCGGTCCCGACGGGGTCAAGATCAACGCCGAGGAGGCCGCCGCCGTCCTTGGCGAGCCGGTGACGACCGTGCCCGCGGCGGTCAGCGCGGCGCAATGGTTGCGTCGGCGCGGCGCCGCCCGCGCCATCGTCACCATGGCCGCCGAAGGCGCGGTTCTCGCCGAAGCGGGCGGGGCCTGGCTGGCGCGGCCGCCGGCGCTGACGCCCGTCAACAAGGTCGCGAGCGGCGACGCTTTCCTCGCCGGCCTGCTCGCGGGCTACGCCGGCGGGCTCGATGCGCCCGAGGCGCTCCGCCTCGCCGCGGCGACGGGTGCTGCGAATACACAAAGCCTCGGCCTGGCCGACATCGACACGGGCGTGGTCGACCGGCTGCGCGCGCGGACCGAGGTCGAGGCGGTGGCCGCGGAGGGCGGCTGAAGCGAAACGACGAGATCAACCTGTTTGCGGAGAACATCGTCTGATGGAGGTCTGGCAGCTGACGTCCGGGTTTGCCCTGGACAAGCTCGAACTGGGCGAGCGACCCGATGCGGAACCCGGCCCCGGCGAAGTCCTGCTCGAAATGCGCGCCGCGTCGCTCAACTACCGCGACCTGCTGACGGTGCGCGGGGGGTACGGGCCGCGCAACACCCTGCCGCTGATCCCGCTGTCCGACGGCGTCGGCGAGGTCGTCGCGACCGGTGCCGGCGTCGAGCGGGTCGCGGTCGGCGACCGTGTCGCACCGACGTTCTTCCCCGAATGGATCGGCGGCGACCCGACCCAGGCGAAATTCCGCACCACCCTCGGCGGCCCGCTCGACGGCGTCCTGCGCCGACGGATGTGCATCGCCGCTGACGCTGTCGTGCGCGTGCCGGAGCATCTGAGCGACGCCGAGGCCGCCTGTTTGCCCTGCGCCGGGCTGACCGCGTGGAGCGCCATCGCGACGCTGGGCCGGGTCGGGCCGGGTGACGTGGTCCTGGTCCAGGGCACCGGCGGCGTCGCCCTGTTCGCGCTGCAGTTCGCCAAGATCGCCGGCGCCAGCGTAATCCTTACCTCGTCGCGCGACGACAAGCTCGCCCGCGGCCGCCAACTCGGCGCCGACGCGGTGATCAACTACCGGACGACGCCGGAGTGGGACAAGGCGGTCAAGGCCCTGACCGGCGGCGCGGGCTGCGACCACGTCGTCGAGCTTGGCGGCGCCGAGTCCTTGGCGCGCTCGGTCCGGGCGGTTCGGATCGGCGGCGTCATCAGCCTGATCGGGGTGCTGTCCGGGGCCGACGCGACCTTCGCCCTGCCGCTGGTGGTCATGCGCAACCTGCGCCTGCAGGGCGTGACGGTCGGTTCGCGAGACGGCTTCGAGGCGATGTGCCGGGCGATCGCGACGCATCGTCTTCATCCCGTCGTCGATCGGGTGTTCCGCTTCAAGGACGCGCCGAAGGCCTTCGCCGCCTTCGCCGAAGGCCGCCACTTCGGCAAGATCTGCATCGGCTACTGAGCCGCGGCCAAGATTTCCGCCCTCACCCCGACCCTTTCCCGCACGGCGCCCGCGGGAGAGGTAGGCCCGCGCAGCGGGAGGGTGAGGGCAAGAGCGACAATTAAAAAAAGAAAGGACGTCATTGCGAGGAGGCGGAGCCGACGAAGCAATCCAGAGCACTTGCTGGATCGCCACGCCCCTGCGGGGCTCGCGATGACGGATTCTTTACCCTTGACGCTGTGCAATTACTGAACGTGGATGGCCGCAACAGGTTCGACTATCACTGAGTCCTTTTACGACCTACCAGTTCCCGTCACGGCCGGACTTCCGGCCGGCACCAAATCATTCCGTTCAGTACTTCACGCGACGCGGCGTTGTTGCAGAAATCGCGTATGTCATTAGTTGCTTCAACTATGCAAGGTCCTCAAAAAAACAACCGGGCGCGCTCCGGCGGCGATCAGGATCCGGAGCGCGCCCCAAGTTCCCCGGAGAGGGACGGGCGGGAGGGAAAGCGCAACCCTGCCAGGCCGGCGCGGGTCGGTGAGAAGACGTTCATGAACACCCCGTCGTCGCGCCGCAGGTCAGGCACTTCAGGCAGGTGCCGTTGCGGACCAGGGTGAAGTTGCCGCATTCGTCGCAGGAATCGCCCTCGTAGCCCTTCATCCGCGCCTGGCGCGAGTGCTGGGCGTGAACGTGGAGGTGTCCCGTCACGTGTTCCGACAGCGCCGCCTGGCCGTGCACCAGCGTCGCCGCCTCGCTGCCGCCGACGGCACCGGCGAACGCGGTCTCGACGCTGCGCGCGGCCGCGCCGCCGGCCTCGGCGCTTTCCCGCGTTCCGGTGTAGACGCGGAAGCGGCTGCGGACATAGCCGCTGCTGGCGAGGCGATGCACCGCCGGCAGGGCGTCGACATCGCCGGCTTCGTCGCCGCCGCTGCCCCCGGCCCCGCCGAACTCGCGGTCGGGGCTGCCCGGCGCCATCTCGTCAGGCGCGACATGGGCGAGGTCGTAGCGGCCGAGATAGGAGGTCGCCAGCTCGCGGAAGATGTAGTCGAGGATCGACGTGGCTATCTTGATCGAATCGTTGCCTTCGACGGGCCCGGCCGGTTCGAAGCGGGTAAAGGTGAAGGCTTCGACGAACTCCTCCAGCGGCACGCCGTACTGCAGGCCGATGGAGATGGCGATCGCGAAGTTGTTCATCAGCGAGCGGAAGGCGGCGCCTTCCTTGTGCATGTCGATGAAAATCTCGCCGAGGCGGCCGTCTTCGTACTCGCCGGTGCGCAGATAGACCTTGTGCCCGCCGACCTTGGCCTTCTGGGTGTAACCCTTGCGCCGGTTGGGTAAACCGTGGCGGTCCGGGCGGTTGACGATCCGCTCGACGATCCGTTCGGCGACGATTTCGGCGCGTTCCACCGTCGAGCGGGCGAAGGTCTCTTCGGCGAACTCGGCAGCCTCTTCCGGTTCGATCAGCGACGACGACAGCGGCTGGGACAGTTTCGAGCCGTCGCGGTAGAGCGCCGTCGCCTTCAGCCCGAGCTGCCAGGCCTGCATGTAGGCCTGCTTGCAGGCTTCGACGGAGGCGTCATGGGGGAGGTTGATCGTCTTGGAGATGGCGCCGCTGACGAACGGCTGCGCCGCTGCCATCATCCTGATATGGCTGTCGACGGAGAGAGACCGCTGCCCCTTGCGACCGCAGGGGGTGGCGCAGTCGAACACCGGAAGGTGCTCGGACCGAAGCCCGGGCGCGCCTTCCAGGGTCATCGCGCCGCAGACATAGGTGTTCGCGGCCTCGATGTCCTCTCGCCCGAAGCCCAGCGCGGAGAGCAGGCAGAACGAAACGTCGTCGAGGCGGTCGGCGTCGATGCCGAGCACGTCGACGCAAAAGGCCTCGCCCAGGGTCCACTTGTTGAAGACGAAGCGGATGTCGAAGGCGTCCTTGAGCCCGCGCTCGACCCGATCGATGGCCTCGTCGGTGAACCCTTTTGCGCGCAGGGCCTCATGGTCCAGCGCGGGCGCTCCCGCCAGCGTGCCGTGGCCGGTGGCGTAGCCGACGATGCGGCCGATGGCGTCGCGGGCGTAGCCGAGGCGAGCCAGCGCCATCGGCACCATCCGGTTGATGATCTTGAAGTAGCCGCCGCCTGCCAGCTTCTTGAACTTGACGAGGGCAAAGTCCGGCTCGATGCCGGTCGTATCGCAGTCCATGACCAGGCCGATGGTGCCGGTCGGGGCGATGACCGTGGCCTGGGCGTTGCGATAGCCGTGACGCTCGCCCAAGGCCAGCGCCTCGTCCCATGCAGCCTGCGCCGCGGCGGCGAGCTCCGTGTCCTTCAGCGCGGCGACCTCCAGCGGCACCGGCAGAACCGAAAGGCCCTCGTAGCCTTCATGCTCGCCGCAGGCCGCGCGGCGGTGGTTGCGCACAACCCGAAGCATCGCCTCGCGGTTGCGCTCGAAGCCGGCGAACGCGCCCAGCTCGGCCGCCATCGCGGCGGAGGCGGCGTAGGCGGTGCCGGTCATGACCGCGCTGATCGCGCCGCAGGTGTTGCGCGCGGCATCGGAGTCGTAGGCCATGCCGGCAGCCATCAGGAAGCCGCCGATGTTGGCGAAGCCGAGGCCGAGCGTGCGGTAGGCGTAGGACAGCTCGGCGATACGCCGCGACGGGAACTGCGCCATCAGCACGGCGATCTCGAGGACGACGGTCCACAGGCGCACGGCGTGGACGAAGCTCGTAACGTCGAGGCGACCGTCCTCGCGCTGAAAGGCGACGAGGTTGAGCGAGGCCAGGTTGCAGGCCGTGTCGTCGAGGAACATGTACTCCGAGCACGGATTCGACGCGTTGATTCGGCCGCTCTGCGGGCAGGTGTGCCATTCGTTGATGGTGGTGTCGTACTGCAGCCCCGGATCGGCGCTGCTCCAGGCGGCGCGGCCGATCTGATCCCACAACGTGCGCGCGCGCACCACCTTCGCCGTACGCCGGTCCGTTCGTCTCGTCAGCTCCCAGGTGCCGTCGAGGCGGACCTTTTCGAGGAAGGCGTTGGGCACGCGCACGCTGTTGTTGGCGTTCTGCCCGGAGACGGTCAGGTAGGCCTCCGAATCCCAGTCGACGTTGAAGGCGGGGAAGGAGGGGACGGCGCAACCCTGGCGTGCCAGCTCGATGACGCGCTGGATGTACGCTTCCGGGATCATCGCCCGGCGCGCCTCGCGGATCGCCGCCTTCAGCGCCTGGTTGCGCTTCGGGTCGAACCGCGCTTCGTCGTCGTCCTTTTGGCCGCCGTCGTCGTCACCGCCGCACGCCGCCACCACCGCGTCGAGGCGCGCCTGGGCGAGCCTGGAGCCGGCGACGAGGGCGGCGACCTTCTGTTCTTCGGTTGCCTTCCAGTTGATGAACGCCTCGACGTCGGGATGATCGATATCGACCACGACCATCTTCGCCGCGCGTCGCGTGGTTCCGCCGGATTTGATGGCGCCGGCGGCGCGATCGCCGATCTTGAGAAAGCTCATCAGCCCGGACGACTTGCCGCCGCCGGACAGGGGCTCGCTTTCGGCGCGGAGCTTCGAAAAGTTGGTGCCGGATCCGGATCCGTATTTGAACAGGCGCGCCTCGCGGACCCAGAGGTCCATGATCCCGCCCTGGTTGACGAGGTCGTCGCCGATGCTCTGGATGAAGCAGGCGTGCGGCTGGGGGTGCTCGTAGGCCGAATCCGAAGCGCGAACTTCGCCGGTCGCGGGCTCGGCGTAGAAATGGCCCTGGGCCGGGCCGTCGATCCCGTAGGCCCAGTGCAGCCCGGTGTTGAACCACTGCGGCGAATTCGGCGCCGCCATCTGCCTGGCGAGCATGAAGCGCAGTTCGTCGAAGAAGGCCTTGGCGTCCTCCTCGCCGTCGAAGTAGCCGCCTTTCCAGCCCCAGTAGGTCCAGGTTCCGGCAAGGCGGTCGAACACCTGCCGGGCGCTGGTCTCGCCCCCGTAGCGCTCGCCTTCGGGCATCTCGGTCAGCCGCGCCGCATCGGGCTTGCGCCGCCACAGCCACGACGGCACCCCGCGCTCCTTCACCGGGCGCAGCCGCGCAGCGACGCCGGCCTTGCGGAAGTACTTCTGGGCGAGCACGTCGCAGGCGACCTGGGACCAGTGCGCCGGCACCTCGATATCGTCCTGGCGGAAGACGACGGAGCCGTCGGGATTGCGAATCTCGCTGGCGAGGGTTCGAAAGTCGATGCTGTCGTAGGGCGACGCCCCGCTGGAAGCGCAATGCTGGGTAAAGTGCCGCTGGATACGCATGCGTGGTTCCGTCTCGACCGTTCTTGACCAAATCAGCTGGACGTCCGGCGGTGCGGGCGGCGTGTCGCCAAAACCGAGCCTGTGGACTTCCCTGTGTCCCCCCAACGACTTTTTGCGAACCTCGCGCCGCTCTCCAACCCCTTGTGCGGCCTCGGCACGATCATGGCACTATATAGGCCTCGCACCCTCGCCACAACTACATTTTGTGGTCTATGCCGGCAAAGGAACAAAGTGTTGACGCGCACCCGCCGCAGGTCGCGATTTTCGTACCGTGATTCGACGGTGCCGATTCCGGCATCGGGGTGGGGTGTGGCCGGTGCGCGGACGCAGAGACCCCGGCGCCGACAGGCGCCGGGGCGGTCAATGCAGGTTGATCTGCGCCTGCGTCAGAAGGCGCGGCCGATCAGCCGGTCAAGCGAGAAGGCGCCGCCGCCGCGAATGGCGAAGGCGACGGCGACGACCCCCCACAGCAGCGGGTACTCGAAGCCGCCTTGCGGCCAGAAAAAGCCGTTTGCCCAATGGTGGGCGACGGCAGTGAAGAGGAAGATGGCGATGGCGAGCGCCGCCGGGCGGGTCAGCAGCCCGACGGCGAGACAGAAGCCGCCGACCGTCTCGGTCAGGGCGACGAGCCAGACCCAAAGCGCGGCCGGCTCGAAGCCCATGGCGGCGAAGCCCTGCACCGTAGCCTCGATGCCATTGCCGCCGAACCAGCCGAACAGCTTCTGCGTCCCGTGCGGAAGCAGGTTTACGCCGGCGACGACGCGGACCAGCAGCCACGCGTAAGGCCTGAAGGCTGCGTAAAGAGGGCCGAGGGCAGGCACGATGAGTCGCTCGGTCTCGTTGTTTTGCATGCAGGTCCTCCGTCGCCGTCGTTGAAGGAAGATGGCACTGGACGCGGGATCGAATCGTCCGATCCCGGTTCAAGTTCCAGGCGCCGCGGACCGGACCGCCGCAGCCTTCTCCGCCGGCCAGGCCTCCGGGTCGATGTCGAGGTCGGGAAACTTCGCCGGGTCGAACACCGGTTTCTCGCCGGCTGCGAACTGGCGGTCGAAGTCCTTCATCACCCTCAGGCCGATCTTGAACAGCAAGGCGAGGGCAGCGAGGTTGACCAGCGCCAGCAGGCCCATGGTGACATCGGCGAAGGAGAAGACCGTGCTGAGATCCTGCATCGCGCCCCACAGGACCAGCGCCAGGACGAAGATCCGGTAGATCGTGAAGAGGGTTTTGTTCTCTCCGCTGAAGAAGTTCAGGCTGTTCTCGCCGAGGTAGTAGTTGTACATGATCGATGTGAAGGCGAACAGGAGCAGGGCGACGCTGACGAACGAGCGTCCCCATTCGCCGACCTCGGCCGCCAGCGCCGACTGGGTCATGGCGACGCCGCCGACGTCGCTGCCGCCGGGCACGAGAACGCCGGAGAGCAGGATGATCACCGCCGTGCAGGTGCACATGATCAGCGTGTCGATGAACACGCTGAAAGACTGGACGATGCCCTGATTGCCGGGGTGCGGGATGAAGGCGACCGCGGCGACATTCGGCGCGCTGCCAAGGCCCGCCTCGTTGGAAAAGAGCCCGCGCTTGACGCCGAGCAGGATGGCGGCGCCCATGCCGCCGGCGAACGCCGGCTCCAGGCCGAAGGCGCTGCGGAAGATCGTGGCGAATACCGCCGGGATCTCGTCGATCTTGAGCAGGATGACGACGATGGCCATGACGAAATAGCCGATGGCCATAACCGGGACCACGATCTCGGCGACATCGGCGATGCGCTTGACACCGCCGAAGATGATCAGGCCAAGGATGACGACCAGGCCGATGCCGCTGGCGTATGGCGGAATGCCGAAAGCGTCATCGAGGGACGTCGCCACCGTGTAGGACTGCAGCGCGCAGAAGGCGAAACCGAAGGTGACCAGCAGCAGGACGGAGAAGAGCATCGCCATCCACCGCTGACGCAAGGCCCGCTCCATATAGTATGCGGGTCCGCCTCGATAGGTTCCGTCGGGCTCGGCGTTCTTGAACACCTGGGCGAGGGTGCATTCGAAATAGCTGGTCGCCATGCCGACCAGGCCGACGATCCACATCCAGAAGATCGCGCCGGGGCCGCCGAGGGTCAGGGCCACGGCCACGCCTGCAATATTGCCGGCTCCGACCCGTCCGGCGACGCTCAGCGCCAAGGCCTGGAACGAGCTGAGGTGACCGGCCTCGTGATGGAAGGCCTGGCGAACAATGGCGAACATCTGCAGGAAATAGCGAAACTGTACGAAACGTGAGACGATGGTGAACGCAAGCCCGAGAGCGATAAGGGCCGCGATCAGTACCTTGCTCCACAAGAGGTCGTTTATTGCTTCCAGCATGAGGTTGCTCCCTGTGTGCGGCGCCTGACCTCGTCATCGTCCCACGGCGGACGCGCCGCTGTTCCATCTTGTCTCGGCCGCCAGGACAAATTGCGGCAATTCGATTACACCGTGCCACGGCCGCCGCCATCATGCCACAAGAATGCGACCGCCACGCATCAGCATCTTCAAGCAAATAGCGCGCCAGCCGCAGATCATTATTTCCGAGCGGCCATCGGAGAACCCCGTGCGGAAGCCGCATGGGGGCGCCCGGAAGAAGATGCTCTCCGATTTTCTGTAAAATTCCGACATTTCCGCTTGAATGCGCGCTTGGCATAGACCCCCCAACGGGTTATACAGACAGGTTAAAATCGTGATCCGGTGGGCTCGGGGGGATGTCAACCGTGTCAGGCGGGCTGTTTTCCGGAGCTGTCGAATTGACGCGCCGGATCGCGGTACCGGTCATCGCTCTTTTTTTGGTCGGGCTGGCCGGGATCGCGATCATGACCGCGCTCGCCGCGCGCGGCCGCGACGCCGACGCCAGGGAGGCGTCGTGGCGGAACGCGGTTTCAGCCTTGCTCGTCGCGGAAGATCGGCTTGGCGAAGTGGCGATGGACTTCGCTTCCGGCGACTCGGTCTACCTGAACCTGCACCAGCGTTTCGATGCGACGTGGGCGACGAATCAGCTTTCGCTGGCACCGCACACGATCTACGGCATCGACCACGTTTTCATTTTCGGGCCCGATAATGATCCGCTGTTCGCCTCGCATCGCGCGCCGGACGGAGCGTACGGCACGGCAACGGGACCGTCGTTGTATGAGACCCTGGCGCCGCTGATCCTCGGGGCCCGCGCGGCCGCGAAAGATCGGCGCGCCGTATGGCCGGTTCGGCTCTACGACCGGGTGCATCTTGCAGCCGCAGCCGTCATCCAGCCCCAGGGGCCGCGAGCTGCCAATCGCGGCGGCGAGGGCTGCGTCCTTGTCTTCGTCCGGGATTTCTCGCCCCAGTTCCTTGCGCGCGTCGCCGGCGGCAACGGCTTGTCCGATCTGCGTGTCGCCAGCACCGACAACGCGGGCGCCGGCGAGCTTTCGCTCGCGCTGCAGAGCGGCGGCGAACCTCACGCGATTGTCGGCTTCCTGATCTGGCAGCCGAACCTTCCCGGCTACGC
Organism: Rhodospirillales bacterium; assembly: GCA_016793925.1. GTDB lineage: Bacteria > Pseudomonadota > Alphaproteobacteria > Rhodospirillales > Defluviicoccaceae > JAEULH01. The sequence goes on along the minus strand of JAEULH010000086.1, from coordinate 11,088 downwards.
CATGTTTCACGCGATGATCATCCCGCTCCTGGGGACGGCGTTGCTCATGTTCGCGCTGCTCGCTCTGGTGCTCACATGGGCGAAGCGCGCGGGCTCGGCCTTGGACGCCGCCGCGAGCGCCCTGCGCCGTTCGCGCGCAACTCTGGAAATGCAGGTCGAAGAGCGGACGGCGGACCTGCGCGAAGCGGAAGAGCGCTATCGCAGTATCGTCGAGAACGCGGTCGAGGGCATCTTCCAGATGGCGCTGGACGGTAGCCTGATCAGCGCCAATCCGGCGATGGCGCGCATTCTGGGCTACGCCAACCCGGACGTGCTGATCGCGGCGGCGCGCCCGGACGTGATGTTGAAAGCCGCAAGCCGCGAGGCCTTCGATCGGGTGGTCAACACCTTCGGCGAGGTTATCGACTTCGTAAGCGAAGTCTGTCGGCCGGACGGAACGAAGACCTGGATTTCGCAGAACACGCGCGCGGTCAGGGGAGCGGGCGGTGCAGTCGCCTATTATGAGGGCATGGCGATCGACATCAGCGCGCGGCGCACGGCCGAGGAGAACCTGATCAAGAACGCCTTCCACGACGCCCTGACCGGGCTGCCCAACCGCTTCCTGTTCTTCGAACGGTTGAGCCAACTCATGGCGCGCGGCGAGCGGTCGGCTGAGGCGGTGTTCGCGGTGCTGTTCCTCGACTTCGATCGCTTCAAGCTGATCAACGACAGCTATGGCCATCTCGTCGGCGACAACCTGCTGATCGCGATGAGTCAGCGCCTGTCGCAGCGCCTGCGCCCGGCCGACACGCTGGCCCGCCTCGGCGGCGACGAGTTCGCGATCCTCATCGAGGGCGGCGTCATGCCGGCGAGCGCCCTTGCTCTGGCCGAACGGCTGCACGAGGCCTGCCACGAACCCATGGACCTCAACGGCCGGGACATTTTCGTCAGCCTCAGCATTGGCGTCGCCTGGGCTCGCTCCGGCGGCTACGCCGACGCCGACGCCGTCCTACGCGACGCCGACATCGCCATGTACCAGGCCAAGGACCGGGGGCGCAGCACCACCGTGCTGTTCGAGCCGGGCATGCACCAGGCGGTCGTCAGCCGCCTGGAGATCGAGACCCAGCTTCGCCATGCCCTCGACCGAGGCGAATTCGTCGTTCATTACCAGCCCATCGTCACCCTGAAAAACCAGCGGATCGCCGGCTTCGAGGCGCTGGTGCGATGGAACCACCCGAGCCGAGGCCTCGTGCCGCCGTCGGAGTTCATCCCCACCGCCGAAGAGACCGGCATGATCGTGCCGATCGGCGACTGGGTGCTGCGGGAGGCCTGCACCTTCGCCGCCAGTTGGCGGCGCCGGTACGGCGGGGTCTGCGAGCACCTCTTCATGTCCGTCAACGTCTCGGCTGCACAGCTCGAGCAGGAGGATGCGGTGGAGCGGGTCGCCCGCGCGCTCAACGAGACAGGGCTGCCGGGGCCAAACCTTAAACTCGAGATCACCGAGTCGATCATGATGTCGAACCCGATCGAGGTTCACAGGACGCTGAGCGGCATCGCCGACCTCGGTGCCCGGCTTTGCATCGACGACTTCGGGACGGGCTATTCCTCGCTCAGTCACCTCCACACCTTCCCCGTCTCCGTGCTGAAGATCGACCGGGCCTTCACCAGTCGCCTGATGGCCGGACGCGAGCACGTCGAAATGGCGCGAACCATCCTGCTGCTCGGGAAGAACATGGACCTTAGCGTCATCGCCGAGGGCATCGAGACGGCGATGCAGTGCGATTGGATGCGATCCGCCGGCTGCGACTACGGTCAGGGCTATTTCTTCGGCGCTCCGGTCGACTACTGCAGCGCGTCTGCGTTGCTCGCTGCGGACCTGAACGACGGCGCGCTCGCGATCTGACCGGCCGAGCATCCTGCCCCGGCCGTCGAAATCCTTCCCGGCGCCCCGAGAATGTTCAGAATGTAAGGCCGACGAAGCCGAGTAGGCGATGCCAAGGCGCCCCGAGCCAGGCGCAAACGTGGCGCAGGGGTGCGACCAGGGCTTCGCGCCGCTCATCGAAGCCGTCGTCGCGGCTGGCAAGGTCGAGCGCCCGCTGAACGGCGGCTCCGATCTTGTCGGCGTTCGGTTGCGACCTGGCGAACTGGTAGCGCGCCTCGTCCAACGCGATCTCGATCAAAATGGCGTCTTCCGCCCGAAGGACCGTCAAGACGCGACGGATTCTCGCCAACTCCGCGGCCATGTCGACGCGATGCGCGGCCGGCACGCTGGTCTTGGCGTAGCGGCCGGTGATGACGACGGGGCCGGACGCGAGGTTCGGCAAAAATGCCGCGTCCTCATCCCAGACCTGCGGCGCGCCAGCGCCTTCGCCGCCCAAATACGGGCATGACATCCAAACGTCCCTTATCCAACCGCTTCTTGATTTGCGCGCCTCGAATACAATTGCATACCTATGGCGGCAGGCTGTCAAACCTATAATCCATTGCTGCACTGCAGTATAACGTCCGCCGCGCCGTTCGTTGGCCGCAAGAGCGTTCAGATGGGTGAGGCCGCCGCGGCGGCGAAACGGTCGAACCGGTCGCATTTCCGCGGGGTCGACGCACGCGGCGCCTTCAATCGATCGCCATCTCTGCCTCGAAACGAGGGCGGGCGAGAGCGGGCCGATCCAACGACTGAATGCGGACCGCCCGGCTGTCCCCTGCCTGTCGGGCCAGTTCGGCGAGATGATGGTGATGGGTAAAAAGCAGCACCTGGGTTTTGCCGCCGAGTTCGATCAGCGCCTTCAGCCCGGCCGTGGCCCGCGCGTCGTCGAAGTGAACGAACAGGTCGTCGGCGACGAAGGGGAGCTGTTCGTCGTTCGTCAGGAAGCTTTCGACGGCGGCCAGACGCAGCGCGAGGAAAAGCTGGTCGCGGGTGCCGTCGCTCATCCCGTCGACGGGGCAGGACGCGCCGTCGGCGCGAACGCCGAGGAGGAGCGGCTGGTCGGCGCTGTCGTAATCGATCCTGAAGCGGACGAAGCTGCCGAGGGTCAGCGCCGAAAACAGGTTCTCGGCGCGACCGAGAACCGGCCCCTGCCGCTCGCGACGAAACTGGTCGATGCTGCGGCGCAGCAGGAAGGCCGCGGCTTTCATCGCCATCCAGCGCTCGCTGCAGTCTTCGAGATCGGCGAGAGCGTTGCGCCGGGCCTGCTCCGCGGCCATCGCGGCGGTGCCGGCCTCCAGCTCGTCGCGCCGCCGGCGAAACGTCGCCACCCGCTCGCTCAGCGTTTCCGCTTCCGCGCGCAGATCCTCGCTTTCATGGATGATGGCCGCGATCTCGCCCAGCATCTCGTCGGGATCGCGGCCTTCCGTCTCGGCAATGGCCACTTCGGGACCGAACCCTTCGGCGTTGGCGACAATCTCCTTTTTTAACCTCGCCAGCTCGACCGTCTGGTCCTGCTTGCGCCTGGACCGATCGATGGCTGCGGCCAGGGCATCGTCGCTGGCGCAGCCGGCGACGTCCTTGAGGTGATCCAGCTCGGCCCGCGCCGCCTCGGCCTCGATTTGCGCCTGCGCCGCCGCCGCTTGCGCCTTGTGCAGAACGTCCTCCAGGTCGCGCTTGTTGCGCGCATCCTGACGCGCCACCTGCAGCCGTTCGAACGCCTCGGCGGTTGCGGCCAGGGGATCGCCGGTGAGCGGCCGTCCCGGCAGGGCGTCGGCGACGAGCCGTTCAACCTCGCCGGCGAATGCTGCGCCGTCGCGCGCGATCCTGTCGCTGCGCCGGTCGACCTCGGCCAGCGCGACCTCGTTGCGCCGTATGTCTTCCCACAGGCGCACGGCCGCAGCGGCCGCTGCCGGCGTCAGCGTTGCCGACAGGCCGAGAGGCGCGAGCGCGCTCGCCCACGCCGCCCGCCAGTCCTTGCACCGCTCGGCCAATGCCGCCCGACGGCTTTGCTCGCAATCGAGCGTCGTCTTTTGAAGATCCCGTTTCTCCTCCAACACGGCACGCCTTTGCGCCGCCTCGCCGCCGCTCTTGAGGAGCGCCTTTGCCTCCTTGAGGAGATCGGTCAGCCCGCATCCGTCCCGCAGCGATGGCTGCACCGCCCGCAACTCCGCCTCCAGGTCGCAACGCGCCCCGGTCAGCCGCGCCTCTGTCTCGACCACAGCGCGTTGCGTCGCGCGAACCGCCTCAAAATCGCCGAGGACCTCCTGGCGGCGAGCCAGCCACAACTCCATTTCGCGGGGCGGCAGCGGTTCGATCCCGGCTGGCCGCCAGATGCTTCGCCATTCCTCGCGCAACGCGGCGAGCGCCGCTTCCTTCTGCGCGGCCTCCTCGGCGAAGCGGCGACGGCGCTCGGCCGCGGCGTCGAGGTCGGCGCTGACCTGATCGTGACGGGCGACCCGCTGCGCTTCGGCCTCGCGCCTGTCGGCGAGCGCGTCCGCGGCGGCGACCGCTTTCTCATAGCGCTCCGCCAGGTGTTCTTGCGGGGCGAAGGCCTCGACGTCCGCCTCGGAGACCACCTCGCGCTCCATGTAAAGGCGGCGGATCAGCGTCCAGCCAAGGTCGCGATGCCCCCGCGCCGCGGCGACGGCCTCGGCCGTCGGCAGCGGGCGCCCATGACGGAGGGCGGCGAGCTCGCGAAGGCACTGCTGCCGTTCTTCTTCCGCCTTCTGCATCCGGTCGTTCGCGCCTTGCGCCAGCATTCGCGTGTCGCTGAACTCGCGCTCGAAGCGCCCGACCGTGTCTCGTTCCGGCAGCGCCAGCGCCTCCAGCGCGGCCGCGTCTCCGGCCCACAGCGCCAAGGCGGCGAGCGAGCGCGCGAGCTGCGCGCCGGCGTCCGCGGCAGCGGTTGTTGCATCGGCCAGGCGGCTGTCGAGATCGCCGAGGCACTGCGTCTGTTCGACCGCCATCGCGAGGCGGCCAAGGTTCCGTTCGGGTGGCAGCGTCTCCAGCCGGCCGACGATGCCGGCGAGCGCCGCCGCCGCTGCCTCCTGGCGCTCGGCAACGTCGCCGACCTGTTTGCCGAGCTCGCTGTCGCGCGCGATCAGCTCGTGGACCTCAGCGAGTTCGGTTTCGCTCGGGCGCGCGCTCTCGGCGCAGGCAAGCTCGGCTCTCAGGTGCACCGCCTCGGCCTGCAGCTCGTCGCGCCTCTCCCTCAGCGCAGGCAATTCGTTGCGCCCCTCGAGGATGGCACCGCGGCGCTGATACAGCCGCTCGATCTCGTCGCCGGCGGCGAGCAGCGCCTCGGGAATGTCGAGCGCCGCAAGGCGGGCGAGGGCGTTCGCCGCCGCCGCCTGCTCGCGCTCAAGTCTGTCACGGGCGACCTCGAAAGCGGGCCTGGCGCGATTGAGCCGCTCGCCGGCATCGGCGGGCATGATCGGCGCATCGGCGAGTTCGGCGAGTTCGGCTTCGACCTGGCGCATCTGGACGACCCACGGCAGGGTGCGGCGGATCCGCTCGAGCCGTGCCCGCTTCGTCTCGAGATCGTCTTGTCGGTGGCGGACGCCATCCTGTTCCGCCTCGGCCTGGATGCGTTCGCGCTCGCTCTGCTGCCAGCGCTCGAAGGACAACGTCGCCTGCCGGCCGTCGCGGCCGGCGGCGTTGCAGGCGTCGGAGGCGACGTAGAACGGCTTGCTGGACACGCGTCGCGGCGTGAAGAGCGCTGCGGCCTCGCCCTCGAGGGCATCGAGCACCTGGGTGATGTTGCGCATGCTGCTGCCCGCTTCGAACAGCATCCGCCCGAGATCGCCCCTTGCGGCAAGCATCCGGTCGCCGCCGGACCTGAGCGCCTCGTGCGTCAGACCGAAAAGGTTGTCGAAGACGAAGCGGTCGGCGCCGCCAAGGAAGGGCGCCAGCGCGTCGTCGCCGAGCGGCCGGTTCTCGGCGTCGAGAAGGGTGTTCTGGTTGCCCTTGCGCCGGCGCACCGTCAGGCGGCGGCCATCGCTTCCGCGCAACTCGGCGCCGATCCGCATGTCCTTGTAGTCGTGACGGAAGTTGTACGGAGAGCGTGGCTCGATGCCGAACAGGAGATCGCCAAGGGCTCTCAGCGCGGTGGTCTTGCCGGCCTCGTTGCGGCCGAGGACAACCACCAGACGGACGCCGTCGCCGCCGAGGTCGGTCTCGTAGTTGCTGAAATGACCGTAGCGCTCGAGCGCGAGCCGCTCGATTCTCATGCCTCTCCCTCGGCGTCTAGGATCCGGACCGCGAGCAGATTGCGGGCCGCCGCGATGACCGTCCCGAGGCTGCTTTCGTCAATCGAGGGGGAACGGGATCCGCCGCCAAGCGTTTCCACGCCGCCCTTCCACCAGCGCCCCTTGAGCTCGTCCGGCAGCCGGCTGACCAGTTCGTTCAGCTCGCGGGAAAGAGCGGCGCGGGCCTCGTCGTCCCTCGCCAGGGCGTCGACCGAGCGGATCAACGCACCGATCGCGTCGGCGCGGGCCGCGGTCGCGGTTTGCTCGAAAATCGGCCGCGTCCTCACCTCGACCTTCTCGATCCACAGCTGCGAGGATACGCGCGCGGCCGCGGCGTGGCATTCGGCCATCAAGCGCTCGCGCTGCGCGGCGAAGTGCGCGTGGGCCGGCGAAGTGCCTTCGAGCACAAGCCGGACGACGGCGAGCCGACCTTCGGCCTGGTCGGACGCCTTGAGAAGCGCTGCGCCGATCGCATCGACGGCGTCGTCCAGATCGGCGGCGTTCGCAAGATCGACGGGGCAGCGCAGCCAACGGACCACATCGGCGGCGACCGGGTCTGCCGCCACCACCCGCCCATTCTCGACGCGCACCGCGGTGAAGCTCTTCGTTCCGGTCTCGCGGATGTGACGGCCCTGGAGATTGCCGGGGAAGACGATGTGCGGGTGTTCGTGAAGGACCTCGCGCGCGTGGACATGGCCGAGGGCCCAGTAGTCGTAGCCCTTGGCGAGAAGATCGGACAGCGCGCAGGGCGCGTAGTTCGCGTGAGCCTCGCGGCCGCCGGCCGCCGTGTGCAGCAGGCCGATGTTGAAGCATCCCGGCGCGGCCGGCGGGTAGGCGAGGACGAGGTTGTCGCCGACCGCGGCGGTGGGAAAGCTGCGTCCGTGCAGGGCGACCGAGCGGTCAGGGAGAAAGACCGTCTCGGCTCGCTCCGCCGGGAAGACGTGAACGTTGCCCGGAAGCGTGAGCTTGCGGGTCAGCCGGTTCTCCGCGTCGTGGTTGCCGAGCACGACATAGGCCGGAATGCCGGCCTGGTCGAGACGCGCCATCTGCCGGACGAAATAAAGCCCGGTCGTAAAGTCGTGCCAGGTGCCGTCGTAGAGATCGCCGGCGATGACGATGAAATCGACGGCCTCGGCAAGCGCGTAATCGACAAGGTTGGCGAGCGCCTGGCGGGTCGACTCGCGAAGGCGATCGAGAGGGAGATCGTTGGCGGCGCTCAGGCCGGTCAGCGGACTGTCGAGGTGAATGTCGGCGGTGTGGAGAAATCTCATGCGCTCGGAACAGGTGATCCAGCGAAAGTGCCCGGCGCAACCGCAAGCGCCCGCCTCAGCCGCGTTCGATCGCGCGGTCCCCGCGGCTGGCGCGCATTCTGCCACAAAATCTTCGCGTGTGCATTGCCGGGGAGCATTGCAGCGGCTTTCTCGTCGCAAGACGCAATGGCCGGATGGACCGCAACCGCACCGTCTCCGCACCATCGGTGTTGGCAATCGGGCCAGTTTAACGGAGATTGATAGTGAACTGCGTGCAGCGGCGCGGTAAGGGAAAGCGCGAGCGATGGTGTGGAAAAACATCGGGCGGATGGTAGGTTCGTTTCGTGGTCGCTCGACGCAGTCGTCGATAGGGGGGGAGATGACGGACAAGCGCTACGATGTCCTTGATCGGCCCGAGGTGCTCGGCGTCCTGTTCTATCCGCGCCGCGACTTCGACGAATCGCACCTGCCGGCCGACGTCCACCTTGTCCGCATTCCCGTCGATGACGGCAACATGCTCGGCGGCAAGGTCTACGTGGCGGCGCAGACGGCGCCGGTGATTCTGTTCTTCCACGGCAACGGCGAGATCGCCTCCGATTACGACACGATCGCCTCGTTCTACACCGAACTCGGGCTGACGCTGGTTGTCGTCGATTACCGCGGTTACGGCGCCAGCGACGGTTCGCCCACGGCGACGGCGCTGGTTCGCGATGCGCTCACGACGTTCGAACGGATCGGCGACGTGTTCGCCGAAGTCGGGATCCAGCCCGAGCGGCTGTATGTCATGGGCCGGTCGCTCGGGAGCGCCGCCGCGCTGGAGGTCGCCTCGCGCGCAACCGGAGGGCTGGACGGCCTCATCCTCGAAAGCGGGTTCGCCTACACGTTCCCGCTGATCGAACGCATCGGCTTTCTTCAACTCCCCGACGCCTACGAGCAGAAGGACGGCTTCGGCAACCTCGAGAAGATCGACCGGGTCACCCTGCCGACCCTCATCATCCATGGCGAGCGCGACTGGATCATTCCCATCGGCGACGCCCGCGCCCTCTACGAGGCCTCGCCGGCGACGAACAAGAAGCTGGTTTCCGTCCCCGGCGCCGGCCACAACGATCTGATGATGATCGGCCGGCGCGCCTATTTCGGCGCGATCGCCGAACTCTGCGGAACGGCGCCGCAATCGGCCTGAGCCGCGCGGTTGTCGCCGTCCGCCGCCGTCCGCCGCCGCCGGCTGGCAGCAACGGCCTGACGCGGCCGTTGCCGAATCCCTATAATGGATCCATGGATCGTGCCGTACGTGCCGCCGCTCGCGCGCGGCTTCCCGACGCACCGGCCCTCGCCGTCGGGTTCGATGAGGCCGTCTGGGTCTCGCCGGACGGCGAGGTCGAGCGCCTCGATCCGGGCGAGGCGGCGCGTCGGGTCGAGCGGGGCGCCATGCCCCTGGTCTGCCACGCCCGGGCCGTCGCCCGCCGCCTCGGCGCCCGGCCGTTCGCAGCTCACGACGTGCTCGAGTTGTTCGCCTTCGTCCGGCCGGCCCGATTCTGCGTGCCGACGCCTCTGGGCCTGTCCGACGCCCTGCTTCTGCCGGCGCCGGCGAGCCTCGAGGCGGAAGCCGCGTGTCTGTACGCCGCCGCGCGCGCTCTTCTCGGCGAGCTGACCGCCTCTCCCGGGGCGGACGCCGAGGCCGTCGCCTGGGCCATGGGTGATTCGCAATGGCAGTGGGCGAGGGCGGTTCTCTCGGCGCTTGCAAGCGAACTGAGGCCACGCGGCGAACCGCTGGCGGGGCTGAAGGTGTGGCGGCGGCTGCGCGAGTGGGAGGATGCGCCGCCCGAGCCGCCGCCGGATTCGTGGCCGGTGGAGCCGGTCGAGGCGCGGGCGCGGCTGATCCAGTTTCTCGGCAGCGAGGCCGAACCGCGCGCCGAACAGCTGGCCTTCGTCAGCGCCGTGGCCGGCGCGTTCGCGCCCCGCGACCGCTCGGGGGTCCCGCAGATCGTCCTCGCCGAGGCCGGAACCGGCGTCGGCAAGACCATCGGCTACATAGCTCCGGCGGAGGTGTGGGCGCGCAAGAACCGCGCGCCGGTGTGGATCAGCACCTACACGCGGAACCTCCAGCGACAGATCGATCGCGAACTCGACCGCGTCTACCCCAACTTCGCCGAGAAGGCTCGCCGCGTCGTCATCCGCAAGGGCCGGGAGAACACGCTATGCCTGCTCAACCTGGAGGACGCTCTTGCGAGCGGCGGCGCAGACGCCGGCGTCAACCGGGTCGCTTTGGGTCTCGTCGCCCGCTGGGCTGCGGCGAGCCGCGACGGCGACATGGTCGGCGGCGACTTTCCCGGCTGGCTTGCGGATCTGCTCGGACCGAACCTGATCCTCGGCCTTACCGACACCCGGGGGGAATGCATCTACAGCGCCTGCCGCCACTACCGGAAGTGCTTCATCGAGCGATCGATCCGGCGGGCCCGAAGCGCCGAGCTGGTTGTCGCCAACCACGCTCTGGTCTTGAGGCAGGCCGCTCGCGGCGGCGACGAGGGGCGCATCCCGCTCCGGTACGTTTTCGACGAGGGGCATCATCTCTTCGATGCGGCCGACGCCGTGTTCTCGCTCCACCTGTGTGGTCTGGAGGCGGCCGAACTGCGCCGCTGGCTGCGTGGCGCCGAAGGCGGCCGGCGATCGCGACGGCGCGGCCTGAGCGAACGGCTGGGTGATGTCGCCGAGGCCGACGGCGACGCTGCGGCAGCCCTGGCGGAGGCGTTGGTGGCGGCCGCCTGCCTGCCCGGCCCCGGATGGCGGGCGCGGCTCGCCGGCGGCGTGCCGGCCGGTGGCGGCGAGGCCTTTCTCGCCCTCGTTCGCCAGCAGGTCCACGCCCGAAGTCGTGACGGCGATTCGGCCTACAGCCTCGAGACCGCGGTGCGTCCGCCGGTCCCCGGGCTGATCGAAGCCGCCGACCGCTTCGAAAGCGGGCTCGGCCGCCTCGAGGCGCCGCTGCGCCGGCTTGCCGCGGCGGCGCAACGGATGCTCGACGACAAGGCCGCCTCGCTCGACAGTGCGGCCCGGCAACGGCTCGACAGCACCCGACGGACGCTCGAACGCCGCGCGATCATGCCGGTCGAGGGCTGGCGGGCGATGCTCCGCTCGCTCCCCGACGCGACGCCCGCCGCGTATGTCGACTGGTTTGCGATCGAGCGCGTCGGCGGCCGCGAGGTCGATGCCGGCTTCCACCGCCACTGGCTCGACCCCACTCGCGCGTTTGCCGCCCTCGTCCTCGCCCCCGCCCACGGTGCGGCGATTACGTCGGCCACCTTGCGCGACGGCAGCGGCGACGACGACGCCGACTGGCTCGCGGCAGAGCGGCGGACCGGCACTTCGCACCTGCCGACACCGCCGGTTCGCTCGCTGGTGCGCTCGCCGTTCGATTATGCGGCGCAAACCCGCGTTTTCATTGTCACCGACGTTGCCCGCGACGATCCGGCCCAGATCGCGGCGGCCTACCGCGAGCTGTTCAAGGCCGCGGGCGGCGGCGGCCTCGGGCTGTTCACCTCCATCAACCGGCTGCGCTCGGTGCACCGGCGGATCGGCGCCGATCTCGCCGCGGCCGGCCTGCGCCTCTACGCTCAGCATGTCGACGCGATCGACACCGGCACCCTGATCGACATCTTCCGGGCGGAGGAAAACGCCTGCCTGCTCGGAACCG